>NZ_JBIVXC010000015.1:0-143830 GCF_044769005.1 Pseudomonas sp. NPDC090755 | reverse complement strand
GTCTGTAGGGGCCGGTGCGTAGCACCTTCGGCGTAGCCGAAGAGCGCGAGCCGTAGACTTGGCGAAGCAAGTCGTAGGCCGCGTGGCCCCGGAAGGCGCCGGAGCGAAGGGACCCGAAGCGAAGCGTAGGGCCGGATGCAGGAGCAGGCGGTTTTGCCTACTTTTTCCAAGAAAAAAGTAGGCCGCCGTAAGGGCGGAAGGGGCCGGCAGCGTCGCTGCATCAAATGGATAAGCCAACAGCCTTCACAGCCCAACCCTGCCCCTCTTCCCCCGACAATCCGTAAAGAACAAAGGTCGTGGATAGCCTGGACACTGAAAAAGCAAACGCCCCGAGCCAGTCGGGGCGTTTGTTCATCGCCATGGCGGGGTGTTTTCACACCATCTGCAAGGGTTCAGGCGACCTCAAGCAACGCCGAGAAGGCCTGCAGGTGATGATCGTCGTCACCGAACTGGCGGGCGATCATGAGCAGGTGCTTGGCATGGTGCGAGAGCATGTATTCCCAAGTCAGGCCAATACCACCGTGCAACTGGATGCCCTGGTCGGCGATAAAGCGCGCCGCCCGCACCACGATGAACTTGGCCGCGGCCAGCGCCCGGCTGCGTTCCACGCTGTCGGGCTGGTCGGCCATGCAGGCGGCCAGCATGGCCATCGACGTGGCCTGGTCGAGCTCGATGCGCATATCCACCATACGATGTTGCAACGCCTGGAACTTGCCGATGACCTGACCGAACTGCTTGCGGGTTTTCAGGTAGTCCAGGGTCAAAGCACAGGCGGCCTCCATGCTGCCCACCGCTTCGGCGCACTGGGCGGCGATGGCGCGGCCTTGCTGATAACGCAGGGCCGGCAATGCCTGGCCCTCTGCCCCCAGCAACGCGGCGCTGCTGACCAATGCATTTTCCAGGTAAATCTCGCAGGCCGTGCGCCCATCCATGGTCGGGAACGTACGGCGACGCACGCCCTCGCCGTTCGGGTCGACAAGGAACAGGCTGATGCCGGCTTCGTCGTCCTGCTGGCCGCTGACCCGCGCCGATACCAGGATCAGGTCGGCAGACTGTCCGGCGATCACCACCGACTTGCGACCATTGAGCGTCCAGCCACCTTCGACGGCTTCGGCACGGGTCTTCACGTCATGCAGCTGGTAGTGGCTCTGCGCTTCCTCCAGCGCCACGGCCAGTTGCAACTGGCCGTTGGCCACTTGCGGCAACAGCGTCTGCTTTTGCGCATCGCTGCCCAACTGCTGGATCAGCCCACCGGCGTGGATCACCGAAGGCAGGTACGGCTCCAGGCACAGGCCTCGGCCCAGCTCGGTCATGATCAGCAGGGTTTCCACGCCGCTGCCGGCATAGCCGCCGTATTGCTCGGCAAAGGGCACCGAGGTCAGGCCCAGTTCGGCCAGCTGCTGCCAGAATGCCGGGCTGAAACCGCTGTCGCCCTGGCGAAACTGCTCGCGACGCTCGAAACCATAGGCGTCACGCACCAGGCGCGCCGCCGTCTCTTGCAGCATCTGCTGCTCTTCAGTCAGTTTGAAGTCCATGGTCGGCGCCCTTACAGTTCGAGAATCATCTTGGCGATGATGTTTTTCTGGATTTCGTTGGAGCCGCCGTAAATGGAGGCTTTACGGGTGTTCAGGTACTGATAGGTGGCAGCGGTGCTGTAGTCGGTATAAAGCAGCGCCTCGTCGCCATAGCCCAGTTCGTCCTCGAGGAACGGCAGCGCATACGGCCCCACGGCCTTGCTGGTCAGGTAGGCGATGGCCTGGCGCAACTCGGTGCCCTTGATCTTCAGGATCGAACTCTCCGCCCCCGGTACGCCACCATCACGGGCGGCCGCCAAGGTACGCAGGTTGCTCATGTCGGCGGCCATCAGCTGCATTTCCACTTCGGCGACCTGCGCGCGGAACAGCGGGTCCTCGATCAGCGGCTTGCCATTGCGCACTTCCCGGCTGGCAACCTGCTTGAGGTGGGTGAGCATGGCCTTGTTCTGGGCGATACCACCGATGCTGGTGCGCTCGTGGGTCAGCAGGTACTTGGCGCAGGTCCAGCCCTGGTTTTCCTCGCCGACCAGGTTCTCCACCGGCACCCGTACATTGTCGAAGAACACCTCGTTGACTTCGTGCTCGCCGTCCAGGGTGATGATCGGCCGCACGGTGATGCCCGGGGTCTTCATGTCGATCAGCAGGAACGAGATGCCGCGTTGCTGCTGTGCCTCGGGATTGGTGCGTACCAGGCAGAACATCCAGTCGGCGTAGTGGGCCAGGGTGGTCCAGATCTTCTGGCCGTTCACCACGTAATGGTCGCCCTCACGGATCGCCCGGGTTTTCACCGCGGCCAGGTCGGAACCGGCGCCCGGCTCCGAATACCCCTGGCACCACCAGTCTTCGCTGGCAAGAATGCGTGGCAGGAAACGCGCTTTCTGGGCTTGGCTGCCAAACTTGATCAGTACCGGAGCGACCATCTTGGTACCGAAGGCGACCACCCGCGGGGCGCCGGCGGCCATGGTCTCTTCCTCGAAAATGTGCTTCTGCACGGCGCTCCAGCCCGTGCCGCCGTGCTCGATCGGCCATTCGGGAGCCAACCAGCCCCGATCGTTGAGGATGCGCATCCACTCGACCTGGTCTTCCTTGTTCAGGCGCTTGCCCTGCTTGATCCGCCGGGAGAACCTGGCTGGCAATTTGTCTTGCAGGAAAGCCCGCACTTCCTCGCGGAAGGCGAGCTCATCGGTTGTGAATTGAATTTCCATCAAACCACTCCACACACAGGTGTAAGGCGTCGGCCATGCCGACGCCGGTCGTTTTTGGCAAGGGTGCCGGGCCGATCACTGATCGAAGACGATCACCGAACGGGCCAGTTCACCCCGGCGCAGCTCGTCGAACGCTTCGTTGATCTGGTCGAGCCTGATGCGCTGGGCGATCATTTCGTCGAGCTTGAGCCGGCCCTGCATGTAGAAGTCCACCAGGCTTGGAATGTCGACCGGGAAACGGTTGGAACCCATGATCGAGCCTTGCAGTTTGCGCTCATGCAGCAATTGCATCGGGTCGATTTCGATTTTCAAGCCCGGCTTGATCATCCCGATGATCGTCGCGGTGCCGCCGCGCGCCAGCATGGCGAAGGCCTGCTGGGCGGTCTGCGTCAGACCGATGCACTCGAAGGCATGCTGCACGCCGCCGCGGGTGAGCTCCAGCACGCGCTTGACGACATCGCCGTCCTTGGCGTTGACCACATCGGTCGCGCCAAATTGCCTGGCCAGTTCAAGCTTGCCGTCGAGCATGTCGATGGCGATGATCCGCCCTGCTCCCGCCAGCGCGGCGCCGTTGATGGCGGCAAGGCCGATACCGCCACAGCCGATCACCGCCACGGTTTCGCCCGGGCGCACCTTGGCGGTGTTGAATACCGCACCGGTGCCGGTGGTGACGGCGCAGCCAAGCAACGCCGCGCGGTCCAGCGGCATGTCGCGGTCGATCGAGACGCAGGCGTTTTCATGCACCAGCATCTGCTCGGCGAAACCTGAAAGGTTGAGGAACTGCGGCATCGGCTTCTGCACGTAGGTCAGGCGCGACTCTTCATCCGCGCCGCGCTTGGTCTGCGGCGATACGCAGCGGGCCAGGTGGCCGGTCACGCAGTGGGCACAGCAGCCACAGAACACGGTCAGGCAGGTCACCACGTGGTCGCCCGGCTTGACCGAGCGCACTTCCGAGCCCACCTGCTCGACGATACCGGCCGCTTCATGACCCAGCACCAGTGGCGCCGGTGTCGGGTAGGCACCCTCGATCACGTGCAGGTCGGAATGGCACACACCTACGGCCATGGTGCGGATCAGGACTTCACGTGGGCCAGGCTTGGCGATACCGACTTCTTCGATGACCAGCGGTGAACCCACTTGATGGAATACAGCTGCTTTCATGGAATGTTTCCCTTGGGAGTTACGGTTGGACTCAAGCCGTTTTTACCGGCGCGCGGAAGATGCCCTTGGCGTGGCTGAAATTGCGGAAACCATCGATGCCGCTGTAGGCGCCCATGCCGCTGGCCCCGACACCGCCGAACGGCAGGTTGTGAATGCCTGCGTGCTGCATCACCTCGTTGACCGTGACACCACCGGAGCAGGTACGCGACAGCACGTGGGCCTCCTCGGCGACGTCGTTGCCGAAGTAGTACAGCGCCAGGGGACGTGGGCGTGCATTGATGTAGGCGATGGTTTCGTTCAGCTGGCGGTACGGCTTGATGACCAGCAGCGGGCCGAAGATTTCCTCCTGCATGACCTGCAGGTGCTCCGCGGGGTCGATCAGCAGGGTCGGCGCCACCTTGCGCTGCTCGGTGCGGCGGAAGTCTTCGTTGGCCGGGTTCAGCTCCACCAGCTCGACACCCGCCAGGCGCGCTTCGCTCAGGTAATCCAGCAGGCGCTCGTAATGGCGCTGGTTGATCACCGAGGTGTAATCGGGGTTGTTCATCAGCGTCGGCAAGCAGCGCGCCACCACTGCCTTGGCGATCGCGCTGAACGCGGCCACGGACTCTTGCGGCACGAACACATAATCCGGCGCCACGCACAGCTGGCCGGCGTTGTACAGCTTGCCGACGACGATCTTGGCCACCGCCGACTCGAAGTCGGCACTGCGCGACACGATCACGGGCGACTTGCCGCCCAGTTCGAGGGTCACCGGCACCAGGTTTTCGGCGGCGGCGCGCAGCACGTGCTTGCCGACAGCCGTGGCACCGGTGAACAGCAGGTGATCGAACGGCTGGGCACAGAAGGCCTGGCCCACCTGTGCATCGCCGGTGATCACGGCCACCTCCTCTTCCTCGTAGACCGCGCTGATCAGGCGGGCGAACAACGCGCTGGTATGCGGGGTGTATTCGGAGGGCTTGATCATCACGCGGTTACCGGCGGCCAGGGCCCCGGCCAGGCCTTTGAAGAACAGGGCACCCGGTACGTTCCAGGCGGTGACGATGCCGACCACGCCCAGCGGCTGGTACTGCACCCATGCCTCGCCGATCGCCGTGGCCCGGGACTGGGGTTTCATCCACTCGACCAGGTCGGCCTTCGTCTGCTTGAGCGTGGCCAGCGGCGAGAGCACTTCAGTGGCTCGCGAGAACATCGGGCTGCGGTGGCCGAAGTCGGCGGTCAGGGCATCGACGATTTCCTGCTCATGTTCGACCAGCAGGCCGATGGCGCGGTCGATCAGGTTGCAGCGCTGCTCGGCGCTGTAAGGGCCGTTGGCCAGGCTGGCCGCGCGCTGTTTGTCGAGGATGGCGCGAATGTCCTTGGCGCTCGGGCTGTCAAAAGTGCTCATCATCACCTCTTGTTGTTGTTGACCCACCGCCGATTTGGGTTTCAGTGGGCAGGCGCACATGGTTGAGCATCACCTGCTCGTCGGCGCCACCCGGCACGGGTGGTCGATGGAGGCAATGCCCTCAGGCAAGGATGCCCATGGCCTTGGCACAACTGATGGCCTGGGTGCGACGTACCGCGCCGAGCTTGATGTTGATGTTCTTGGCGTGGGATTTGACCGTGTTGACCGAAATGAACAGGCTGTCGCCGACCTCGCGGATCGACATGCCATCGGCCAGCAGCTTGAGCACCGAGATCTCCCGCGGCGTCAGCGCATCCTGGTAGGACGGCACGCTATAGGTAGGGCTGGCAGGGTGGTGCTCGCAGGTCGCCAGCAGCGCCTGCGCTTCCTCGCCCAGCCGGCGCCACCCGACCCGCTCGCACTGTTGCAGCAACGTGCGCAACCGGCACACGGCCAGCGCGCTGTCCCCCGTGGCGAATTCAGCCTGCGCCTGCAACAGTTGGTTGCGTTGCGCCAGGGTAGGCAGGTGCAAGGGCGGCAAGCTCGGCCGCGGACCTTGCAAGTGCTCCTCCAGCCCACGGGCGATGGCGAGCACCTGCGTCCAGGCACCCTGGCCTGCGAAGATGCGCATTTTCAGCAGCTCGATCGCGCCGAGGTAGCAACTGCCATCGACATTCCCACAGTGCATGCGTCGTTCCGCGGCGTGGAGCAGTACCTGGGCCTGTTCCAGCCGGCCCCGGCGTACGGCGATCTCGATCTGCAGCACGTAGCCGGACATCACGAACGGCGCACAACTGTCCTGCACCTGGAACATGCCCTCCTGCAACGCCTGTTCAGCTTCATCCAGACGATCCTGGGCCAACAGCAATTCACCACGCAGGAACAGCAGGCGGCCCAGCAAGGGGTTGTCCGTCACTGTGTGTTCCTGCAGCCGCTGCACGTCTTCGCACAGCAGCGCCTCGGCCAGTTGCAGTTCGCCGCGCAGGCTCATCAAGCGGAAGCGGTCCGTGTTGAGCAGCACTTCTCCGTCCTGGCTGCCCTGGCGCCGGGCCAGTTGCACGCCCTCCTCCAACAGGTGCTGCGCGTCGGACAGATCGCCGGCAATCAGCTGCACCCGCGCCAGCGTCGAATGGCAAAGCAACGTGCTCAGCCAGTCCTGGGGCGTCAGTTCCGCCAGCGCCGCCCGGCAATGCAGGCGAGCCGCCTCGCCTTTGCCACGCATGGCCTGGACCGTGCCATGCAGGGCCTCCCAGTTGGCCAGCAACCTGCGGTTGAACGCAGGGTCGGCGTGCGGCAGGAAGCGTCCGATCTGCCGCAGGCAGCCGTCGGCCTCATCCAGCCGGCCCCTGAACATCAGCGCCCTGGTACACAGGAAGATCAGCCGCGGGCTGCTGTCGAGCAGGCTGGCCGGCAAGCGCTCACGCCAGACCATGAAGCGGTTCAGGTTGCGGTCGCTGATCAGCCAGCTCAGGCGCAAGCGCTGCATGTAACTGACCGCCACTTCCGGTCGTTCGGCCAGCAGCGCCTGCTCGATGGCGACATCGAAGTGACCACTGGCGCTCATCAGCCGGCAGTACTGCAGGCGCAGGTGATTGGTAGCCCGCTCGCCGAGCCGGCCTTGAAGTGCCCGGGCCACCGCCGGCAACAGGCGATACCAGTTCGCATGCCCCTGGACCGGCATCAGGAACGCCTGGCTTTGCAGCAAGCGACGAAACACCGCTGCGCCCTCCTCGCCTTCCCACAGCTCGTCACAGAGCTGTTCGCTGACCCTGGGCAAACAGGCCAGGCCATACAGCATTTGGCAGTGCGCAGGCGTCAGGCGCGACAGCACCTCATGCTTGAGATATTCCTGCAACAACGGGGATTGCAGGGTGCCCCCCTGGGTGGACGCATCCAGCAACAGGCGGATGCCCGTGCACCAGCTGCCGGCGTCCTGCCAGATGGCCTCCAATGTCCTGGGGTCGGCCTGGGGGTTGAGCAGCGCGACCAATGCCTCGAATTCGCCGCGCTGGAACGCCAGGTCTGCGGCGCCGAGCTCCAGCTGCTCGCCCGCAAGCCTTAGGCGCGGCAGATTCCAGTCGGGACGGCGACGGCAGGTCACCAGCAATTGCACCCTGCCGCCCGGCAGGGCCAGCAGTTGCTCGATCCATTCGTTGAGTTCATCGCCAAGGTCATGGGGCAGGTCGTCGAACACCAGCCACAGTGACGTCACACTGGCGTCGAGTCGCTGCAGCAGCGCTTGTGCGTCGATATCCGGCGCCAGCCCCAGTTCCAGGGCCAGCGCCGTGCGCAAGCCGCCGGCGGTCTGCCGGCTGCCGGCCAGGCTCAGCCAGACGATGCGCTGGTCGCAGGGCACCTGCTGGAGGAATTCGCAGAGCAACGCCGTCTTGCCGAAGCCGGCCGGTGCGCACAGCAGACGCAGGCGTGGCTGCCCGGTGGCAAGGGCCTGCAGCAGGCGCGGACGTGACAGGTACGACGCAGGAAGCCTGGGCAGACGTGCGGCCTGGCTACGAGCAGCGACGGGAGTGGGACCGAAACCGTGCATGAAGTACCTCGCAATGGCTTTTGGCGAGTCGCCCCCCGCGCGGGTCGCCACGGGGCACTTCAATGATCGGTCGGCGAGGGAAGCTGCGCGCCACCCGCATCAGGTGGCGGGTGGCGCGCAGGAGGGAACCAGGACCACTCTAGGGTGTGTACTGTGGGAGCGGGCGGGTCCCGCGATCTGCCGCAACGCGGCAGCAATCCCTGGCTACACGCAATGCCGGGTTTGCGAGCGCTTCGCATTCGATCGCGGGGCAAGCCCGCTCCTACACCCAGAAAATGGGTACATGCACTTTTCGCACAACGCCTAGCGGATACCGTCGTTACGCAGGGCGGCCGGCGTGAACTCGTTCATGTTCATGGCCACGCCGTACTCGGCACCCTTCGGCGACTCGTTGACCAGGCCCATCACGATGTAACGGCCGGCAAGCAGGTCATTGATGGCAATGCTGGCATAGGTGCCAATGCCATGCTGGTAGTCGTTCATCGCGAACCCTTCACCGACGCGCCACAGCTGGCCGCGTCCGTCGTAGTGATCCACTTCCACCAGGCTCCAGGTATCTTCGTCGAAGTACATGTGGCGCTTGGCGTAGATGTTGCGCTGGCCGGTCTTCAAGGTGGCCTCCACTTCCCATACCCGGTGCAGCTCGTAGCGGGTCAGGTCCTGGTTGATATGGCCCGGCTTGATGATGTCGTCGTACTTGAGCTTGGGCGACTGCAACCGGTAGTTGTTGTACGGGATGTACATTTCCTTCTTGCCGATCAGCTTCCAGTCGTAACGGTCGGGAGCACCGTTGAACATGTCGCCGTTGTCCGAGGTGCGCAGGCCGTCGGCTGCAGTACCTGGGCCGTCGTAGGCGACCTGCGGTGCCCGCCGTACGCGCCGCTGGCCGGCGTTGTAGACCCACGCCAGGCGCGGCTCCTTGACCTGGTCGATGGTTTCGTGAACCAGCAGTACGGTACCGGCCAGACGCGATGGCGCGACCACTTCCTGCTTGTAGTAGAAGATCACGTTGTCTGCCCCACCGCCGTTGATGCCCTGCATGAATTGCGGGATGCCCAGCTTGTCGGTCATTTGCACCGGGGCATAGCTGCCGTTGGTCTGGGGGGTGATCTGGGTGGAGAGGCGCTGGAAGTTCTCGCCACGGAAGCGGGTGGTGTGGTTCCAGATCACCTCGATGCCGGTTTTCGGGATCGGGAACGGGTAATAGCGGGTCTGGGAGAAGTTGCGCAGTGCGTTACCGTCATCGGCAAGCTCGACGGTCGTGGCGCTTTTCTTCGCCGCGTCATAGACGGCCTGTGGGCTGGAGGCCGTGCGATGGCTGGTGAATACAGGAATCTTGTAAGTGTCCGGATAGCGCTTGAACATGGCCAGCTGGCCTGCGCTCAGTTTGCTCTTGTACTGCTCGACGTTGGCGGCGGTGATGGTGAACAGTGGTTTTTCATTGGCGAACGGGTCGCTCAGGAAATTGTTCACGTAAGGTGCGGCATCGGGTTTCAGGCCACCGGTCCAGGCCGGGATGCTGCCGTCGGCGTTGCCGGCCTTCTCCCCGCCCAGCGGGGTCAGGGTGGTGCCGAGTTTTTCAGCTTCTTGTGGCGAAACAGCAGCCATGACACCTGAGGCCAGGAGCGACAGGGCCAGAGCGCCAGTGCGCAGCATTTTTATTGTTTTCATGCGTATTTCCTCTGCCAATGTTGCTTAGAAGTTCACGCCAAAGCTGAGCGCGACGTAGTCCCGGTCAACGTTGGTGTTGAAGTCGCCACCGAAGAAGTCCGTGTAGCTGAGGCTGGCGGTGTAGGTATTCAGGTAATCGGCATCCAGGCCAAGGCTCACGGCTTTGGAGCCCTCTTCGAAGTTCGGGCCGAAGCCCTCCACGTCGTGGGACCAGGCCAGGTTCGGCGACAGGTTCACGCCGGCGAACACGTTCGGGTAGTCAAGCTTGGCCCGTGCGCGGTAGCCCCAGCTGTTGCTGGTGTAGAAGCCGTCGTCGTTGCACTCCTGTGCCGGGTTGCTGGCGTTTGGCAGGCCGGCGTTGGTGCCGCGGCAGGCGGCAGCCCCGGCGACCCCAGGCAGCTCACCCGAGCCGAACGCCGGGCTGCGGCCAAAGCGCAAGTCGGTACCGTCGGCCTTGCCCAGGCCACCGATGTGGTTGTAACCGACCTCACCCACCAGGGTCAGGCGGCTGGCACCCATGACCTGGTCGAAGAACTGCGTGGCCGTTACCTGGGCCTGGGTCACCGGCATGCGTTTGTAGCCATTGACGGTAGCGCCCAGGTTACGCCCGGCGAAGCCGGTGGTGAGCAGTGGCGAGGTCGCCGTGAAGGTCGTCGAGCCCAACAGGTCCGCTGTATTGAGCTGCAGCGGCATGTTCGGCCGGAAGCTGACTTCACCGCCCACCGAAGTGCCGCCCAGGTTGGTCTGGAAGCTCAAGCCGTACAGGCGGATATCCTCCGGATAATCGACGAAGTAGGTCGAGCTGCGTACGCCGGCGAACGGGTTGGCTGCGGTCGGCGGCGTCCTCATCTGGGTGACGCTGAGGAACGGTGACCGGCTGTGGTAGTTCATCGCATAGGCGCCAAGCTCGGTGTCGTTGAACTCGGGCAGGTACCAGCGCAATGCCAGGCCATATTGGCCACCGTCGCGCGCATCGTTGTCCTTGCCGCGCGGCAGGTAGACGTCATCGGTGCCGGCTGCGATGGCGGCCGCACCGCCGACGTTGCGCGCAACACCCGGCGCGAGGTCCAGGCCTGCCACCACCAGCCGGTCGTTGCAGCCTTTGGCGACGCCGTCGTTACCGAAGAAGGTGCCACAGTTGTCGAGGACCGACTTGTCCCATTCAATTTGGTAGAAAGCCTCGGCGGTGACGTCGTCGGTCAGGCCCTGGGAGAGGTAGAACATGTTGACCGGGATCAGGCCTTCCTTCACCTCGGCACCAGGACGCCGCAGGGCCGCGACATCGATCGGGTTGATGCTGTTGATCGAATTGCCGATGAAGGTGCTCTCGCCCCAGCTCACCACCTGTTTGCCCAACCGCACGTTGCCCGGGTTATCGGCCAGGGTGTAGTTGGTGTAGACGAAGGCGTCGAGCAGCATCGCGCCGCTGGACTTGGCCGCCGTATCCCGACCGGAGCTGTCGATGTCGTAGAAGTGCTGGTGGCCGTCCATCTGTTCGAAGTCGTACCAGTATTTGCCGCGCATGAAGGCGCCGCTCTCGCCATATTTCAGCTCCAGGTCATGGACGCCCTTGAAGATGGTCGAGAAGTTCTCCCCCGCCCGGAAGTTCAGGCGGTTGTCGTCGGTGGTGCGCGAAGAGGAACCACCGCCCTGGACGCCCTGGCTGTTGCCGTTGGAAATGAAATGCTTGTCGGGGTTGGTTGTCGACCAGCTACCACCGATGGAGAGCGAAGAGTCGAACTGGCCTTCGACTTCTCCAACCTTGAACGATACGGCCTGGGCGTGGGTACAGGCCCCGAGGGCTACGGCTGCGGCCAGCAGACTGGGTTGAAAGGCCCCGCGCATTGTTGTTTTTGTCATGCGGTTTCTCTGGTGTTGTGAGTAAGTGGAGTGCCCATGCTAGCCATGAGCCTGGTGAGCGCTCACACCCGAACGGGTGATTTGGTTGTGCGTTTATCTGTCATTGCGGGTCGGTTCGGTGTTGCGTTACCCACGCTGTGCCGGGCCGGTCGTCACCCCGTTACCGTCGGTGACGCACAGCCGTTGGCAGCGGCGTGGCACGGGGGTCAGGCACCTGCCCTGGCTTGCTCACGCGCCTGCAGTTCGCGCCAGGCAATCTTGCCGGTGGCGTTCTTCGGCAAGCTGTCGACGATCTCGACGATGCGCGGCGCCTTGTAGGTCGCCATGTTTTCGCGACACCAGCTGAGCAGGCTGTCGATGCTGTCGGTGGCACCGCTGCGCAGGGTCACCACGGCCTTGACGGTTTCCCCGCGCTGCTTGTCGGGCACGGCGATGACGCAGGCTTCGAGCACCGCCGGATGGCTGCCGAGCATGGCCTCGATTTCCGCCGGCCAGACCTTGTAGCCCGAGGCGTTGATCATCCGCTTGAGGCGATCGCGCATGTGCAGGTAGCCGTCTTCATCGATGCAGGCCAGGTCGCCGGTGCGCAGGAAGCGCTTGCCGTCGATGACCACGAAGGCGTCGGCATTGGCGTTGTCGTTGTTCCAGTAGCCGAGCATGATCTGCGCGGCATGGGCGATGATTTCGCCGACCTCGCCCGGCTCGACCGGTTGCAGGGTCTGGGGGTCGACCACGCGCACCTCGGCGCCGAAGGTCGGAATGCCCAGGCAGCCGCGCTTGGGATTGCCCAGCGGGTTGGTGCACAGGAACGACGCAGTTTCGGTCAGCCCGTAGCCTTCGATGTACTCCAGGCCGTAACGGTCCTTGAGCAGGTCGCTGATGTGCTGCGGCGTCGCCGCGCCACCGCCGGTGATGATCGCCAGGCTGCTCAGGTCGCGTTGCTCGATGCCGGGCTGGGAGAAGAAATCCACCAGCATGCTCGGCAACGCGGCCCAGAACGTCACGCCATGGCGCTCGATCAGCTCGACGGCGATTTCCCGGTCCCAGCGCGCCATCAGCACGATGGTACTGGCGTTGTAGATCGCCGCGTTGACATTGGTCTGCAGGCCCAGCAGATGGAACAGCGGCGCCACCGCGAGGAACACCGACCCCAGGTTGGTCGGGCGCCACAGCGACGAGCCGACGAAGGAGGTCATCACCGTGCGGTGGGTGTGCACGCAGGCCTTGGGTTTGCCGGTGGTGCCCGAGGTATAGGGCAGCATGCACAGGTCGTCCGGCCCTGCCAGGTGTGGCGCCGGCATTCTGGCCTGGGCCAGCGCGTCGTTCCAGAGCACGCCGCCGGCAAACGCCACGCTGGCCGGCGAGCGCGGGCGCAGCCAGTGCGGCAGGTTCAAACCGCCATCGTCCGCGCCCAGGGCATCGCCATAGGCATGGACGATCACCTGCTCAAGGCAGGTCTTGCCCACCAGCGGCGCGATCTGCGCAACCAGTTCCTGACCGACGAAGGCCACGGTGGCGCCGCTGTCGCTGACGATGTGTTCCATCTCCTCCAGCAGCAGCATGGCGTTGGCCGGCACCAGTACGGCGTCGGCGCGCAGGATCGCGTAGTAGGCGGCGATGAACTGGGGGCAGTTCTGGCTGAACACCACCACGCGGTCGCCGCGCTGGATGCCGCACACCTGCTGCAGGTACGCCGCCATGTGCTCAACGTCGCGCAGCAGTTGGCCATAGGTGTAGGCCGCGCCGTAGAACTGCACGGCGGGCTTGTCGGGATAACGCCTGGCGGCCACCTCCAGGTTGTAGAAAATGCTGGTCTGGGGAATGTGCACCTGCCCTGCGGGCACATGGGCCGCGTGTCGTGGGTCGACACACAGTGCGCCGGTCGGTCGCTCGATCACATCCGTTGCTGTGGGGTACGGGTGGAAATGGACCATCGCTGTCTCCAGCGGCGCCCCTGCAGGAGCGCCGGTGATCGTTGTCGTTAATGGAATGTGCTGTCGCCATCGAGCAGGCGCTTGGCGATCGTGCGGCGCTGGATCTCCGAGGTACCGTCGGGGATGCGCATGGTGCGGGCGAAGCGGAAGCCCTCCTCCAGGCGCAGCTCGTTGGTCAGGCCCATGCCGCCATGCACCTGCATGCAGCGGTCCATGACCCGGCAGAGCATTTCGGTGGCCGAGGCCTTGATGATCGAGACTTCCTTGGTCGCCGCCTTGCCCTGGTCGAGCAGCCAGGCGCAATGCTGGATCATGGTCTTGGAGGCGTAGATATCCATGGCGCACTCGGCGAGCATGTTCTGCACTGACTGGTGCTCGGCAATCGGCTTGCCGAAGGTCTTGCGCACCTTGGCATACTCGATGGCCTGCTGCAGCGCCCACTCGGCCAGGCCCAGGCAACCGGCGGCCATGCCGACGCGGCCGGCATTGACGCCGTCCAGGGCCACGGAAAGGCCCCGGTCGACCGGGCCCAGGCGATGGCTGTCGGGAACACGCACGTTGTCCAGGGTGACGATGCCGATGTCGGCACCCAGGTGGCCCATGGTCGGAATCACGCTGGGCACGGCGAAGCCCGGGGTGTCGGTGGGCAGGAAGAAACCGGTGATGCCGCCGCGGCCGGCGCGGGCCTTCTCTTCGTCGGTAATGGCGAAGATCATCGCGTAGTCGGCATACGGCGCATTGGTGATCCACTGTTTGGTGCCACTGATCAGCCAGTCGTCACCGTCGCGTACCGCGCGGGTACGCATGGCGAACACGTCGGAGCCGGCATCCGGCTCGCTCAGACCGAAGCACAGGGTCTTCTCGCCGCTGGCGATGCCCTCGCGGTACAGGTCGAGCACGGCCGGGTCCATGTGCTTGAGCACCGGCGTCAGGCCATTGGTGAATGGCGACGGCAGGACGACGGTCTGGATCAGGTGGCGGGACGGCCCGACATAGGCGTTCAGACGCTCCTGGATATACACCGCCGCCTGAGCGCCGAGGCCACCGCCGCCAAGCGCTTCGTCGCTCAGTGCGGTGTAGAAGCCGGCCTGGGCCGAAAGCAGGCGAACGCGCTTGCGCAGTTCGCTGACGGCCGGTGCGTAGCGCCCGTCCTCGGTGTACAGGTGACGCTCGTTGTGCAGCAGCGCCGCGTGTTCCTTTTCGAGCGGTTCGACCTCGCGCTCGATGAAACGGATCAGTGCGTCGCCGAAGGCTGCCCATTCACTGGGAAGTGTGAAATCCATGGTGATCTCCTCAGACCGGATCCCAGCCAAACACGCTGGCCGAGACGTCCGGTGGAACGAATGACGGCGCGAACGCCGGTAACAGGTGCGCAGCGAAGGCCTGAGCCGTCCAGCCCTCGCCACGGTGCAAGGAGCGCACGGGCCGCGGCTGGCTCATCAGGAACACTTCGTTGCGGCGCATAGTGAAAATCTGGCCGTTGACGGCGCTGGCGGCATCGCTGCACAGGAAGACCGCCAGCGCGGCAATGCCGTCGGGGGTCAGGCGCTTGATCTTTTCCACCCGGGCGGCCTGGGCCGGGTCGTCGGCCGGGATCGAGCCGACCATGCGGCTCCAGGCGAAAGGCGAGATGCAATTGGAACGAACGCCGTAACGCGCCATGTCCAGGGCGATGGACCTGGACAGGCCGACAATGCCCAGCTTGGCCGCCGCATAGTTGGCCTGGCCGACATTGCCGATCAGGCCCGAACTTGAAGTCATGTGCACGAAGGTGCCGCCCTGCTGAGCGCGAAAATGGCTGGCGGCCGCGCGGCTGACGTTGAAGCTGCCGAACAGGTGCACCCGCACGACTTCTTCGAAATCCTCGGGGGCCATCTGATGGAAGATCCGGTCGCGCAGGATGCCGGCGTTGTTGACCACGCTATCGATGCGCCCGTAGGTGTCGACGGCGGCCTCGACGATACGGTTGGCGCAGGCCCAGTCCGCCACGCTGTCGCGGTTGACGATGGCCTGGCCACCTTCGCGGCGGATCAGTTCCACCACCTCCTGGGCCGGGTCTTCGTCAGTGGCGTGCCCGGTTACCGAGACGCCGACATCGTTGACCACCACCCGGGCGCCGTGGCGGGCCATTTGCAGGGCGATCTCGCGACCGATCCCACGGCCGGCGCCGGTGACGATTACCACCTTGCCTTGCATCATCTGTTCGCTCATACACTCTCCCGTGGTCATTGCCGGCGTCACTCAGCGAAATGCGCTGAAACCGGTGATTTCGCGGCCTTGAATGAGCGCCAGGATGCCGTTCATGCCATCCGGCACCTGGAACATGCGGGCATCGCGCCACATGCGCTCGATGCCCAGCTCCTCGGTGATGCCCATGCCGCCATGCACCTGCATCGCCAGGTGCAGCGCGCGTTCGCAGGCCTGGGTGGCATAGCGCTTGGCCATCGCCGAGCTGCCGTTGGCACGCAGGCCACGGTCCATGGCGTCGAGCGCCTGGTAGCAGAGCAAGCGTGAAGTGACGATCAGGGTTTCGATGTCCGCCAGGTCCTGCTGCACCAGTTGGTGCGCCGCCAGCGGCTTGCCGAACTGTTCGCGGACCTTGGCGTACTCCACGGCCATGTCGAAGGCCTTCTGCGCCAGGTGCACGCACATCAGGCCGATCAGCGGACGGTTGCCGTTCCAGCCAACGGTCAGCGTCTTGGCCGCATCGCCGGCTTCGCCGATCAGGTTGCAGCGGGGAATCCGGGTTTGCTCGAAGACGACTTCGCTCAGGTGGCCCTGCTGCAGGCCGGTGACGCCGATCTCTCGCACGTCCACCTCGCTCTGGCTGCGGTCCACCAGCGCGCGCTGGGCGATCGGCCGGCCGCGCTCATCGACGCCCAGGGTGCACGACACGTTCAGCACGTCGCACACCGAGGCGTTGGTGATCCACATCTTGCGGCCGGTGATCCAGGCGCTGTCGCCGTCCACGCGAATGCGCGTCTTGACCGCGTTGGAATCGGAACCTGCGTTGACTTCGGAGTTGGCGGTGCAGGCGATCTTGCGGCCGGCGATCAGGTCCGGCAGGTAGCGCTGGCTGATTTCTTCCGGGCAGCCGCTGTAGATGCGCGCCACCGTGCCTTCGTGGGAAATCAGCGAGATCGCCACCACCGCCGGCAGCTGTTCGAGGATCAGGCCGTAATCGAGCATCGCCAGGCCACCACCGCCGACCTCGACCGGCAGGCGCGGGGCGGTAATGCCCAGCTCGGCCAGGGCAGCATAGATGTCCAGCATCGCGGCCTTGGGCAACGGCTTGTCGAGCGGATGGCGGGCCAGCACCGGATCGATGCGGTCGCGCACCATGCGCTTGGCCGCATCGATCATCATTTCCTGGGATTCGGTTGGAGCAAAATTCATGTCGGTTATCTCGCAAAGCGTGAGAACGTCAGGCGCCGGTGTAGCGCGGCGCACGTTTTTCGGAGAAGGCCACGCGGCCTTCGATACGGTCCTTGCTGTCACGCAGCAGGCCCCAGTGCAGGTTGGACTGGGCGACGAAATCACGCGGGGCCATATGGGCGGTCTGCAGTGCCAGCTTCTTGATCGACTGCACGGCCAGCGGGCCGTTGGCGGCGATGCGTTCGGCCAGCTCCATGGCCATTGCCTGCAGACGCTCACGGGGCACCAGGTCGCTGATCAGGCCGATGCTCAAGGCTTTCTGCGCATCGATGCGCTCGCCGGTCAGGGCCATTTTCATGGCCACCGCCGCCGGTACCGCGCGCAGCAGGTACTGGGTGCCGCCCACCGCCGGAATGCTAGCGACCTTGGCTTCGGGCAGCGCGAAGGAGGCCCCTTCACAGGCGATGCGCAGGTCGCACTGCAAGGCCAGCTCAAGACCACCGCCCAGGCAGTAACCGTTGATCGCGGCGATGACCGGCTTCCAGATCTCCAGGTCGCTGAGGTCGATCAGCCGGGTATAGCCGCCCTCCTCGGCGTCGCCCTCACGGGTTTTCAGCGTGCCGCTGGCAAAGCTCGTGGCCGGCGGCAGCGTGGCCTTGAGGTTGGCACCGGCGCAAAAAGCCTGCTCGCCGGCACCGGTCAGTACGATCACCCGTACCTGGTCATCGTCCTGGCACGCGCCGAGGACTTTGCGCAGGTGTCGCAGGTCGCCAATGGTCAGCGCATTGTGCGACTCGGGGGCGTCCAGGGTGATCACTGCCACGTGCTCGATGATCTTGAATTGAATGGCCATCTTGGTTTTCCTGCGTTTACACGCTTGGGCTGGACAGCGAGCGACCGCCGCAGACGTACAGGGTCTGGCCGGTGATGTAGGAGGATTTCGGATCGGCGAACATCAGCACCGCCTGGGCGATATCGTCCGGCTTGCCGATACGGCCGACCGGAATGGTCGCCATGATCTTGGCGCGCTGCTCGGCGCTGAGCGGGTCGAGGATCGGCGTGTCGATCGCACCGGGCGCCACCGCATTGGCGGTGATACCGTGCTTGGCCAGCTCGATGGCCAGCGAGCGGGTCAGGCTGACCACTCCGCCCTTGGCGGCCGAATAGTTGGCCTGGCCGAAAGCACCGAGCCAGGCGCGCGAGGAAATGTTGACGATGCGCCCGAAGCCCTGGGCGATCATGCCCGGGACCACGGCCTTGGCGCAGAGGAATTGCGACTTGAGGTTGACGTCGACGACCAGGTCCCAGTCCTGCTCGGTCAGGTTGACCAGGCGCTTGTCACGGGTCACCCCGGCGTTGTTGACCAGCAGGTCCGGGGTCTTCCAGCGTTCGCTGACCTGGGCCACGGCGGCCTCGATGTCAGCCAGGCTGGTGACATCGACGCGCAGGCCCATCAGGTCGTCGTGCTCGGCGACCAGGGCGTCCATGGCGGCCTGGTTCAGGTCGAAGATGGCGACGGCATACCCTTCGCGCAGCAGCGCCTTGCTCAGGCCAAGACCGATGCCCTGGGCACCGCCGGTAACGATAGCGACTTGTTTGTTCATGGTGTTGCTCCTCACAGTCCCAGGATATGTACGGCCGAAGCCGCGTGATCGACGCCGGCGATGCCGCCGCCGGTGCATTGCGTGAGCGCCAGTTGCGCGCCATCGACCTGACGGTCGCCGGCGCGGCCTTGCAGTTGCCAGACCGCCTCGACCATCTGCGCCACCCCGGTGGCGCCCAGCGGGTGCCCCTTGGCCAGCAGGCCGCCGCTCGGGTTGACCACCACCTGGCCGCCCAGCGTGGTGGCGCCGCTTTTGAGCAGCTCGTGGGCTTCGCCGCGCTTGCACAGGCCCAGGGCGTCGTAATAGATCAGCTCGGCGATACTGAAGGCGTCGTGCAGCTCGACCACGTCCAGGTCGGCGGCCGTGACACCGGCCTGCCGGTAAGCCTGGCTCGCGGCGCGCGCGGTGATTTCGGCGGCCAGGATGTCGTCGCTGCCGGTTTCGCAGAGGCCCGACTGGATCACCGAGGCCATGATCCGCACCGGCCTTGCGCGATGTGTCGGCGCCTTGGTGGTCAGCACCAGCGCGGCGGCGCCATCGACGGCCGACGGGCAGCACTGCATCAGGGTCAGCGGGTCGAAGACCATGCGCGAGTTCATCACCTCGTCGAGGCCGACCGGGGTGCGGGTCTGGGCGTAGGGGTTGAGCGCGCCATGGGCACGGTTTTTCACCGCCACCGCGCCCAGTTCCTCGGCGCCCACATTGAACTCGTGCAGGTAGCGCGTGGCGCGCATCGCGTAGATGGCCGGCAGGGCCATGCCGGCGCGGGCATAGAGCCGGGTCATGTAGTCGTTGGTCTGCAGCGGGATGGTGCCGCCCCCCAGGGCGGTCAGCTGCTCGACGCCGAACACCACCACGGTGTCGTAGATCCCTGCCTGCAGGGCATGGCAGGCCAGGTGCACGCCGGTGGCGCCGCTGGCGCAGGCGTTCTCGACGTTGTAGATCGGCAGGCCCGAGAGCCCCAGGTCACGCAGCAGCACCTGGCCCAGGACCATGCCGCCGAACACGTTGGCGCCGTAGAACGCCTGGATCGAACCGAGCTCCACGCCGGCATCGGCGACGGCGCCGAGCACCGCGCGCTGGGTCAGGTCCTGCATGGAGGCGGTATGACGGCCGAACGGGGTCATGTCGACGCCCGAGATGTAGACAGGCTTGCTCATGCCCTTACTCCTGATCGAACGGTTGGAAGGTGTAGATCGGACCCTGCTCGGTCTGCGCGATGGTCAGCTTCAGCGGCTCGCCGATGGCAGGTGTGCGACCTTGCGGGTAGTCCATCCGGGCGAATACCCGCAGGCCTTCCGGGAAATCGGCCAACCCCAGCGGCTGAGGCGCCTTGTTCAGCTTCGGGCTGGAGTGGACGATGGTGTAGCTGTACAGCACCGGCGTGCTGGCGATCTCGACCTCTTCGCAGTCCTTGGACAGCGGCGAGGTCGGCGGCAGCGGCGGGAAATGCAGGTCGGCATGGCCCGCCCGGCGGCAGGCCAGCAGGACGACGCGGCCGTCCCGCTCGCGCCAGGGGTGTTCGCTCGCCGATGGCGTGGGGGCGTTGCTTGCAAAAGTCATGGTGTGTTCCTTTCAGTCCTGTTCGCTGTCAGATGCGCTCGAAAACCGCGGCCAGCCCCTGGCCGCCGCCGATGCACATGGTTTCCAGGCCGTAGCGGGCACCGCGGCGCTCCATCTCATGGAGCATCGAGGTGAGAATGCGAATGCCCGTGGCGCCGATCGGGTGCCCCAGGGAGATGCCCGAGCCGTTCACGTTGACCCGTGAATCGTCTTCCAGCCCCCACTCGCGCAGGCATGCCAGCACCTGGCCGGCGAAGGCTTCGTTCACTTCGATCAGGTCCATGTCGCTCAGGCTCAGGCCAAGGCGCGGCAACAGGCGCGCCACCGCCGGCACCGGGCCGATCCCCATGCGCAGCGGGTGGCAGCCGGCCGCGGCCCAGCCCACCAGGCGCGCCATGGGCTGCAGCGAGTGGCGCGCCAGGAACGCCTCGGACACCACCAGGCAACCGGCGGCGGCATCGTTCTGCTGGCTGGCGTTGCCAGCGGTCACAGTGCCGTCGCGAAGAATCGCCGGCAGGCGGGCCATCGCGTCGAGGTTGGCGTCTTCGCGAATGCCCTCGTCACGGCTGAAAAGCCTGGGTTCGCCCTTGCGCTGCGGTACCTGGACCGGCAGCACTTCCTTGTCGAACAGGCCGGCCGCCCAGGCCTGCGCGGCACGCTGGTGGCTGCGCACGGCCCAGCGGTCGGATTCCTCGCGGGTGATGCCGTAGTCGCGCACCAGGTGCTCGGCGGTCTCGGTCGCGCCGCCCTTGCAGTCGCCGTAACGGCTGATGGGCTGCGAGTTGACCCGGCCGCGATCAAGACGGTCGTGCATGCGCACGTCGCCCATGCGCGCGCCCCAGCGCATGCTGGTGCTGTAGTACTCGATATTGCTCATGCTCTCGACACCCGCGACCATCACCGCTTCGGCGGCGCCGGTCTGGATCTGCATGGCCGCGTCGATCACCGCCTGCAGGCCCGAACCGCAACGCCGGTCCACGGTGTAGCCCGGCGTCTGGTCGGCAAGTCCGGCCAGGGAGGCGGCATAACGCCCCATGCACGGCGCTTCGCTGGACTGGTACGACTGGGCGACGATCACTTCGTCGATCAGGTGCTGTGGCACCTGGGAACGCTCCAGCACAGCACGGATGACCTGGGCGGCCAGCTCGGCGGCCGACAATGGCGCAAGGCTGCCACCGAACTTGCCGATGGGGGTGCGCAAGGGAGAAACGATGTAGGCGTGGGACATTGTGCGTCTCTTGTTGTTGTCGATGGGGTTCGCGGATGTACGTCACGGCTTCAATGGAAACCCAGGCCCGCCTGGCGCAGGCGCTCGATGGCCGCCTCGTCGAAGCCCCAGTCGCGCAGCGCCTCCCCGCCCTGCCCGCCGCGAGCCACCGCCGCACGCGGGTGAGCCGAAGGGGTGCCGAGAAAGCGCGGCGCCGGTGCCGGCTGCACGACCCCGTCGACTTCGATGAAGCTGCCGCGCGCCTGGTTGTGCGGGTGCACGGCCGCTTCGGCAAAACCCAGGACCGGAGCGACACAGGCATCGGTTTCGGCGAACACGGCGCTCCATTCGTCCCGGGTGCGGCTCAGGAGGGCGCCGGTGAAGGCCTCGCGCAGGGTCGGCCAGCCGGCACGGTCGTGCTGGGCAGGCAGGCTGGCGGCATCCAGGCCGAGCGTTGCCAGCAGCTCGCCATAGAAACGCGACTCGACCGGGCCGATGGCCATGTACTGGCCGTCACGAGTGCGATAGGTGTCGTACCACGGCGTACCGCCGTCGAGCAGGTTGCTGCCGCGCTGTTCGCTCCAGTTGCCGTTGGCGACCAGGCCGAAGAAGGTCGCGCCCAGTTGCGCAGCGCCTTCGGTCATCGCGGCATCGACCACCTGCCCCGCGCCACCACGCTGCACATTCATCAAGGCCGCCAGCACGCCCATGGCCAGCAGCATGCCGCCACCGCCGTAGTCACCGACCAGATTCAGTGGAACCAGCGGCCGTTCGCCAGCCTGGCCAATGGCCGAGAGCACACCGGACAGGGCGATGTAGTTGATGTCGTGGCCGGCGCGCTGGGCCAGCGGGCCGTGCTGGCCCCAGCCGGTCATTCGCCCGTAAACCAGTTTCGGATTGCGTGCCAGCGCCTGCTCAGGTCCCAGGCCCAGGCGCTCCATGGCACCGGGGCGCAGGCCTTCGATCAGCACGTCGGCGCTCTCGATCAGTTCAAGGGCGACCTCTACGCACTTCGCACACTTGAGGTCCAGCGTCACCGAGCGCCGGTTACGGCCGGTGATGTCGATGCGGGGCGCGTCGAACTTCGGCCCCAGGTCGCCATTGGCCACCGGGCGCTCGATGCGGATGACATCGGCGCCCATGTCGGCGAGCAGCATGGTGCCAAACGGCGCCGGCCCGATGGCTTCAAACTCCACAATGCGAATTCCGCTCAGTACACCCATGTTTCAACCCCTGCCAACCGTGCGAGGAAGCGTCAGCGGACGCTCCGGTTCATGTGTTTTGCGCAGGGTCCCGGGTTTCAATCCGACAGCCCCGCCATTGCCACCCAGTAGAGCAACGGCGGCAAGCGGGGCGACCACCCGCGCCGGGTGGCGGGTGCGCGATGGGGCACGGCAGAACGCCTGGCCACCCGCGCCTGGCCACCCGAGCCGGGTGGCGCTGGGCGGGGGCCGGTCACGTGCAATGGAAAGCACAAGACCCGATGAGCATGAGGCTGCTTGCATGAACCCCGAAACCATCCAGTACCGCGAGTCCCGGCTGACCCTTCAGGACGGTATCGCCGTTTTCTCCCATGAGGCCCCCGGCGCGCGTAACGCCCTGTCCATGGACATGCGCCAGGACTACGCGCAGATGCTTGAGCGTGTAGAAGTCGATCGCAGCATTCGCGCGCTGGTGATTACCGGTTCCGGCGGCAGTTTCTGTGCCGGTGGCGACATCCGCTCGCTCAAGCAACGCCTGGGCAGCACCGATCCGGAACTGAACTCGCCCAACGCCATGCGCCGCCGCATGCGCACCCTGCACCACTGCCTGACGCGTTTGCGCAATCTCGAAATTCCGGTGATCGCTGCCGTGGACGGGCCTGCCTACGGTGCCGGGTTCTCCATCGCGCTGCTTGCGGATTTCGTGCTGGCTTCCAGCCGTGCGGCGTTCTGCATGTCCTTCTCCAAGATCGGCCTGGTGCCGGACAGCGGCGCCATGTACACCCTGCCGCGCGTGGTCGGCATGCACAAAGCCAAGGAGCTGCTGTTCACCGCCCGCCGCGTGGATGCCAGCGAAGCGCTGGACCTGGGCATCGTGCATTCCATCCATGCGCCCGAGGCGCTGCTCGAACAGGCCCTTGCCTTCGCCCGCCTGTTCCTCAATGCGCCCCGCGACTCCATGGCCATGGCCAAGAACCTGCTGAACAAGACCTTCGAAACCCCCTACGACACCCATGTGGAACTTGAAGGGCTCGCTCAGGGCGTGGTTTCGGTCACGCCGTACCACGACGCCGCCATCGCCCGTTTCCTGCAGGGCGAGGCGTCGCTGCTGGACTGGGATCGCGACAGCGAAGCCTGACCCCCTGAACGCCACCCGCCGCGGGTGGCGTTCACCGCTTGCCGCGCACCTACCGTAGGACAGCGCGATCACGTTACCCATAACAACAGCGGGTCCCAGGCCATGCCTGCAGGCCCCGGAACAATCAGGAGCGCACCGTGCATATCGCCCGCACCGTCTATCGCGAAGACCATGAGATTTTCCGCACTACCGTGCGCCGTTTTTTCGAGCGCGAGTGTGTACCGCGCCAACCACTCTGGGACAAGGCCGGGCAATGGGACCGGGAAACCTGGCTCAAGGCCGGTCGTGAAGGCCTGCTGGGCGTCACCATCCCCGAAGAGTACGGTGGTGGCGGCGGTGACTTCGGCCATAGCGCCATCTACAACGAGGAGTTCGCCCGTGCGGGCCTGTCCGGCAACGGCATGGGCATGCACTCGGACATCATCGCGCCCTACATCAGTCGTAACGGCAGCGAAGAGCAGAAACAGAAATGGCTGCCGGGCATCTGCAGCGGCGAGATCATCCTGGCGATTGCCATGACCGAGCCTGGCACAGGCAGCGACCTCAAGGCCGTGCGTACCACCGCCGTGCGCGACGGTGACGAGTACGTGATCAACGGCAGCAAGACCTTCATCAGCAACGGCCTGTCCGCCGACCTGATCATCGTCGTCTGCAAGACCGACCCGGACGCCGGCGCCAAGGGCATCAGCCTGATCGCGGTCGAAGCGAACCGCGCGGGCTTTCAGCGCGGACGCAAGCTGGACAAGGTCGGCCAGCACGCCCAGGACACTGCCGAGCTGTTCTTCGACAACGTGCGTGTGCCGGTCGGCAACCGCCTTGGCGAAGAAGGCAAGGGCTTCGCCTACCTGATGGGCGAGCTGCCCCAGGAGCGTTTTTCCATCGCCGTCTCGGCCGCCGCCCGCCTCGAGGTCTGCCTGGAGCACACCCTGGACTACGTCAAGGCCCGCAAAGCCTTCGGCCAGAGCGTCTGGGACTTCCAGAACAGCAAGTTCAAGCTCGCCGACATCAAGGCCCAGGCCACCGCCGTGCGCCTGATGATCGACCACTACCTGGACGAGCACATGCGTCGCCGCCTGACCCTGGAAGAGTCGGCCATCTGCAAGCTGTTCGCCACCGAAACCCTGGGCAAGGCCCTCGACGAGATGGTCCAGCTGCACGGTGGCTACGGCTACATGATGGAGTACCCGGTGGCCCGCGCGTTCGCCGACATGCGGGTGACGCGCATCTACGGCGGCACCAGCGAAGTCATGCGCGAAATGATCGCCCGCAAACTCTGAAGACAACAACAAAGGAAACTAGGCATGAGCAATAAAGTATTCGTCGCCGGCGTCGGCATGATCCCGTTCAAGAAGCCGGGCACCAGCGAAACCTACGACGTCATGGGTGAGCAAGCCATCCGCCTGGCCCTGGCCGATGCCGGAATCGACTACGCCCACGTTCAGCAGGCCTACGCCGGTTACGTCTATGGTGACTCCACCTGCGGCCAGAAGGCCCTGTACCGCGTCGGCATGACCGGTATCCCGGTGGTCAACGTCAATAACAACTGCGCCACCGGCTCCTCCGCGCTGTTCCTGGCGCGCCAGGCCGTGGCCAGCGGCGCGGTGGAGTGCGCCCTCGCCTTCGGCTTCGAGCAGATGAACCCCGGCGCCCTGAAGTCGGCCTGGACCGATCGTCCGTCGGCCCTCGAGCACGCCAACAACCTGGTCGAAGAACTGATCGGCCCGAGCGATGTGCCAAGCAACGCAATCCGCCAGTTCGCCGGCGCCGGCATGGCGCACATGAAGAAGTACGGCACCAAGCTGGAAACTTTCGCCAGCATCCGCGCCAAGGCCAGCCGGCATGCCGCGCGCAACCCGCTGGCACTGTTCCGAAACGTGGTCACCACCGAAGACGTGATGGCCTCGCCGATGCTCTGGGACGGTGTGATCACTCGCCTGATGGCCTGCCCGCCGACCTGCGGCGGCGCCGCCGCGATCATCGTTTCCGAGGCCTTCGCCAAAAAGCACGGCCTGCGCACCGACGTGATGATCACCGGCCAGGGCCTGGCCACCGATACGCCGAGCACCTATGAATCGCGCGACATGATCCGCGTGGTCGGTTTCGACATCACCCGCCTGGCCGCCAAGACCGCCTACGAGCAGGCCGGCATTGCCCCGACCGACATCGACGTGATCGAACTGCACGACTGCTTCGCGCAGAACGAACTGCTGACCTACGAAGCCCTGGGCCTGTGCCCTGAAGGCGCCGCCGAGCGCCTGGTCAGCGACGGCGACAACACCTATGGCGGCGAGTGGGTGGTCAACCCGTCCGGCGGCCTGCTCTCCAAGGGCCACCCGCTGGGCGCCACGGGCCTGGCGCAATGCTACGAGCTGACCCACCAGCTGCGTGGCACTGCCGAACAACGCCAGGTCGAAGGTGCGCGCATCGCCGTGCAGCACAACCTGGGCCTGGGCGGTGCCGGTGTCGTGACCGTGTACCAAAAGAACTGAGTATCCACCTGTAGCCGCTCACCGCGCAGCGGCTACAGGATGCCTACAGGAGCTGCAAGACATGATCGACAAGAAGCACATCGGCAAGCAACTCGCGCCGTTCCAGGTCACCGCCGACGCCGGCCAGCTGCGTTTCTTCGCCAAGGCCATCGGCGAGACCAACCCGATCTATTTCAGTGAGCAAGTCGCCCGTGACGCCGGCCACCCTGGCCTGCCGCTGCCGCCGACCATGCTGTTCTCCCTGGCGTTCGAGAACCCGTCGCAAGGCTGGCGCGATGAGCTGGGGATCATTGCCTCGCGCATTCTGCATGGCGAAGAGTCGTTCACCTA
This sequence comes from Pseudomonas sp. NPDC090755, assembly GCF_044769005.1. NCBI lineage: Bacteria > Pseudomonadati > Pseudomonadota > Gammaproteobacteria > Pseudomonadales > Pseudomonadaceae > Pseudomonas > Pseudomonas sp. NPDC090755. The sequence goes on along the minus strand of NZ_JBIVXC010000015.1, from coordinate 117,627 downwards.
CCACCGCATGGCCTATGCCGGTGACACCCTGCGCTTCGACGTGCGGATCGCCGACATCTACGACAAGAAAGGCGGCGCGCTGGAGTTCGTGGTGCGCGAAACCCGTGTGACCAACCAGCGCAACGAGCACGTGGCGGACCTGCGCACCGTCCTCGTGCAGCGCAATGGCTGAAGGAAGAAACCCATGAGTACAGTCAACTACGATGCCCTGCAGATCGGCGATCAAATGCCGCCCCTGACCCTGGCACCGATCAACCGCACCACCCTGGGCCTGTTCGCCGGCGCTTCGGGCGACCACAACCCGATCCATATCGACACCGACTATGCGCGCAAGGCCGGCATGCCCGACGTGTTCGCCCACGGCATGCTGTCGATGGCCTACCTGGGCCGGCTGCTGACCCAATGGGTCGACCAGCGCCAGCTGCGTGAGTTCGGCGTGCGTTTCCAGGGCATCACCCACCTGGGCCACCAGATCACCTGCAGCGGCAAGGTCGTCGAAAAATTCGAAACCGACGGCGAACGCCGGATCAAGGTTGAAATCCGCACCGCGAATCAGTACGGCGACCTAAAAATCGTCGGCGACGCTGTGATCGCACTGTAAAGACCCCAGATAGGAGAGCCGTACGATGAAACTCGACAATAAAGTAGCACTGGTCACCGGTTCCGGCCGCGGCATCGGCCAGGCCATCGCCCTGAAACTGGCCAGCGAAGGCGCCCGTGTCGTGATCAACGACCTGGACCTGGAACCGGCTCAGGAAACCGCCGAACTGATCCGCAAGATGGGCGGCGAAGCCGTCGTCTGCCACGGCAACGTCAGCGCCCCGGACTTCGCCGAGCGCTACATCAAGACCGCGATGGACAACTACAAAGGCATCGACATCATCGTCAACAATGCCGGCTACACCTGGGACGACGTGGTCCAGAAGATGAGCGACGAGCAGTGGTACGCCATTCTCGACTGCCACATGACCGCGCCTTTCCGCATCCTGCGCGCCGCCTACCCGATCATCAAGGCACAAGCCCAGGCCGACGCCGCCGCCGAGCGCGAAGTGTTCCGCAAGGTCGTCAACATTTCCTCGGTGTCGGCACTCAACGGCAATGCCGGGCAGATGAACTACAGCGGCGCCAAGGCCGGCGTCATCGGCATGACCCGCGCCCTGGCGCGCGAGTGGGGCCGCTTCAAGGTCAACGTCAACGCCGTGGCCTTCGGCTTCATCGAGACCCGCATGACCACGGTCGATGCCCACGCCGGCGCCACCGTGAAGATCGACGGCCGTGACATCCGTGTCGGCATCAACCCGGATGCCGCCAAGTCGTTCGCCCAGCGCAACCCGCTGGGCCGCCCGGGTACCACCCAGGAAGCGGCCGACGCGGTGTACCTGTTCTGCTCGCCCGAGTCGAACTACATCACCGCCCAGACCATCGCTGTGGCCGGTAACCTGCAATAAGCCTCCGGCGCCGTACAACATAAAAAGGAAGCCTTCATGAAACGCAACTTCAACTTGTCCGGCGCCGTGTTTGGCGTAACCCTCATTGCCAGCCTTGGCCAGCCCGCGCTGGCCGGGGCCGAATCGCTCAGCCAGCCGGCGAGCAGCATCACCCAGGCGAAGAACGCCGCAGTGCTCGATACCCTGCCCTTTAGCGACCGCACCGACTACGAGTCGGTCACCCGCGGCCAGGTGGCGCCATTCCATGGCCAGGTGAAGAACGCCGGCGGCAAGGTCATCTGGAACACCGATGCCTACCGTTTCCTCGATGCAGACAAACCAGCCAGCACGGTCAACCCCAGCCTGTGGCGGCTGTCGCAGCTGAACAACCATGCCGGCCTGTTCGAAGTGGCGCCGGGGCTGTACCAGCTGCGCGGCATGGATGCAGCAAACATGACCATCATCGAGGGCGATGACGGGTTGTTCGTCATCGACCCGTTGAGCACACAGGAAACGGCCCGCGCCGCACTCGAGTTCTATTACCAGCACCGCCCACGCAAACCGGTGGTGGGCGTCGCCTACAGCCACAGTCATACCGACCATTTCGGTGGCGTGCGCGGCGTGGTCGACGAGGCGGACGTCAAGGCGGGCAAGGTCAAGATCTTCGCCCCGGCGGGTTTCATGCAGGAAGCCATCAGCGAGAACGTGTTCGCCGGCACCGCAATGGGCCGCCGTGCGCAGTACCAGTTCGCCAGCCTCGTCCCGCCTGGCGAACAGGGTTCGGTCGACGTCGGCATGGGCAAGGCCATCCCGATCGGTGGTACGTTCACCCTCATCGAACCCACTGACCTGATCAGGAACACTTACGAAACCCATACCATCGCCGGTATCGACATCGAGTTCCAGCTGACGCCGGGCACCGAGGCACCGGCCGAAATGAACTTCTACCTGCCGAAATGGCGGGCGCTGTGCATGTCTGAAAACACCACCCAGATGATGCACAACATCCTCACCCCGCGCGGTGCCCTGGTGCGCGATGCCAAGGCCTGGTCCCGGTACATCGACGCCAGCCTGCAGCGCTACGGCGACAAGACCGATGTGATGTTCGTCTCGCACAACTGGCCGACCTGGGGCGCCGAGCGGATCCGTACCCTGCTGGCCGATCAGCGCGACATGTACGCGTTCCTCAACGACCGTACGCTGCATCTGCTCAACCAGGGCCTGACCCCGACCGAAATCGCCGAAAAGATGGATCGACTGCCTGGCGAGCTGGAGAAAAAGTGGTACACCCGCAGCTACTACGGCTCGCTCAGCCATAACTCGCGTGCGGTGTATCAGCGCTATCTCGGCTTCTACGATGGCAACCCGGCGAGCCTCAACCCGCTGACACCGGTCGACGCAGGGCGGCATTATGTCGAAGCCATGGGCGGCAGCGAGGCCGTGCTCAAGAGGATGCGTACCGCTTACGACAAAGGCGACTATCGCTGGGTGGTGCAACTGGGCAATCACCTGGTGTTCGCCGAGCCTGGCAACAAGGCCGCCACCGCGCTGCAGGCCAATGCCCTGGAACAGCTCGGCTACCAGTCGGAGAACGCCCTGTGGCGCAACATCTACCTGACAGGCGCCATGGAGCTGCGCAGCGGTGTGCCGGACTATGACTCCGGCAGCGCCAAAGTCGACTACATCAAGGCCATGGACCCTTCCCTGTTCTTCGACTACCTGGCCATTCGCCTGGATTCGGACCGGGCCCAGGGCCACGACATGACCCTCGACTGGGTGTTCGAGGACCTCAAGCAGAACCACGCACTGATCCTGCGCAACGGCGTGCTGACCCATCGTGCCGACCAGCTCAACGGCAACAGCGACGTCACCGTGCGCCTGGACAAGAGCACCCTGGACCAGATCAGCCTGCGCAAGCTGGACTTCCCCACGGCGATCAAGCAAGGCCTGGTGAAAGTCGAGGGTGACGGCAAGAAGCTTGGCGATTTCTTCGGCATGCTCGACAGCTTCAAGACGCAGTTCAATATCGTCATGCCTTGATCACCGCTGGCGGCAGCGGCAGCGGCATCGGCCTTGTCCAGGCACGGATGTCGCTCTCGCCTGGTTTGACGATCACGGCAATGCCCGGCCAAGCCCGCGTTGCCGTGATCGTTACGCGATAGATCGTTTGTACCTGCGTTTCGAGCGCCAGTGTGAGTTGACGAACCTAGCAGTGTGCTCAAGCGCCTCGCGGATATCGGGTTTGGCAATGCCATGCCGGTTGGCAAACTGTTCGTCCGCTGCTGTATCAAAACGTGTGGTCTGAATGAAATCCAGGGCCTCGACGTCTGTATTCAAGAATCGCGCAATAGGTGGAACGCTCAGTAGCCACTTCATCAGACGCAGCGAAACGTGATGCTTCGGCGGCTTCACGCCAAGTGGCTGCGCCACCTGCGCCAGGAGCTCTCGCAAATTGGGCGTCTGATCATCAAGCGCCAGCAATTCCTGGCCCGCCATGGTGGGGTCGAAAGCACAGGCCGCCACCAGTTCAACCAGGTAATCCACGGTGACCAGCGGCAGCCAGTGCTCAGGAGTACCCGGCACTGCCGCGAGCTTACCTTGCACCAGGTTGCGTACCAGCTCCATCAGGGGCTGCCCCTCAAGGATGTGTCCCGTGCGGCTATGGCCACACACTGTCGCGGGGTGGACAACGGTCATTTCCCCGCCCAGGGCCGACATAAGCTGCAGGGTTGCAAAATACGCCTCCAGCTTGCTGCCCTCGTAACCACCGACCTGCCGGTAGACCGCGGGCCAGTCCGTCAACGCCGGATGATCGGCAACAATGCCGATTTTCTGCAGGTGCTGGTCATTCTTCAGCATGTAGCCGCCGATCAACACCAATCGACTGTTTTGTTCAGCCGCCAACAGCGCCACCCGCTTCGCGCCCTCGACATTCACTGCCCGTGACTGTTGCAGCGAAAGTCCCCATGCGAACTGGGCGCCCAGATGAAATACAACGCTGGCATGACGTACAACGGCTCGGTCGCAAATACTCAGACCAAGGTCGCTGCGCGCAAGATCTCCGGCTACGGCAAACACCCGGGCAGCGTTCCCCCCAAGGCTGGCAACTTGCTCACGCAACGCCGCGAGTCGCTCCGCACGACGCATCAAGACCCGAACCTTGTGCCCCTGTGCACTCAAGTAGGCCACCAGATGCTGTCCGATGAAGCCGGTACCCCCGGTAACAAAGCACTCCACGCTCATTTCCCTGTTCCTTGGTAAGGTGAGAAATCAAGCGTAAACTATCGACCCAACTCTACAGTCAAGCGGTAGTTTTCATGAGAATCGGCGAACTCGAGCGCCGCAGCGGTGCAAGTCGACATACGCTGCGTTACTACGAACAGATCGGTCTGATCTCAGCGCAGCGAAGAACCAACAACTACCGCGTCTACACCGAGCAGACCCTGCAGGATCTGGACTTTATCCAGCGCGCACAGAGCATGGGGTTTTCCCTTGGGGAAATAGGCGAGATTCTGGATGCGCAGCGCAACAAGCTGATCGATTGTGCTGCCGGCGCGAAGCTCATTGAAAAGAAGATGGCAGAGATCAAGCAGAAAATCGTCAGCCTCCAGAGCATTTATCGGTATCTGGATGAGGAGCGCATAAACTTTGAACGCAGTGCTGCCGAGCAAGCCGCGCTACAGAAGTTGAACAGCGCTTGCCCATCACCCCGCCCCTGATTCCAGCCCTTCCCCTGCTGGGGTCGGGCGTCGCTGAAACGACAGGTAAGTCAATGAAGAATGTCAGGCTAGTACGCCATGGAGAAAGCGCGGCCAATGCTGGCGCAGCTTCCCAAGATCACGCAACTATCCCGCTCACCGAAAAGGGCATCGAACAAGCCAAGCGAGTGGCGAGATCCGTTGGCCGCCTACCTGGGTTAATCGTTGCCTCTCCATTTTCACGAGCTCAAGCGACCGCGGATGCCACGCTATCCCTATTCCCGGGCGCGCCATTCCAGACATGGCCCATCGAGGAGTTCACCTATCTAGATCCAGTCCAGTGTGTGAACACCACCGTAGGGCAACGAAAAGCATGGGTCGACCGATATTGGGCTAAGGCAGATCCGTCCTACGTCGACGGAAAAGGTGCCGAATCGTTCCTGGCGTTTATTGGCCGCGCACGATCGCTCCTGGATCGCCTCGCCATGTATCCGGCACAAGACATCCTGGTCTTTTCGCACGGGCAATTTCTGAATGCGGTAGCGTGGCTCATTGAGCGCGAGCCAGCCCAGATCGATGCCCAGGCGATGATCGAGTGGCGCAGGTACGAGATCGATAATCACGTCCCTAATGGTTGTGGCTACGTCGTTTCCCACGCTCCAGGCGATTCGTTGTGGTCACTGAGTGATTCAATCGACCTGGATGGCGCCAGAGTGAGAAGTGACTCGACGAATTGAAACCACTCGGTAAGGCCGGGCCCGATAAATGCCACGAGGGATCGTGTTGGACATCACCGCCGTTGAAAACCTGCTCAATGAGTTCCGCCTTTGGCATGAGCTAGACCAACAAGCCAAGCAAAAGTACCAGGCACAAATCGCTCCTGAGTTTCGCCTCATGGCGTTTCTGCGAAACGACGAAAACGCCCTGTCCTCGTATCTCGGTTTACTGCTCGATCCGAACGGCGCTCACGGGCAAAGTGCCCTGTACTTGAACAAGTTTCTCGATTTTTTCCAGGATCAGCGCTTCATACCCAAGGCATCGGAATACAGCAGCAGCCACACTGAGTTCCGACTACCCAGTGGCCGTCGCCTGGACCTGTACCTTCGGTTCAGCTCCGGTGCGATCGCCATCGAAAACAAGCCATGGGCGACTGACCAGGATGACCAATTGCATGATTACGCCCGCTACCTTGACAAGCAGCATGCCGACTGGTTGCTCATCTACCTGAGTAATGCTGATTACTCCGAGCGCAGCCTTCCTGCAAACGCCCCCTTGTCACTGAGGGAACGGATCGTAACCTTTGATTTCTTCCGCCTCAAAGACTGGCTGGAGGACTGCGCCCGGCATACCAAGGCAGGCGCAGTACGCTTGTTCGTCGAGGCGCTTGCTCAGTTTGTGGAACACAACATCAATGGAGAGTTGCACGTGGATAACCCTCAGGAACTCACCCGACTCATGCTTCGCAATGAGGAGAACCTCAAGGCCGCCTTCGTCATTTCCCAGCACCTACGTGAAGCCAAACGCGAGATGTGGCGAAATTTTTTATCTTATCTGGAGGGGGAACTCTCCAAGGTAGGCGTCGAGTTGTTTTCTGATCAAGCACTACTGGACGGATCGCCACAAGGACACTTCGGCATTCGATTCGATCCGTCGCATCTCTTCGGTATGGGCTGGGCTTTTGACCGGGGCAACCATGGCAAGCTGTATTTCGGAATTTGCCGCTGGGATGAGGGGGAAAATGCAGATCTGGACATCCAGCCCCTGGGCGAGTACATGAATGTACTGTGTGGCGTAACAGGCAGTGCTACGAAATGGTGGCCATGGTGGACGTACGATGCTCGGGCCTATACCTCAATATCCGTACCCTCTAATTGGGATACCGACCCCAATGCCTGGCTAATGCTCAATGATCGAGGTTCAACCGGCTTTGCTTATCAAGTCATTGACATGGTGAAGCGTATGCAACGCGAGTTCAACATGAAGCTGCTCGTTCCAAGACGAGCTTAAGCTTTTTACGAAAAGTGCCTGTACCCATTTTTAATGGATGTGGGAGCGGGCTGGTCCCGCGATCGAGTGCGAAGCGCTCGCAATCCGGCCACCCGGTTGTATCAGGCACTCCGTGTAGCCAGGGATGGCTGCCGCGTTGCGGCAGATCGCGGGACAAGCCCGCTCCCACAGGCCCCGACCCAGCTCCATTAGATACTACGCTGCACCTTCAACGCCTCGATACGCTCAGCCTCGATGCCCCAGTCGGCCAGGATGGCTTCGCTGTCCGCCCCGCTCCGCCGCGGGGCGCTCGGGGTTGGGGGCACGCTGCGACTGAAGCGTGGCGCGGGCGCCGGCTGCAACACGCCATCCACGCGGATAAAGGTTTCGCGCTCGATGTTGTGGGGATGCTCTGCTGCCTCGTCCCAATCCAGTACCGGGGCGAAGCAGGCATCAGTACCTTCAAGCAATGCACACCACTGCTGCCGCGTCTGGGTCAGGAACAGCGTGGTCATGCGTTCTTTGAGCGGTGCCCAGGCCGATTTGTCCCGCTGGGTATGGAACGCCGGGTCAGTGATGTTGCACAGCTTGAGCAACAGTGAATAGAACTGCGGTTCGATGGCACCGATGGCGATGAACTTGCCATCGGCACAACGGTAGGTGTCATAGAAGTGTGCGCCGCCATCGAGCAGGTTGTCGCCCCGCTCATTGTTCCAGGCGCCCGCCGCCTTGAATCCGTACATCATGGCCGAGAGCAACGCGGTGCCGTCGGTCATGGCCGCATCCACCACCTGGCCTTTACCCGAGGTGCGCGCCTCGGTAAGTGCACAGAGCACGCCGAAACCCAGCAGCATGCCGCCACCGCCGAAGTCGCCAACGTAATTTAGCGGTACGGCCGGCTTTTCGCCTGCACGGCCAATGGCATGCAAGGCGCCGGCAATCGCGATGTAGTTGATATCGTGACCCGCCGCCTGCGCCAGGGGGCCGAACTGGCCCCAGCCGGTCATGCGTCCGTAGACCAGCCTCGGGTTGCGCGCCAGGCACAGATCCGGTCCCAGGCCCATGCGCTCCATGACGCCAGGGCGAAAGCCCTCGATCAGGATATCGGCCTTGGCGATCAGTTCCAGGACAGTCTCAGTGGCACCTTCTGCGCGCATATCGATAGCCAGCGAACGACGACCGCGATTAAGCACCTGCACGCGGCTGTTGTCGGCAGCGCCGGCCTTTACTGGCTTTTCAATACGGATCACCTCGGCGCCCATGTCCGCCAACATCATCGCGCAAAATGGCGCCGGCCCAAGCCCTGCCATCTCCACGACTTTCAACCCCGCCAACGGTCCTGACATGTGCGCTACACCTTGCTCGTTGTTTGATGGCTTCAAGCCTAGTGACTGCGCCTGTCGTGACAATCGTTCGAATGAACCAAAGCCACACCGACAGCCCGCATGCCCGTCGTGCGCAAACGATGCGTATGGTTCGTTCGATCTACTGCCATTGCCCACACCGTCCTTTAGTGTGCAGTTTCCGAGACCTGCAACATCAAGGTGGGTGAACGCACCCGTTACGCATAACAATAACCAAGGTGGATTCATGAAACACGTCTTCAATCCCCTGCTGCTGGCCGCAGCAATCGCTGCCATCAGCAGCCCGATGCTGTACGCAGCCGAGCCTGCCATCAACCAACCCGCCTCAAGCCAAACGATCAGCAGCAACAAGGCGGTGCTGAGCCAGTTGCCGTTTACCGATCGCGCTGACTACGAGTCGGTCAGTCGCGGTTTGATTGCCGCGTTTGACGGGCAGATCAAGCGCGCCGACGGCAAGGTGATTTGGGACACCACTGCGTATCAGTTCCTCAACAAAGACCAGGTGCCAGACAGCGTCAACCCGAGCCTGTGGCGCCTGGGGCAGTTGAACAGCCATGCCGGCCTGTTCCAGGTCGCCGAGCGCATTTACCAGCTGCGCGGGATGGACGTCTCGAACATGACCGTGATCGAAGGCGATCAGGGCCTGATCATCATCGACCCGCTGACCGTTTCCGAAACCGCACGCGCCGCACTGGAGCTGTACTATCAGCACCGCCCGAAAAAGCCGGTGGTGGCGGTGATCTACAGTCACAGCCATGCCGACCACTTCGGCGGTATCAAAGGCATTGTCGACGACGCCGACGTGAAGGCGGGCAAGGTGAACATCTACGCGCCCAGTGGCTTCATGGAACATGTGGTGAGCGAGAACATTTTCGCCGGTACCGCCATGAGCCGCCGCGCCTTGTACCAGTTCGGCAGTCTGCTGCCACGCAATGACAAGGGCCAGGTCGATGCCGGCATGGGCAAATCGACACCGGTGGGTGGCACGGTCACGCTGATCGCGCCTACGGTGTCGATCAAGGATCCTTACGAAACGCACCGCATCGACGGGGTCGATGTCGAGTTCCAGCTGACCCCCGGCACCGAAGCGCCTTCAGAGATGAACCTGTACCTGCCGCAGCTGCGCGCGTTGTGCATGTCTGAAAACACCACGCAGATGATGCACAACATCCTGACCCCACGCGGCGCCCTGGTGCGCGATGCCAAGGCCTGGGCGCAGTACATCGATGCGAGCCTGGAGCGCTACGGCGACAAGACCGACGTCATGTTCGTCTCGCACAACTGGCCGACCTGGACCGGCGAACGCGTACGTACCCTGCTCGCTGACCAGCGTGACATGTATGCCTTCCTGAATGACCGCACCTTGCACCTGCTCAACCAAGGCCTGACGCCCGAGGAAATTGCCCATGACATGCAGAAACTGCCGGGCGACCTGGAGAACAAATGGTACACCCGCGGCTACTACGGCTCCCTGAGCCACAACTCGCGGGCGGTGTACCAACGCTACCTCGGTTACTACGACGGCAACCCGGCAAACCTCAACCCACTGCCGCCAGAGCAAGCCGCCGCGCACTTCGTGAAGGCCTTGGGTGGCCTTGCTCCGGCCATGGAGAAGATGAAAGCGGCACTGGCCAATGGCGAGTATCGCTGGGCGGTGCAACTGGGCAACAACCTGGTGTTCTACGCGCCTGACAACAAAGAGGCGCGCGAACTTCAAGCCCAGGCCATGGAACAGCTGGGCTACCAGAGCGAGAACGCGCTGTGGCGCAACATGTACCTGACCGGGGCCATGGAGCTGCGCCAGGGCGTACCGCAGTACCAGGGTGGCACCAACTCCCCGGACATGATCCAGGCGATGTCGCCGTCGATGTTCTTCGATTACCTGGCCGTGCGCCTGGATTCGCAGAAGGCCCAGGGCCACGACATGACCTTGAACTGGGTGTTCAGCGACCTCAACCAGCCGTTTGCCCTGACCTTGCGCAACGGTGTGCTGACTCACCGCTCCGGCACCCAGAACCCGCAAGCCGCGGCCACGGTGACCATGAGCAAAGCGACGCTGGATAAAATCAGCCTGCGCCAGCTGGACTTCCCGACCGCCATCAAGCAAGGCGACATCCAGGTGCAGGGTGACAGCCAGAAGCTCGGCGAGTTGCTGGGCATGCTCGACACCTTCTCGCCCTGGTTCAACATTGTCACACCTTAAGGGCCTTTTCGCGGGGCTCGCTGCCCCGCGATACCTTTCCCGGACTCCCCCCATGAACACCACTGAAAAACGTATCCGCGATGCCGCGATCAAACTGATCGCGCGTGTCGGCTATCCCTCGATGAGCCTGCGCCTGCTGGCAACAGAGTCCGGCATCAATTCATCAACCTTGTACCTTTACTACAAAGGCAAGCAGGAGCTGCTGACCACCCTGGTGCTGCACCATTACGAGCAACTGGCGGCAGACTGGAACCGGCAATGCCCCGATACCTGTGCCAGGAACACACTCAAGGCCTTCGTGGCCTTTCACCTGGGCACCCACCTGAACAACAAGGATGAAGCTGTTCTGGGCAATATGGAGCTGCGCTGCCTTGACGAACACGAGCTGCTCACGGTTCGCCAGGCGCGTCGGCGTTATCTCGGCAAGCTGCAGCAGATTCTTGATCAAGGGGTTGGCGAAGGTACGTGGTGGTGTGATGAAAGCAAACTGATGTCGCGGATCATCATCGGTCTGCTGACCCAGGCCTGCGCCTGGTATCGCAACGACGGCCAGATGGGCATCGAGGAAGTGGTCGCACGCTATACGCAAATGGTCCTGAACATGCTCGAAGGCCCAGGCCCGCAGTTGCGGGATTGCGCGGGCCGCATCGCGGGGCAAGCCCGCTCCTACGGGCGGTAGGAGCGGGCTTGCCCCGCGATACTGGCCTTGTCAGGGTTTGACCCGCTCGGTTAATTGACGCGCAGGTATCGCCAGCAGCAACACCAGCACACCCACTATCAATACAACACCAATCAAATCGAACGCCAGGTACAAGTCCCCCGTCGCCGACTTGATCGCCCCCACGACAATCTGACTGACAACCCCCGCCAGGCCACCGATGCAACTGATCACCGCAATCCCGACCGGTGCGGCTGCAGGCGTAAGCAGCGCTGGCGGAATGGTCCAGAACAACGAAAGCGAAGCCAGTGACGCTGCCGCGCCGACACTCATCAACGCCATCGAGGCAACCAGATTGCCTTGCGCCGGCCCCAGCAGGAAGAAGCAGGTGGCGCCCACCATCACCGTCACCGCCACATGCCAGCGCCGTTCAAGGCGCTTGTCGGAGCTGCGTGCCAACAGGTACATACCCACCAGCGCCAGCAGGTAGGGAATGCTCGCCAGCAGGCCAATGGTCTTGAGGTTCTCCACGCCAAAGCCGCGGATCAGCGTTGGCATCCAGTAAGACACGGTATTGGAGCCGCTATACAGACAAAAGAACACCACGCCGGCAATGTACACCCGCGGGTTGCGCAGTACCTGGACAAGACTGGCATGGGCACTGCCGGCCGTTTGTCCCTGGGCCAGGGCGCTGGCCAGCAGTTGCTTCTCACGGGGACTGAGCCACGGCGCATCGGCCGGTTTGTCGACCAGCCAGAACCAGCCAAACACACCCAGCAACATGGCCGGCACACCCTCGAGCACAAACAACACCTGCCAGTCTCGCAAGCCCATGAAGCCACCGAAGTGACTCATGATATAGCCCGCCAGCGGCCCGCTGACGATCCCGGCGATCATCGCCGCCATGAGAAAAACCGCAGTGATTCGCGCGCGCAGCGCAGGTGGGAACCAGAAGGTCAGGTAGAGGATAACGCCTGGAAAAAAACCGGCCTCGGCAACCCCGAGCAGAAACCGGGCGGCAATCAATTGCCCCGGCGTGGTGACGAAGGCCGTTGCCACGGTCACCGCCCCCCAAAGCACCATGATTCGAGTCAACGTGGCGCGAGCGCCGATGCGTTGCAGGTACAGGTTGCTCGGCACTTCGAAGAGGATATAGCCCAGGTAGAAAATCCCCGCACCTATGCCGTAGGCGGCGTCGGTGAGGGCGATGTCCTCGGCCATGCGCAGCTTGGCGAAGGACACGTTCAAGCGATCGATGGTGTTGATGGCATAGGCCAGGAACAGGTACGGCAACAGGCGCAGAATTACTTTGCGGTACACCGCGCGGGTTTGCTGCTCATCCTGCTCGACCGCAGCCGGCAGTACGACGGCATCATTCATGGAGCACTCCTTGACGGACAGTTGCGCAGGCCGCCGTCGTCGCAGACGCCAGCGGCCAGGGACAGGAACGTCGATTAGAGAGCGGCTTGAAGCTCAGGAACCGCCTCGAACAGGTCAGCCACCAGGCCGTAATCGGCAACCTGGAAGATCGGTGCTTCTTCGTCCTTGTTGATCGCGACGATCACCTTGGAGTCTTTCATCCCCGCCAGGTGCTGGATCGCACCCGAGATACCGACGGCAATGTACAACTGGGGCGCCACGATCTTGCCGGTCTGCCCGACCTGCATGTCGTTGGCGACAAAACCGGCGTCGACCGCCGCGCGCGAAGCCCCCACACCCGCGCCGAGCTTGTCGGCCAGGCTGTACAGGTGCTTGAAGTTGTCACCGTTCTGCATGCCGCGACCGCCAGACACGACGATCTTCGCAGCCGTCAGCTCAGGACGATCAGAGCTGGCTAACGCTTCACCAACAAAGCTGGAAACACCCGCACAAGGCAAGCTGTCCACACGGTGGGAGCGGGCTTGCCCCGCGATCGAACACGAAGCACTGGCAAACGCCGTACTGCGCACCGTAATCACCTTGATCGGCGCACTCGACTGCACCGTGGCAATGGCGTTACCCGCGTAGATCGGCCGCTTGAAGGTGTCAGCCGACACCACCGCGATAATCTCGGAAATCTGATCGACATCCAGCAGCGCTGCTACCCGCGGCAGAATGTTCTTGCCATTGGACGTCCCCGGTGCCAGCACATGGCTGTACCCTGCGGCCAGCTCGACAATCAGCGGCGCAACGTTTTCCGGCAACTGGTGCGCATACGCTGCATCGTTGGCAACCAGCACCGTGCTGACACCGTCGATGGCCTGCGCCGCGGCAACAGCGCCGTCGATGTCGGCACCGGCCACCAACACATGGACCTCCCCTCCTATCTGCTGCGCGGCCGTGACCGTGTTCAAGGTGGCGGCGGCAAGCCCTGCGTGGGTGTGTTCTGCAATAACCAGGATTGTCATCAGATTACCTTCGCCTCGTTCTTGAGTTTCTCGACCAGTTCCGCAACCGACTTGACCTTGATCCCGGCACTGCGGGTAGCCGGTGCCTCCACCTTCAAGGTGGTGACGGTCGATGCCGTGCTGACACCGAGCGCTTGCGGGGTGATGGTCTGAAGCGGCTTCTTCTTGGCCTTCATGATGTTCGGCAGCGACGCATAGCGTGGCTCGTTCAAGCGCAGGTCGGTGGTCACCACCGCCGGCAGGTTCAGCGCTACGGTCTGCAGGCCGCCGTCGATTTCGCGGGTGACGTTGACCTTGTCGCCAGCGACTTCAACCTTGGAGGCGAAGGTCCCTTGGGCAAAACCGCCCAGCGCAGCGAGCATCTGGCCGGTCTGGTTGTTGTCACTGTCGATGGCTTGCTTGCCGAGGATCACCAACTGCGGTTGTTCTTTATCTGCCACAGCCTTGAGCAGCTTGGCCACGGCCAGGGAACCCGGTTCGTCGGCCGACTCCACCAGCACGGCGCGGTCAGCACCCAATGCCAATGCGGTGCGCAGCTGCTCCTGCGCAGCGCCCGTGCCTACACAGACCACCACGACTTCACTGGCCACACCCTGCTCTTTCAGGCGTACGGCCTCTTCCACGGCGATTTCGCAGAAGGGGTTGAGGGCCATTTTCACGTTGCTCAGATCAACGCCGCTGTTGTCCGCCTTGACGCGGACCTTGACGTTGAAATCGACCACGCGTTTGACGGCTACGAGGACTTTCATCGCAGAACTCCAAAAAAGCCGGGCCCGCAGGCCCGGGGAACAAGACGTCAGGGTCAGGCGACCTGCAGCAAGCGGGCGTAGGCCTGCAAATGATGATCATCGTCACCGAACTGGTGGCTGATCATCACCAGGTGCTTGGCATGGTGCGACAGCACGTACTCCTGGGTCAGGCCAATGCCGCCGTGCAGCTGGATAGCCTGTTCGCAGATGAAACGGCCGGCACGGGTTACCACGTACTTGGCGGCAGCCAAGGTACGGCTGCGTTCATCGCTATCGGCTTGATCGGCGGCGCAAGCGGCCAACATCGCCATGGAGGTGGCCTGATCCAGCTCCGAGCGCATGTCCACCATGCGGTGTTGCAGGACCTGGAAGCTGCCGATCGGCTGACCGAACTGCTTGCGGGTCTTGAGGTAGTCCAGGGTCAGGTTGCAGGCTTCTTCCATGCTGCCCACCGCTTGCGCGCATTGCGCCGCGATGGCACGGCCCTGCTGGTAACGCAGCGCACTGAACGCCTTGCCGGCCTGGCCGAGCAACCCGTCGTTGGCGACAAAGACACCGTCGAGCAGCAGCTCGCAGGCTTTGACACCGTCTATGGTCGGGTACACGCGGCGCGTCACACCCGCTGCTTGCGGATCGACCAGGAACAGACTGATACCCGCTTCGTCACGGGCGTCACCGGCCGAACGTGCCGATACCAGGATCAGGCCCGCGGTCTGCCCGCCGATCACCACCGCCTTGCGACCCGACAGGATCCAGCCACCTTCCACGGCCTGAGCACGGGTCTGTACATCGTTGAGGTGGTAGTGGCTCTGCGGCTCTTCGAAGGCCACGGCCAACTGCAGTTGGGCACTGGCGACCTGGGTCAGCAGCTGATCTTTCTGCTCATCGCTGCCCAATTGCTCAAGCAGGCCACCGGCAAAAATCACCGAATGCAGGTAGGGTTCCAGGCACAAGCCGCGGCCGAGCTCGTTCATCACCAGCATGGTATCGACACCACCGCCGCCAAAACCGCCGAATGCCTCGGCAAAGGGAACGGCCGTCAGCCCCAGCTCACCCAGTTGGGCCCAGAACGCGCGGCTCAAACCCGCCTCGCTGTGACGAAAGCGTTCGCGCTGTTCAAAGCCATACCCTTCGCGCACCAGCCGGGCCACGGTGTCCTGCAGCATTTGCTGCTCTTCGGTCAATTTGAAATCCATGATCAAGGCAACCCCTTACAGTTCGAGAATCATTTTCGAGACGATGTTCTTCTGAATCTCGTTGGAGCCACCGTAGATCGACAGCTTGCGCATGATGAAATACTGGCTGGCCAACGTTGCGCTGTAGTCGCTGTGCAACAGCTCACCGGCATAGCCCTGCTCCAGTTCCTCTTCCAGGAACGGCAAGGCGTAAGGACCGATGACTTTGCGCAACAAGTGGGTGATGGCCTGGCGAATTTCGGTGCCCTTGACCTTGAGCAGTGAGCTCTGCGCGCCGGTTTCACCGCCCTCTTGGCTGGCGGCGAGAATGCGCAGGTTGCTCATTTCGGTTGCCTTGAGCTGGATCTCAAGCTCGGCGATCTGGGTGCGGAGCATCGGGTTGTCCAGCAGCGGCTTGCCGTCACACAGTTGCCGTTGGGCAATCACCTTGAGCTGGGCAATCAGCGCCTTGGAGAAGCCGACGCCAGCCAGGCCGGTTCGCTCGTGGGTCAACAGGTATTTGGCGCAGGTCCATCCCTGGTTCTCTTCGCCCACCAGGTTGGCCACCGGCACCCGCACGTTGTCAAAGAACACTTCGTTGACTTCGTGCTCGCCATCGAGGGTGACAATCGGGCGCACGGTGATGCCCGGGGATTTCATGTCGATCAGCAGGAACGAGATACCCCGTTGCGCCTTGGCCTCAGGGTCGGTGCGCACCAGGCAGAAGATCCAGTCGGCATGCTGGGCCAGGGTGGTCCAGGTTTTCTGGCCGTTGACCACATAGTGATCGCCATCGCGCACGGCACGGGTTTTCAACGAGGCGAGGTCCGAGCCCGAACCGGGCTCCGAATAGCCCTGTGCCCACCAGTCGGTACCGTCGAGGATACGTGGCAGGTAATGGGCCTTCTGCTCGGGCGTGCCGAACTTGATGATGACCGGCCCCACCATGACGACACCGAACGGCAGCACGCGCGGCGCACCGAACAAGGCGCACTCTTCGTCGAAGATGTGCTTCTGGATCACGCTCCAGCCGGTACCGCCCAGCTCCACCGGCCAACCATTGGCGTACCAGCCGCGTTCATTGAGGGTGCTCATCCAGCCACAGATGTCGGCCTTGGACTGGCGTTTACCGAGCTTGACCTTGGCGGCCAGGCTCGCCGGCAGTTTTTCTCGCAAAAAGCTTCTTACCTCCTCACGGAAGGCAAGTTCATCGGGGGTGAAGTGGATGTCCATCGAGACTCCTCGAGCAGTCGAGACGCACAGGCAGGCCTTCGGCGACGAGGGTCGCCTGTGCGTGGTTTCTTGTTGTTATGCGAACCTGCGCTGAGTATTGAATGACTCAGCAATCGCGGCTCTAGATCGTTCGGACCAAATTGCGCCCGTACTCCCTTTCCCGGGCATGCGCTCAGAGCGCGTTTTCGCTGCCCAGGAAAGCGGTCACCTGGCTCGACAGCGTGCCGCCGTTGCCGTGCAGCAAGGCAATGTCGGCTTTCTTCAGCTGGCGAGCACCTGCTTCCCCACGTATCTGGCGCACGGCCTCGATGATCAGGAACAGGCCGTACATGCCGGGGTGAACGCAGGAAAGACCACCACCGTTGGTGTTCACGGCAAGGCCACCGCCGGGGGCGATATGCCCACCCTGGACAAAGCGCCCGCCCTCGCCTTTGGGACAGAAGCCCAGGTCTTCGAGGAACAGGATGGTGTTGATGGTGAAGGCGTCATAGAGCATGACCAGGTCGATATCGGCGTGGGTGACCCCGGCCATTGCCATGGCCCGTGGCCCGCTTTCGGAGGCGGCCGTTACCGTCAGGTCCGGCATCGCGACGACCGAGCGGTGCCACTGCGCGCCAGCCGCGCCAAGGAAGTAGGCGGGTTTGCGTTGCAAGTCACGGGCACGGTCTGCACGTACCAGCACACACGCTGCGCCGCCATCGGTCACCAGGCAGCAATCGGCCGACGACAGCGGGTCGCTGACCATACGGCTGGCCATGACATCGTCAAGGGTCAGCGGTCCACGGGCGAAGGCCTCAGGATTGAGGTTGGCCCACTGGCGCGCCGAAACCGCCACTTCCCCGAGCATTTCGCGGGTGGTGCCGTACTGGTACATATGACGGCTGGCCGCCAGGCTGTAGGACGTGATGGGGTGACGCGGTTTGTAGAACGCCTCGTGCCACTGCGGCTCACTCATCGATACCAGGCGACCACCGGCGGTGCGCTGGTTGGAGCCGTAGCAAACCAGGGCGGCATTGCACAGGCCGGCTTCCAGCGCCAGGGTCGCCTGCAGCAGATGCATCTCGAAGCTGGAGCCGCCGATATTGGTGCCATCCACATAGGACGGCTTGATCCCCAGGTACTCGGCCACCGACAGCGTCGGGAAGGCATGGGAACTGGTAGCGGCAAAAATGCCGTCGATGTCCTGCAACTGCAAGCCGGCATCGGCGATCGCTTGCAGCGATGCCTGGCCGAGCAACTCCATGGCACTGAAGCCCTTGGCTTCGCCAACACCCGCGGTGCCGATGCCGACAATGGCGGTTTTACCGCGAATAGCCTGGTTCATGCCGCTACCTCCTCGATCACTTCAAACACCACCATGGCAACCCCCTCCTCCTCGATGATCCGCGCCTTTACGCGGCTACCGATCGGCGCCGTTTCACGGCCTTCGATGCGCGACATCATCCGCGGGCCTTCGTCCAGATCGATCAGGGCCACGTTGTGGCTGCCGGTACGCGCGCGGTTGACGGTAATGGCGTAGACCGTTCCAGTGCCCTTGGCTTGTTCCCACACAAGGTCGGTTTCGCCGGTGCCGGGAATCAGCACCCGCGGATAGAACACATAGCGGCCGCTGGACAGGCTGCGCTGCAGCATGAAGCGGCCCTGGCTTAGAAACTCGAGGTACTGCTCCTGTGGGCCAAGCGCGGCCGCTGCAGTGGCTAAGACTTCACTCATGAGGTGCTCCGAACGAGGTGGATCAATTATTTGTTGTCAGTTTTGCTTGTCGGTACGCCTGCGGTCGCGACGAAAATCGCGTTGCCCTTGGCAATCAGACGCTCGCCGTCCCTGAGCACACAGCTGGCATTGGTAAGGCGCGCGCCAATCTTCTGGACCTCGACCGTGGACTCGATCCACGACCCTGGGTAGGCGGGGCTCAGGTATTCGATGTTCAGGCAGACCGTGACCGGCGGCACCTCGGTGTGCACAGCCAATTTGATCGCCATGCCAAACGATGTATCGATCAAGGTCGCGAGCATGCCGCCATGGGCAAAACCCAGCGGATTCAAATGACTGTGCGCAATCCGGGCGCCCATGCTGCGGCGCTGGCGATTCACATAAATGGCGCCGATCGAAGGGACGAAGCCGGTGCCCTGCATGGGTTCGAAGCCTTCCGGTACATCGTTGCCCTGCCCTGTGGCATGGCTGGCTTGAAGCGCTGGGGTATGCATAACCGCTCCTTCTACTGGCTCAACCCATCAAACCCTGGGCACGGTGCAGGCTGTCGCGACAGTCGCGGACCATTCGTTCGATCAGCTCGGCGCAGGTCGGTACGTCGTCGATCAACCCGACGCACTGGCCGGCGGTGATGATCCCGTCCTGGTACTGCCCGGACTCCAGCGCCGCACGCCCACGGGCGCCCGCCACCAGGTGACGAATGTCCTCGAACTGCGCGTTGCCACGCTGCTCGATGCTCACCACCTCTTCGGATACCGGGTTGCGCAGCACCCGTGCAGTGTTGTGCAAGGTGCGGAAAATCAGGCGGGTGTCGCGTTCACTGGCCGCCACCAGGGCCTGCTTGATGTCGTCATGGATAGGCGCTTCGCGGGTGGCGCAAAAACGCGTGCCCATGTTCACCCCTTCAGCGCCCAGGGTGAGCGCGGCGGCCATGCCGACACCATCGGCGATGCCCCCCGAAGCGATCACCGGCACGCTCAGTTGACGCGCCGCCAGCGGGATCAGTACCAGCCCCGGAATATCATCCTCGCCGGGGTGCCCGGCACACTCGAAGCCATCGATGGACACCGCATCGACGCCCAGGCGCTGCACGGTCAGGGCGTGGCGCACCGCCACGCACTTATGGATCACCGTCAGCCCGGCCGCCTTGGCGCGCGTGATGATTTCGCCCGGGTTGTTGCCGGCCGTCTCCAGCACCTTTACGCCACTGTCGATAATGGCCTGCAGGTACTGCGCATAAGGGGGCGGGTTGATCGACGGCAGCAAGGTCAGGTTCACCCCGAACGGCTTGTCGGTCATTTCCCGGCATCGGGCGATTTCTGCAGACAACGCCTCAGGCGTAGGCTGGGTCAATGCGGTCAGTATCCCCAGGCCGCCAGCGTTGGAAACCGCGGCTGCCATCTCGGCCCGACCCACCCACATCATGCCGCCCTGGATGATCGGGTACTCAATTCCCAGCAACTCGGTGATGCGCGTTTTCATAAGCGTCTCTCGTCTCTGTGCGCGCTACCAGGCTGGCGCGTCAGCCACTACTGCTCAGCGGGTAATCAGCGAACTCACTATCTGGCGAACCTGTTCAACGTACGGTGGGCGCATCAGGTCCGGGCCGTCGGCGGCGCGCAGCACGGCCTTGGCATGGCTGAAGGTGCGAAAGCCATCCCGACCGTGATAGGCCCCCATGCCACTGGGCCCGACACCACCGAAGGGCAGGCTCTCGACGCCGACGTGGCGGATGACATCGTTCAGCGTCACGCCGCCGCTGGTGGTACGGCTGAGCACCAGACGCTCTTCGGCTTCATCGCTGCCGAAGTAGTAAAGGCCCAGTGGACGTGGATGGGCGTTGATGTAGGCAACCACCTCAGCCATGGTCTTGTAGGGTTTGATCGGCAACAGCGGGCCAAATATCTCGTCCTGCATCACCAGCAACTCGTCGCCGGGGTTGATCAGCAAGGTTGGTACCAGCTTGTGGTGGGCTTGCTGACTGAAGTCTTCGCCAGCAGGGTTGAGCTCGATCAGCTCGACACCCGCCGCTTGCGCCTGGCTCAGGTAGCCCTGCAACCGCTGGAAATGCCGGGCATTGATCAGCGAGGTGTAGTCGGGGTTATCCAGCAAACGCGGGAAATAGGTGGCGACTACGTTTTTGGCCGCGACGATAAAGTCCTGTAGCGACTCTTGCGGCACGAACACGTAGTCCGGGGCCAGGCAGATCTGCCCGGCGTTATGCAGCTTGCCGGTGATGATCTTGGTCACGGCAGCATCGAAATCAGCCGAACGCGAAATGATCGTCGGCGATTTACCGCCCAGTTCCAGGGTCACCGGCACCAGGTTCTCGGCAGCGGCGCGCATCACATGCTTGCCGATACTGGTCGCACCGGTGAACAGCAGGTGGTCGAACGGCTGGGCGCAGAATGCCTGACCGACCTCTGGCCCGCCGGTAATCACCGCCACTTCGCTTTCACTGAACACCGAGGCAATCATCCGCGCCATCAATGCCGAGGTCTGCGGAGTGAATTCCGACGGTTTGATCATGACCCGGTTGCCTGCCGCCAGCGCGCCGGCCAGGCCGCCAAAGGCCAGGTTGACCGGGAAGTTCCACGGGCTGAGGATGCCGATCACACCCAGTGGCTGATACTCGACCCACGCTTGGCCACGCTCGGTGTGGCGAGCTTCGGGCTGCATCCACTCGCTAAGCTGGGCCTTGGTCTGCTTGAGCGTCATCAACGGCGAAAGCACTTCGGTGACGCGGCTGAAGTCTTTGCTGCGCTGGCCGAAATCGGCGCACACCGCTTCAACGATTTCCTCCTGAAAATCCACCAGCAAACCAATGGCGCGGTCGATCAGCTCGATGCGCTGCGCCGCGGTCAACGGATCGCGGTCCAGCAGGCTGGCGCGTTGTTTGTCCAGGATCGAACGAATGGCAAGCGGGCTCGTGTTCTCAATGCTGCTCATGGCACACCTCCTGTGGTGAGGACAGTCGTTTATTTGCTGCTGGGCTGTGCCAGCGGCCACTGGTACAACGGCGGCTGTTTACTGGCAAAACGCGCCGTGGCCTGCTGCAGGTAGCTGGAGCTCATGGCCACCGCCTGGCTGCTGGCCTCGGCGTCCAGTTGGGTCGCAAGATTGGCTTCGAACGAACGCGCCAGCAGGCGTTTGGTCATGCCAAAGGCGCAGCCAGACATGTTCGCCATGCCTCGCGCCAGTTCCTCGGCGCGGCTGTGCAACCGCTCGGCAGGCTGTACTTCCAGCGCGATACCCAAGGCCAGCGCCTGTTCGGCGCTGATTTCGGCGGCCGAATAGACCAGTTGCTTGGCTTTCTGCAGCCCGACAATGCGCGGCAGAAAGTAGGAAGCGCCAAGGTCCGGAGTCAGCCCGACGCGGGCAAAGGCCATGCAGAACCGCGCACGTTGCGAAGCGATGACAAAGTCCGCTGCCAGCGCCAGGCTGAAACCCGCGCCGAAGGCGACGCCATCGACGGCAGCGATAACCGGGCGGTCAAAGTCAGCCAGGGCACTGAGCAAACGATTGTTTTCGACCATTCGCGTGCGCACCGTATCCGCCTCGACTGCGCCTTGCATGGAGCCCAGGTCGCCGCCAGAGCAAAAATCGCTACCGGCGCCGGTCAACAGCAATGCCTTGACCGTGCTGTCGCGGCGCAAGGTCGCGAGTGCCTCAAGCATCTCGGCGAACATCTGCGCCGTCAGCGCGTTCTTGCGCTCGGGGCGGGACAACACCAGCGTCGCCAAACCCTGGTCAACGCCAACTTCAATGGTTGTGCTCATGTCTGTACCCTCGCGACGCTCGCCCCTACAAGGTGCGTGCTACCAGCTCTTTCATGATTTCGTTGGACCCGCCAAAGATCTTGCCCACGCGTGCGTTCACGTACAGGCGAGCGATCGGGTACTCGGTCATGTAGCCGTAGCCACCGTGCAGTTGCAGGCACTCGTCGATCACCGTGCAGTTCTGCTGGGTGCACCACCACTTGGCCATGGCGGCGGTTTCGGGGTCGAGCTCGCCCTTGAGCACTTTGGCCATGCAGTCGTCGACAAAGCTGCGTGCAACGGTGGCAATGGTCTTGCACTCGGCCAGCTTGAAACGGGTGTTCTGCAGGTCCAGCAACGACTGGCCGAACACTTTGCGCTGACGCACATACTCAGCGGTCTCTTCAACAGCACGTTCCATGGTGCTGACCGCGCCCAGGGCGATGATCATGCGTTCCTGCGGCAGTTGCTGCATGAGCTGGATAAAGCCCTTGCCCTCCTCCGTTCCCAGCAGGTTGGCGCACGGCACACGAACGTCGTCGAAGAACAGCTCGGTGGTGTCCTGGCCTTTCTGGCCGATTTTTTCCAGGATGCGGCCACGGCGGAAGCCCTTCAGGTCCTTGGTTTCGACGACGATGATCGAAACACCCTTGGCGCCTTTTTCCGGATCGGTCTTGGTCACGACCAGAATCAGGTCGGCGTGGTAGCCGTTGGTGATAAAGGTCTTGGAGCCGTTGATGACATAGCAGTCGCCATCACGTACGGCGCGGCATTTGATGCTCTTGAGGTCGGAGCCTGCACCCGGCTCGGACATGGCGATGGCCGCAACCATTTCACCGCGGGCCATTTTCGGCAGCCAGTTGAGCTTTTGTTCTTCGCTGGCATAGCGCAGCAGGTAGTGAGCGACAATACCGCTGTGCACATTGGTGCCAAGGCTGGTACTGATTGCCCGGCTTTGTTCCAGGGTCACGATAGCGTCATGGGCGAAGGTACCACCGCCGCCACCGTATTGTTCCGGAATGCTCGGCAGCAACATGCCGAACTCACCGGCCTTGAGCCAGATGTCACGATCGACGTGCTGCTGCTTGGCCCAGCGCTCTTCGTGCGGGGTCAGCTCATTGGCAATGAATCGTCGGATCGAATCCTGGAAGATCACCAGGTCATCAGTGATCCAGGGAGAGGTTTGGGCACTCATGAAAGCTCCTCGGCAAGACGGTCAAGCAACAGAAAAGGAGTAAGCTGCCACGCCGATGCATGGCAGCTCGCAGGTCACTTATGGACGTCCGCCGCCCACTACCAGCACCTGGCCAGACACGTAGTTGGACTCGGGAATGCAGAACAGGTACACCGAGCCTGCAGCTTCCAACGGTGTACCGGCACGGCCCATCGGAATCATCGATTCGATGTTCTTCATCAGTTGCGGGTTGACCCCGACCTTGATCTGCTTGCCGTCGATGTCCAGGGTGGACGTGTTGCTTTCACCCGCGGTGGCTTCGGTCAGGCGGGTCTTGATCAGGCCGAAGGCGACGCTGTTGACGCAGACCTTGTAGCGACCCCACTCCTTGGCCAGGGCCTTGGTCAGGCCGTTGATGGCCGATTTGGCCGCCGAGTAGTTGGCCTGGCCTGCGTTACCCATCACGCCCGACACCGAGGAAATGTTGACCACTTTGCGGAACACTTCCTGGCCAGCTTCCGCCTCCTGCTTGGCGCTCTCGCGGAAGTAGTCGCTGGCGGCGCGCAGAATGCGAAACGGTGCGCTGACGTGCACATCCATGATCGCGTCCCACTGCTCGTCGGTCATTTTCTGGATCACGTTGTCCCAGGTGTAGCCGGCGTTGTTGACAATGATGTCCAGGCGACCGAAGGATTGGAGTGCGGTCTTGACGAAGCGATCGCCAAAGTCCTTGTCGGTCACGCTGCCAACGCAGGCCACCGCCTTGCCGCCGGCAGCGACGATTTGCGCGACCACTTCTTCGGCCGGCGCCGCGTCCAGGTCGTTGACCACGATGGCTGCACCGTCGGCGGCCAGTTTCAGGGCGATCTCGCGACCGATGCCACGGCCGGAGCCAGAAACGATTGCCACTTGGTCTTGAAGTTTATTGCTCATGTTTTTCTCCTTGTTGTTCAAGCGCCCAGGGCCACGATGGCTTCGCCGGACAATTTGATTTCGCCTGCCTGATTGCGGGTGGTGATTTCCAGGCGCACCGTGCCGGTGGCCTCATCCTTCTCCACCACGGTGCCCGAGCAGGTCACTGCATCGCCCAGTTGGGTGATGGCGACAAAACGCACCGAAAACTGTCGAATCGATTGCTGTGGCACCCAGGCGGTCAGCAGGCGACCGAGGTAGGCCATCGACAACATGCCGTGGGCAAACACGTCGGGCATGCCGGCCTTGCGGGCAAAGTCGAGATCGACGTGAATCGGGTTGTGGTCCCCCGAAGCGCCGCAGTACAGGGCCAGGGCGAGGCGGCTGATCGGCTCGCAGGTGAACGACGGCAATGTGCTGCCTGGCTGCACGTCGACAAAGTTGACCGGCTGCATCAGTGACTCCTTATCCATTTCGCACCACCAGGCTGTTACGCAGCTCTGCGACCAGTTCACCGCTCTGACGGGTTACACGGGTTTCACGCACGACAAACTCCAGGGCACCGCCCTTCTTGTCGTAGATGTCGACGATCCGCGATTCGAAATGCAGGCAATCGCCGGCAAACGCCATCTGGTGGTACTTGAAGCTCTGCTCGCCGTGCAGCACCTTGCCGATGTCGATGTTCAGCAGGTCCATGGTGGCGCGGGGGTTCGGCGCCTCCATGTCCAGGCAGAACAGGAAGGTCGGCGGTACCGGCAGGTTCGGGTAACCGGCGTCCAGCGCCGCAGCCGGGTCGGTGTAACGCGCATCGCGCTGTCCGGTGGCCTTGGCGAAGAAACGCAGGCGACCGGCCTCCACGCTGACGTTGTGACTCGACACCACGGCGCCGATATGGCTTTTATCGATCATGCAGACATCTCCGGTTCAGGGGCGCGGATCACTGACGCTGGTACAGGGTGACCACACAGGCGCCACCCAGGCCCAGGTTGTGTTGCAGGGCCAGGCGCGCACCCTCCACCTGGCGGGCTTCGGCGGCACCGCGCAGTTGCCAGGTCAGCTCGGCGCATTGCGCAAGGCCGGTCGCCCCCAGTGGGTGACCTTTGGAGAGCAAGCCGCCGGACGGGTTGGTGACCACGCGCCCGCCGTAGGTGTTGTCACCCTCGAGAATGAACTTCTCGGCGGTGCCTTCCGGCGTCAGGCACAAGCCTTCGTAAGTGATCAGCTCGTTGGCGGTGAAGCAGTCATGCAGCTCGACCACGTTGATGTCGGTCGGTGCCACGCCGGCTTGCTCGTACACGCTCAGGGCCGCGCTGCGAGTCATGTCGTAGCCCACCACCTTGCGCATGTCGGCTTCGTCGAAGCTGCTGTTGCGGTCGGTGGTCATGGCCTGGGCGGCGATCACTACGCGGGTATCCAGGCCATGCTTCTTGGCGAAGGCCTCGGAGCAGAGAATCGCAGCGGCGGCGCCACAGGTAGGTGGGCAGCACTGCAGGCGCGTCATGGGGTCGAACACCATCGGCGAGGCCATGATTTCTTCCAGGCTCACCGGGTTGCGGAACACCGCGAACGGGTTGTTGGCGGCATGGTTACGCGCCTTCACCGAGATGCGGCCGAAGATGTCCGGGCTGATGCCGTACTCACGCATGTAGGCACGACCGGCGCCACCGAAGAACTGCGCGGCACGCGGGGCCTCTGGCTGGAAGCCCTGGAGGTCGGTCATGACATTGGCGAACCGCTCCATCGGACCAGGACGATCAGTCCAGGCACCTTTGAGCGCCCCCGGCACCATCTGCTCGAAACCCAGGGCAATGGCACACTCGACAGCGCCGCTTTCCACCGCCTGGCGCGCCAGGAACAAGGCCGTGGAGCCGGTGGCACAGTTATTGTTGACGTTGATGACCGGAATGCCCGTCAGACCCACGCCATAGATGGCCGCCTGACCCGAGGTCGAGTCACCGAACACGTAACCGACGTAGGCTTGCTGCACCAGGGCGTAGTCGATACCGGCATCGGCCAGTGCCTTTTTCGCGGCGTTGGCCCCCATGACCGGATACGTGTCGCTTTGGCCCGGCTTGGTGAACGGGATCATGCCGACGCCGGCAACCACAACTTTATTGCTCATGTTTTACTCCATCAGGGTCAAAGGTTGGCCGGGATCAGTTGACTGCTCGGGCCTGGTCTTTCCAGTAGGGTTCGCGCAGGTCGCGCTTGAGAATCTTGCCGGCGGCCGATAGCGGCAACGCGGCGGTGAAGTCCACCGATTTCGGGCACTTGAAGCCGGCGATGTAGCTGGCGCAGTGTTCGCGCAGCTGGGCTTCGCTCAGTTCGCTGCCCGGGGTACGCACCACCACCGCGTGCACCGCTTCGCCCCAACGCTCGTGAGGAATGCCGATCACCGCGCACATGGCGACTTCGGGGTGGCGGGCGATGACGTTTTCGACTTCGGCGGAGAACACGTTCTCGCCACCGGTGACGATCATGTCCTTGAGGCGGTCGACGATGAACAGGTAGCCGTCCTCGTCCATGTAGGCGCCGTCTCCGGTGTGCAGCCAGCCATTTTTCAGGGCCTTGGCGGTCTCTTGCGGACGGTTCCAGTAGCCCTGCATGATGTTCGGGCCGCAGACGACGATTTCACCCACCGTACCGCGCGGCACTTCATTGCCCTGCTCATCGACGATACGCACCATGCCGCCGTAGCCACCCCGCCCGACGCTGCGCACACGGCCGCTGGCAATGCCTTCGGGGCTGTGGCTGGCGTTCGGGTTCACCGATACCACGGGCGCGGCTTCGGTCAGCCCATAGGCGTGCATGAATTCGATACCGGGCAAGGCCGCCATGGCCTTTTCCAGCAGCGTTGGCGAAATCGGTGATGCGCCGTACGCCAGGCGCTTGAGGGTGCGCAGGTCGTAGGCGGCGAACTGCGGATGCATGACCACCGCTTGCAACATGGTCGGCACCAGCAGCATCTCGTTGACCTGTTCACGCTCGATGGTTTGCAACACTTCCAGTGGCTCAAAGGCCGGAATCAGCACATGCGTGCCACCGATCAAAAACATCCCCACCGCTCGGGCCATGGCCGCCGTGTGAAACAGGGGCGCGGCGTGCAGGCCTCGGCAGTTGTCCAGGCCAGGAAACTGCGCTGCCCGGGCAACGGCCGACGACCACAGGTTCAGATGCGATTGCATGACACCTTTGGGCAGGCCCGTGGTGCCGCCGGTGTACATGATCGACGCCAGGTCGTTGCCACCGCGCATCGCATCGGCTACCGGTGCGGCTTCGGCGATCAGTTGCTCGTAGGCGTACATGCCCTCCGGCGCCGGGCTGTCGCCGGCATGGATGACAATCGGTGCACGACGGGCGGTACTGCAGATCTGCTCGACCATCGGCAGGAAGTGATCGTCGACAATCAGAATGCCGGTATCACAGTCGTCCAGAGAGAACACGATCTCCGGGACGCTCCAGCGAATATTGACCGGGTTCAGCACACCGCCACCCCACCAGGTGGACAGCATGTATTCCAGGTAGCGGTCGGAGTTGAGTGCGAGCATGCCCACCCGGTCACCGCTGTTCATCCCAAGCGAACGCAACGCGCCAGCCAGCCGGCTGACCCGTTGCCCGAGTTCGCGATAGGTCTGGCGGCGGCCACGATAGATCGTGGCGAGGTGGTCCGGCTCTTGTTGCAGCATGCGCTGCAACCCTTGGGTCAGGTACATGGTCAAGCTCCTGATACTGTTGTTCTTGTAGGATCGATACTAAGGAGCGCGCCACCGGTCAGCGTCGATCAAAGGGATGAACCTGAGGCGTGCTTGCAGTGGTTCGAATGAACTAGAGGGTTGCCTCAGGCGCAGCGCCGCAAACCGGGATGGTTTGCGGCCCTTCGTCAATGGCTAGGCCATCACAGGCTTTGACGTGTCGCCGGATGCGGCATGCGCACGGTGATCGGCGATGATCAGGTCCGCGGCCTTTTCACCGATCATCATGCAGGGGGCATTGGTGTTGCCGGCGACCACCCTTGGCATCACCGAGGCATCCACCACGCGCAGGCCCTCGACCCCGCGTACCCGCAATTGAGGATCGACGACGGAGGCCGCGTCGCTGCCCATCCGGCACGTGCCGACCGGGTGATACACGCCATCGGCACGCTCGCGGATGACCTGCTTGATCTGCGGGTCATCACTGCCGTCGAATTTCAGCCCGGCAAAGTGCAGCGCCTTGCCGCCAAAGCGCGCCAGCGCAGGCTGCTCGAGAATCGCCTGAACCTGATGCACGCCCTTGAGCATGACCTCCATGTCGCGGTCATCGGCGAGCATGTTGAGCTCGATCACCGGCGCATCGCGCATATCGGCGGAGGCCAGGCGCACTTCGCCACGGCTATGGGGATGCAGGACACAGACATGACACGAATAGCCATGGCCATAGCGGAATTTGCGCCCATGATTGTCACCGGCGGACATCACGAAATGCAGTTGCACATCCGGCTCGGCCAGTGACGGGTCGGTTTTCAGAAAACCACCGGCCTCGGTAAAGCTACGGGTGAACACACCTTCGCGCCGGCCGCGGTACTTGATCAGCTCCCAGAGATAGCGAAACGCCCCACGCACCGACACCCCGAACAGCTCGGTGCGGAACAGACGCTTGTGCAAGATGACATCGACGTGTTCCTGCAGGTTCTTGCCGACCTGTGGCGCATCGACCAGCACCTTGATGCCTTTTTCCTGCAGATGCTTGGCCGGCCCTACGCCGGACACCATCAGCAACTGCGGCGAGATCAGGCTACCGGCACTGAGGATGACTTCCTTGCGTGCCCGCAAGACCTGCTCGCGACCGTCTTTGAGTACCAGCACACC
This sequence comes from Pseudomonas sp. NPDC090755, assembly GCF_044769005.1. Taxonomy (NCBI): domain Bacteria; kingdom Pseudomonadati; phylum Pseudomonadota; class Gammaproteobacteria; order Pseudomonadales; family Pseudomonadaceae; genus Pseudomonas; species Pseudomonas sp. NPDC090755. The sequence continues at coordinate 88,343 of NZ_JBIVXC010000015.1, read as the reverse complement.
CACCGCCCGGCGCCCCTCGAACAGTACGCGCAGTACCTGGGTGTTTACCTGGACGTGCAGATTGGCGCGCCCGCCATTGAACCGACCATCGCCCGTGTTGCCCCGGTGCAAATAGGCACGGGCGGCGTTCCAGCGTTCGCCGTTGCGCTGAGTGACCTGGAAGTAACCGACGCCTTCCTGCACAGGCCCATTGAAGTCATGGTTATAGGCATGTCCGGCGCTGCTTGCCGCCTCCAGAAAGTGCCGGGCCATGGCGCAGGGTGAGCGCGGGTCGGTGACATGCAAGGGACCTGTGCCGCCATGCAATGGATCGTCATCGCGGCCCGCGACCCGCTCATTGCACTCGGAGCGTTTGAAATAAGGCAGCACATCCTTCCAGCCCCAGCCTTCAGCGCCCATGCTTTGCCAGTGGTCATAGTCCGAGGCCCGGCCACGGATATACACCATGCCGTTGATCGAGGAACTGCCGCCCAGGCCCCTGCCCCGCGGTTGATACCCTGCGCGGCCCGCCATGCTGGGCTGAGGCAAGCTGTTGTAGGCGTAGTTGAATTCACCGGCCCGCGGGATCACCAGCGCGATGCCGACCGGCGTCGTCACCAGTGGGCGATGATCATGACCACCCGCTTCCAGCAGGGCCACCTCACCACAGTTGGCATCCGCCAGGCGCCCTGCTACTGCGCAACCGGCCGACCCACCCCCGACCACGATGAAATCGTAAGCCTGTTCCATACCGTCACCTTTGTTATTGTTCGAAAGTCGCATTGCCGCTAGCGGCAAGCCATTGCTACATGCCGGACCCAGCCTAAGCCTGCGGCCGACGAGCACAATCGTTCGAACAGGTGAAACGGGGACTAGTCCCTTTGCCTGGTATGGATCGAATGCCTGTAGGAGCCGGCTTGCCCCGCGATGCGATGTGACTGACAGATCGAAATCGCGGGGCAAGCCCGCTCCTACAGGGCGGTGAACTAGTTCAAAAGAACGGCATACCTGCCACCCTTGACGTGGCAAACTGCAGGGATCAAATAACAATAAAAGCGGAACCACGGCGGCGTCTTTGCGCGCCCCCCCTCTAGCCCGCTTGCTGGAGACTTCAATGCCCGATGCTCTGGAGCACCACGACTCAGCTGCCACGGACCTTGGCCACACCACCTGCGCAAAGGTGCTGCACGCCAAGCTTTCAGCGCCGATTGCCGCGCCCAGCCATCTTGTCCGCGCCCATTTGCTCGACACCATGGGCAGTGTGGCCAACGCGCGGTTGATATTGCTTCGCGCCGCTGCCGGGTTCGGCAAAACCACGCTGCTCCTGCAGTACCGCGAGCGCTGCCTGGCTGCCGGACGCCGCGTGCTTTGGCTTAACCTGGATAAAGCCGACAACGACATTCAACGCCTGATCACCCACTTGCTCAGCGGTATCCGTGACCTGTGTGCCGATGACGCGCTCGAGGCTGGCTCACAGCCAGCCAGTGTCAATGCGGCCGAGCAGTTGCAGGAGCTGCTGGAACGCGTCAGCAGCTGTGTGAAGCCGTTTTCAATCGTGCTTGATGAGTTTGAAGCCATTGAAAACCCTTCGGTACTGGACTTCGTTCAACGCCTGATGGACGCTTTGCCGCCCTGCGGGGTGCTGGTGATCGCCTCCAGAACCACGCCGGATATCGGCCTGGGCCGACTGCGCGCCCGCGGCCAGTTGGTGGAGATCAACCCCGCCGCGCTGCGTTTTACCCTGGAGGAGGCCACCCGCTTTATCCGTGAAAAGCGCCAGCTGACATTGCGCGACAATGAGATCGCTACGCTGTTTCGCTGCACAGAGGGCTGGATCACGGCCATCTACCTGGCCAGCTTGTCGTTGCAAGGACGTACCGACCCTGCCGCTTTCGTGGCCTCTTTTTCCGGTTCGAACCAGGAGCTGGCCCAGTACCTGGCTGAAGACATTCTCGCCAGGCAAAGCGAAGACTGCCGCCTGTTTCTGATGGACACCAGCATTCTCGAGCAACTCAATGCGCCGCTGTGCGATGCGGTCACCGGGCGCAACGACAGCCAGGCCATGATCGAGCACCTTGAGCGCAGTAACCTGTTCATCTTCCCGTTGGACAATGAACATCAGTGTTTCCGTTACCACAGTTTGTTCGCCAGCTACCTCAAGGACGCGCTGAACCGGCAATTCCCCGGGCGCGCAGTCAGCTTGCACCACGCCGCCGCCCAGTGGCATTTCTCGGCGGACCGGCCGATTCCGGCCATCGAGCACCTGCTACAAGCCGGGGCTACGGCTGAAGCGGCCAGCCGTCTGGCGCTGTATGCCGGGCAACTGATGGCCGACGCGCGCTCGCGGCTGCTGCTCAGCTGGCTCGACCGGATTCCCCAGGCTTACCTGGAACTGCACCCGAACCTCAACGTGGCCTATGCCTGGGCACTGGCGTTGCACCGGCGCTACCGCGACGCGCTGAAGATTGTCGAGCAACTTGAAGGGCGTGCCGATCAAGACACGCGCGAACGGTTCAAGCTGGAAGCCAGGACCATTCGCTGCATGGTCCTGGCCATCACCGACCAGGTGGATGAGTGTTACCTCGAAGGCCTTGAGCATATCGAGCAGATCCCGCTCGATGAAGTGTTCCAGTACGGCGTAGTCACCAACTCGCTGGCATTCAGCATGCTGGTTACCGGGCGCCATGAAGAGGCGCGGCATCTGTTTTCACAGGCCTACAAGCGCAGCTCGCCAGATCGTGTGACCTACTTGAACACGGTCACCGGATGCATCGAAGGCGTCCTGGACCTGACCCAGGGTCGGCTGGGCAACGCCCTTGCCCGCTTGCAAGCCGCCGCCCAGTGCCGCTGGACAGGCAACGGCAACAGCGCATTCGGTGGCAAAACGTCGCTGGACATTACCTTGTCACTGGCCCTGTACGAGTCCGATGCGCTGGAAGAAGTTGAACACAACCTTTGCGAGGCGCTGCCCCACGCCAAAGATGGCAGCCCACCGGATTCACTGATTTCCAGCCACGTACTGCTGGCCAGGATCGCCTACTTGAAAGGCGAGCGCGATACCTGGCTGCGCTACCTTGCCGAACTGGAACAGATCGGTCGCCAATCCGGCTCGGACCGGGTGATGTGTTCCGCCTGGCTGGAACGGGCGCGCATCGCCACCCTGGAAAACCGTCTGGACGCGGCAGCCCAGGCCTTGCGCTCGGCGAATCTGATCAGCAGTTGGGACCGTCCCGGCATTCTCTTTCACGGCAGCGATGTCGATACCCCATCGATTGCTCGCCTGCGCCTGCAAATTGCCCAGGGCGCCTGTGTCGAGGCCGCGTCACAGCTGCAGGATGCTATCGCTCAGGCCGACGAGCGCCAGCACTACCGCCGCAAGCTGAAATTGTGCCTGCTGCTGGCCATGGCACTGGATGGCGCAGGGCAACAGGAAGACGGGTTTGCGCAACTGACCCAAGCACTGCGTTTTGCCAGCCACGAAGGCTTTTTGCGCACCTTCCTTGATGAGGGCGCGCGGCTGGCCGATGTGCTTCAGCGTTGGGCCGTGTCCCACCAGGCCCGCGCCAGCAGCCTGGGTATCGAGACACGTTTTCTGACCCGCCTGTTGCAACGCGCCGGCAATTGCGGCGAGACCTGCGCTACGTCGTCAGGCGAAAGCGATGCGAAAGAGTCGTTGACGACCCGGGAGATCCAGGTCATCCAGTTGCTGGCGGCCGGGCTGCGCAACCGGGCGATCGCGCAAAAGATGTTTCTTTCCGAGTTCACGGTGAAATCCCACTTGCGCAACATCAACGCCAAGCTCGGTGCGCAAGGGCGCACCGAGGCTGTGGCCATTGCCCGGGCCAAGGGACTGCTCGACTGATCAGCCCTGGGCCAACAGGCGACGCGCCCGGTCTATCACCGGCGCGTCGACCATTTGCCCATCCACTTCAAATACCGCCAGCCCCGAGGCTGCCGCGTCGAGCACGCGCTGCGCCCAGGCTTTTTCCTGCGCTGTGGTCGCAAGCGCCGCATGAATCACCGCCACCTGGCGCGGATGAATGCACAAGGCACCCCCCAGGCCCATGTCGCGAGCGCGACGCAGGGCAGCATCGAGCCCGGCTTCGTCTTCAAACGCCGGGTAAACACTGTCAAGCGCCGGCGCCAGGCTGTTGACCCGAGAATGCAGCAGCATTGCGTAGCGAACCTGGTCGAACACGCTGTCCGCCGCCGCAGAATCAGCGCGCATTCCCAGGTCGAGGGCAAGGTCCAGGGCGCCAAAGGTGAGACGAGCCACACCCACGCAGGCCGCGATACGCTCGATGGCCAGCACGCCCATGGCGCTTTCGATGATCGGCCAGACCGGCTTGTGGGTGGCAGCAACCCTCAGTACCTGCGTGGTCGTCTCTGCCTTGGGCAGCAAGATACCAACCACGCCGGGGAGCGTGCGGCACAGCTGCAGGTCGGCCTCGTGCTCGCGGTGCCCGGCAGCGTTTACCCGTACCAGCACGCGTGCATCCGCATGCTGTTCCAGGAACGCCGACAGATTCTCCCGGGCCTGGGGCTTGTCTTGTGGCGCCACGGCGTCTTCGAAGTCGATGATCACCGCATCCGCGCCGCTGGCCAGGGCCTTGCTGAACCGCTCCGGCCGGCTGCCCGGCACAAACAGTGCCGAGCGAACGATAGTCCATGACATGGGAAAGCCTCAGTCGAGTTGGGCGCCGTTCTGGATGGCACCGGTTTGCGTCAGGTCGCTGATTTTCGCAGCGCTGTAGCCCAGCCCCGCCAGCACGCTGATGCTGTGCTGGCCAAGCCCGGGCACCGCGTCCATGCGCGGTGCGAACGCACTGCTACTGGCCGGCGGCAACAAGCTGGGCAATGTCCCCACAGGGCTGGCTACCTCAGCCCAACGCTGCCTGGCCGCCAGTTGTGGATGCGTCCACACCGATGCCATGTCATTGACCTGGGCATTGGCGATCTGCGCGGCATCGAGGCGCTCGACCACCGCCTGGTAGCCCAGCCCTGCAAATACCTCGACGATGATTGCCCGCAGGGCCTGGCGGTTTTCCGAACGTTTGAAGTTGGCAGAAAATCGCGGATCGACGGTCAGCTCCGGACGTTCCAGCACCACAGCGCAGAACTGTTGCCATTCCCGCTCGTTCTGCAACCCGAGCATTACCGTTGCCTCGTCACCGACGGGAAACGGACCATACGGGTAGATGGTGGCATGCGCCGCACCTGTGCGCTGCGGCGGCGCAGCGCCTTCGAAGGCGTAATACATCGGGTAGCCCATCCACTCCACCAGGCTCTCGAGCATGGAGACATCTACGCGACTCCCCTCCCCGGTCTTCTCACGCAACAACAGTGCCGAGAGGATACCGGTGTAGGCATACATGCCGGCCGAGATGTCGGCGATGGAGCAACCAGCCTTGGCCATGCCTTCTTCATTGGCGTCGCCGGTGACCGAAAGAAAGCCGCTTTCGCTCTGGATCAGCAGATCGTAGGCCTTCTTGCTTTCATAGCTGCCACCTTCGCCGTAACCGGAAATATCGCAGACGATCAGGCGCGGAAAGCGGCTGCGCAAGGCTTCATAGGACAACCCCATACGCGCTGCTGCGCCCGGCGCAAGGTTCTGCACCAGCACGTCAGCTTGCTGCAACAGCGCTTCGAGTACCGGCTGCGCTTGATCATGCTTGAGGTCCAGCGCCAGGCTTTCCTTGGAGCGGTTGGTCCAGACAAAATGCGAAGCCATGCCCCGTACCCGCTGGTCGTAACCGCGGGCAAAGTCACCGCTGCCGGGGCGCTCGACCTTGATGACCCGTGCCCCCAGGTCCGCCAGCTGGCGTGTACAGAATGGCGCCGCAATCGCATGTTCCAGGCTGACAACGGTGATGCCGTCCAGCGGTCTCGGCGTATTCGATTCAGCAGCCATGGCTCATCTCCATCAGGTCGCTCAAGCTCGGCGTGTTGCGCAGATTCCATACGCGTTCGATGAGGATTGCGGCCTGGTCGGTGTTTAGCGCTCCGGCATAAGCCAGCAAGCGACGGAACTTGTCCTCCAGCTCTTCGCGCGACAAGGTGTTGTCCGGGTCGCCCTTGGGCGAGTCGATGGCGGCATGCAAGCAGCGCCCCTCGACGCTCAGCACATCGACCCGACCCAGCCAGCGCTGTGGATAGGCGCCATCGACTTCGGCGTCCAGTTGCATCGTGACCTTGTCACGAAAGGCGCTGACCCGCGCATCGCTCAGGGCGAACTGGTCGAACTCGGTCAAGCCCGCCTTGCCGTGTACCGCGATCAGCCCAAGCACCGTGCCCATGGAGAACTTCGCCTGGTGCACGGTTTGCGCAACGGTTACCCGCCCCAGTACATCTATCGCCCCTTGGTGTACGCGGGTAATCACGCGCTCGATCTGGTCATGCTGCAGCCCTTCGCGCTGCATCAGTGCCAGCAGTGCGTCAGCGGCCGGATGGGTGTGACGGCAAGAAGCGTGGAACTTGAATGATGTTTCCAGCAACGCCCAGCGGCTGCCCAGACGATCGGACAAACACTCGGGGCGCGCATCGCTGGACATGCCTGCAGCCATGCCCTGCTCGCCTTCGAGAATGTTGCGTGCACCGGTCAGGCCATCGGCGGTCAGGTAGGCCGCCAGCAAGCCATCGGCGGCAGCCTTGGCGGTGTGCAGTTGCTTGGAATCCGCCGCATCGCGCAAAAACTCCCACAGCCCTGAGGCCTGGGTGCCGGCACTGCCAAGCAGGTTGATGAAGGCGTCTTCGTCGAAGTCCATCAGCTTGCCGACCGCGACCGCTGCGGCCAGGGTGCCGACCGTGGCGGTGGTGTGGAAGATGCGGTAATGCGAGCGTCCGAGGAATTCACCGATACGGATGCCCGCCTCATAGCCTGCAACCGACGCCAGCAGCAATGCCTGCCCGCTCTTGCCCAAGTCCTGGGCGGCAGCCAGCGCGGCCGGGAACACCACCGTGGCCGGGTGCAGCACCGAGCTGTTATGCAGATCATCCTGCTCGACCAGGTGCGAGGACGCGGCGTTCACCAGGGCGGCGAAGTACGGCGAGCTGCGCAAGCCGTTGACCAGGATGCTTGCGGTACCGTCAGCAGGGCCCATTTTGGCGGCATAGCGCTCGAACAATGGAATCGGGTGCGCGCCCTGGCTGGCCAGTGCCGAACCGAGCCAGTCCAGAAACAGGTCTTCGGTGCGTGCCAGCACAGCATCGGGCAAATCGTCGTAGCTCAGCTTGGCCAGAAATGCAGCCAATGTACGGGTATGGCTCACGATGATTTCCTCAGTAGCTGCGTGGCAGTTCGAGCAGATGCTCGGCCACGTAGGACAGAATCAGGTTGGTGGAGATCGGCGCGACCTGGTACAGGCGGGTTTCGCGGAACTTGCGCTCGACGTCGTATTCACAGGCAAAACCAAAGCCGCCGTGGGTCTGCAGGCAGGCATTGGCCGCCTCCCAGGACGCCTTGGCCGCCAGGTACTTGGCCATGTTGGCGCTGGCGCCGGCATTGACGCCGCTGTCGTACTGCTCACAGGCGCGCCAGCGCATCAGGTCGGCGGCTTCGATCTCGACGTGGGCTTCGGCAATCGGGAACTGCACGCCCTGGTTCTGACCGATCGGACGACCGAACACCACCCGGTCGCGGGCATACTGGCTGGCCTTGTCGATGAACCAGCGGCCATCACCGATGCACTCGGCGGCAATCAACGTACGTTCCGCGTTGAGGCCATCAAGGATGTACTTGAATCCCCGACCTTCTTCGCCGATCAAACTGTCGGCCGGAATCTCCAGATTGTCGAAGAACAGCTCATTGGTTTCATGATTGACCATGTTGGCGATGGGCTGAACGCTCAAGCCATTGCCAATGGCCTCACGCAGGTCGACCAGGAAGATCGACATGCCCTCGGACTTTTTCTTGACCTGATCAAGCGGCGTGGTGCGCGCCAGCAGGATCATCAGGTCCGAATGCTGGATGCGCGAGATCCACACTTTCTGGCCATTGATGACGTACTTGTCACCTTTGCGCACCGCGGTGGTCTTGATCTTGGTGGTGTCGGTGCCGGTTGTAGGCTCCGTGACCCCCATCGATTGCAGGCGCAACTCGCCACTGGCGAGCTTGGGCAGGTAGTAGCGCTTTTGTGCATCGCTACCGTTTCGCAGCAAGGTGAACATGTTGTACATCTGCCCGTGAACCGTACCGGAGTTACCGCCGCTGCGGTTGACCTCCTCAAGAATCACCGAGGCTTCGGCAAGGCCAAGGCCGGAGCCGCCGAACGCCTCAGGGATCATCGCCGACAGCCAACCGGCCTGGGTCATGGCGCTGACGAACGCCTCCGGGAAGCCTTTCTCCTCGTCGATCCGGCGCCAGTAGGCGGCATCGAACCCGGCACACAAGGCGCGTACGCCTTCACGAATGGCGTTGAGCTCTTCACTGTTGGGATTCATCGTTACTCCTGGTTTTTGTTGTGATGGGGGGGCAACGGCACGCACAGGCGACGCCGTGATTCGATCAGTCGAACGTCAACTCCGCCTGCTGGGCGATACCGCGCGCATCGCCGGCCCACAGCTCGGCCTGGCCTGGCGCGGTGATGCGACCGCCTACTTGAAACGGCTCTGGTGCAATCAAGGGGCGTACCCCGCGATAGGCAAACCGCCGCAGGCGTGCTTCAGGGTTGGCGTGGCAAAAGGCGCGCAGGTTCAGGGTCGCAATCAACGGCCCATGCACGACCAGGCCGGGGTAGCCCTCGACGTCTGTGGCGTAGGGCCAGTCGTAATGAATGCGATGGGCGTTGAAGGTCACCGCGCTGTAGCGCATCAAGAGTGTCGATGTCGGCTCGACGGTCTCCTGCCAGTCGGCAGGCGGCAGACCCTGGCCGTCGCCCAGGCGCGGCGGACTTGGCTCGCGATAGACGATGTCCTGCTCTTCACGCAGGCACAGCTTGCCGTCTTGCTGGTAATCGTGACGCAGGGTGGCAAACAGCAATGAACCGCCACGCCCAGTCTTTTCCTCGACGTTGAGCAAGGTACTGATGCGGGTCGCCAGCGCGTCGACGCGCAACGGCTCGAAGAACTCGATTCGCCCACCTGCCCACATGCGGTTGCGATTGACCGTCGGTGGCAGGATCGGCAGCTGCAGCGGATGACCGTCGCGCCCAAGCTCCAGCTGATCGACGGCCGGTTGAAAGAATGCCCAATGCCACAGCGGCGGCAACGCGTCGCCGGGCGCCGGTGTCGCTTGGCCTAGGGTTGCAGCGATACGCTTGACCAGGTTGCTGCCAAGGCGTTCCTCGGTGTGTTCGCGACGGCCAATCCATTGGGCGTAAGGGGAATTGCTCATGGAGATGCTCCAGGCTCGATCAATGTGACAGCAAGCATGCCCACAGGCTTGCGTTTGATGAATCAGTCTTTTAATAATCCAGCGTTCGCCATAAACGAACGCCAACATCGAAATCCTTTGCCTGCCGCGAGCCCACCCATGCACTTTGATCTGGCCGACCTGCGTCTGTTTACCCACATAGCCGAGGCCCCAAGCCTGACCCAGGGCGCACGCAAGGCCTGCCTCTCTCCCGCCGCTGCCAGTGCCCGGATCAAGGCCCTGGAGAACCAGCTGGGCAGCCGCCTGCTCTATCGCGACAACCGCGGTGTCGAGGTCACGCCGGCGGGCCAGCGCCTGCTGCACCACGCGCGGTTGATCCTGCGTCAGGTGGAGTACCTCAAGAGCGAGTTCACCGCCTACGGCACTGATGCCGCCGGCCACATCCGCATATTTGCCAATACCACTGCCGTCACCGAATTCCTGCCCCAGGTGCTGGCGGGTTTTCTGGCACTGCGCCCCGGCGTGACCGTGGACCTGCAGGAAAAACTCAACCGCGACATCGTTCGCGGGGTGCTGGACGGCTCCTCCGACCTGGGCATCATTGCCGGCCCCGTGCACGCCAATGGCCTGCAAGCGCTGCATTTCAGTACCGACCGCCTGGTGCTGGCCGTCCCCCGTGAACATCCATTGGCGCAACAACAGCGCCTGTCACTGGCCGACACCCTGCAGTTCCCCCACATCGGCCTGCACGATGGCAGTACGCTGAACAGCTTCATGCGTGAACAGGTGGAGAACATCGGCGAATCCCTGCCGCTTCGAATCCAGCTGTCGAGCTTCGAGGCGGTGTGTCGCATGATCGAAGCCGGTGTTGGCATTGGCGTCATTCCCGAGACTGCCGCACGCCGCCATGCCCTGAGCATGGAGCTGTCCGTCGTCGAACTGGACGAGCCTTGGGCGGTTCGCGAACGCAGCATCCTGGTGCGCGATCTGCAGGCACTGCCCGCCTGTACCCAGGCATTGATTGAAACGCTGCAAGCGTGCGGCAAGGACCCATGCCAATAATTCGCTTCATGGCGCAAGCAAGCCCATTTCCTGTGCGCGCATCACCGCCAGCGCGCGGCGCTTGACCCCAAGTTTGGCGTTGATGCTCTTGGTATGGGCCTTGACGGTATTGAGGGAGATGAACAGGTTGTCGCCAATTTCCTGATTGGTCAGGCCGGTGGCCAACAGGTTCAGTACCGACAGTTCGCGGCTGGATAATTCAAAGCGTGAGGGCTTGGCTGCTGCGGGATTCGCCGAGGGCACATCGCCTTGACCTTGACCTTCGATCGTTTCCAGCAGCACACGCGCCTCTCTGGCCAGCGCGTTGAACTTGAACCGTTCACAGTGCTCGAGCATTGCCAGTAGACGCTTGCGCGCCTCATCCGCTCGGCCAAGCCCGCGCTGCGCAAGCGCCAGTAGCAGTTGAATACGCAGCGGCAACGACGGCGTGTGCAACGGTGCGATACGGCCAGATCCCGGGTCAAGCAGCGCTTCCATCGCCAGGGCAATCGGCTCGATCGCTTGCCACTCGCCCCTGTGCACAAGCAACCGCAGGCGCTGGTAGTCCAGCAGCATCTGATAGCAGCTGGCCTGAGCCTTTTGACAATGCATGTGCCGTTCGGCGTCATGCATTGCCCGGCTTGCCTGGTCGAAGTCACCCTGTCTGGCGGCAACTTCGCTAAGGCCCACATAGCCGTGGAGCTTGAAGGGGTCAGCACTTTCGCGAGCCAGGCTCATTCCAAGCTCAAGCGCCTTTTCAGCCTCGCTTGCAGCACCGCGCAACAGGTGCAGTTCGCCTTGCAGCAGGTGCAGGCGCCCCAGCAACAAACTTGGCCGTGTATCGGCGCGGGTCAGCTCCAGGCTCTGGTTCAAGAGAATTTCAGCCTGGGCCAGCTCATCGGAAAGGATCGCCTGGCGAATGCGATCGGTATTGATCAGTACCTCGTTGGCCAGACAACCATGGCGCCGTGCAATTTCTACCGCATCCTGGAGCAACTGGCGGCCGTCCTGGCTGTTGCCGGTGGCCATTTCTACCCGACCCAGGGTCGAATGACACAGAATGGCCGATCGCCAGTCAGGACTGCTCAGGTGCGCCAGTGCTTGGCGGCAGTGCTCACCTGCCGTCTGTGCATGGCCTCGCAAGCCCTCAAGGCTGCCGTACAATGCCTGCCAATTGGCAATCAGCCGCCGATGCTGTACAGGGTCGGGATGTGGCAGAAACCGTTCAAGACGGGCAATGCAGCTGTGCGCTTCGTCCAGCCGCCAGCTCAACAGCAACGCCCGTGCGCTCTGGAAAATCAAGCGCGGCGAGCCGAGCAACAGTGACGGCGGCATTCTGTCGTACCAACCAAGCCATTTGTTCAAATGCTGGCGGGCAAACAACCAGTCAAAACCCAGGCGATCCATCAGGTTGGCGGCAAGGTCTGGCTGTCCTGCGCACAGGGCCAACTCGATGGCGTCGTCAATGCACCCTGCGGCGCTCAGCCAATGGCACGCGCGCAGCCGCAGTTGATTGAGCGCAGCCCCCTGGAGCTGGTCGCGCAAGGCGTTGGCGATAGCGGGCAACAAGCAGTACCACTGGCCGGCCGCATCCAGCACGTGAAAATAGGCGTTGGTGCGCAGCATCAGCTCGAAGGCAGCGGTACCGTTTTCGTCATCCCACAGGTGCGCATACAGCGCAGCATTGAACTTGGGCAGGTGGGCCAGGGCGCTGAGTATCGACACTTGTCGCTCCGTCAGGCGCGACAGTACTTCGTGCTGCAAGTATTCGCGCAACCAGACGCTGCCCTGCTGTTGCGACGCTTCGCACAGCAGCCGCGTGGCGGCGCACCAGCCCAACGATTGTTGCCAGAGCATGGCGTTTTCGTTGGCGCAACGGTTGGGCGCCAACAGGCCCATCAACTGCTCGAATTCGTCACGGCTGAACGCCAACTGGCGGCTGTCCAGCTCCAGCAATTCATCCTCGAGCAACAAGCGTGACAGGTTCAATTGCGGGCGCTGGCGACAGCTGACAAACACCTGCAAGGCGCTGCCGGGCAACCCAAGCAACTGGTCGAGCCACTGGCCAATCGGATCCGGCCCCTGGCTTGGGTAATCGTCGAGCACCAGACGCAGTGTTTCCTCGCATTGGCTGAACCACGACAGCAACGCATCGGTATCACGGTAGATGGCCGGGGCGACCCCGAAAGCCTTGCCGATCTGCTGGCAGAACGTGCCGATGGTCAGCCACTGGCCACTCATCGGGATCCAGGCAGTGCGCTCTTGCGGCAGTTGGCGCAGGGTTTCGCACAACAAGGTGCTTTTGCCAAAACCGGCCGGGGCGCACAACAGGCGCAAACGCTGGCTTTTTTTCAGCAGCAGGTCAACCAGATGCTGGCGAGGCAAGTGCCGTGCGGGCAAGTTGGGCAATGACACCGGCAGCGAAGGCAGTGTCTTGAGGTTAAGACTGGTCATGACAACACCTGATAATTGTTATTGGCCAGGCGGCAGCGTGTGCCTAGCAAATCATCAGGGGCCTGCCTTCACAATCGGTCGTAGGAACTAGTCCTACGCTTGATCTGTTCACTTAGGTGGGAGCGAGCTTGCCTCACGATGCGATAGGACTGGCCCATCGCAGTCGCAGGTCATGCCCGCTCCCACTGGTCTCAGCGAATGCCGGCGTTGCGCAAGGCACCCGGGGTAAAGTCGGCCATGGTCGGGTTGGTGCCATACTCGGTGCCATGCGGCGCCTCATTGGACAGTCCCATGACCAAGTAGCGACCGGCGACCAGATCGTTGATCACCATGGCAGCGTAGTTGCCAAGGCTCTGCTCGTAGTCGGCCATGGCAAAGCCCTCGGCAACACGCCACAGCTGACCACGACCATCGTAGTGATCGATCTCCACCAGCTGCCAGGTGTCTTCATCGAAGTACATATGGCGCTTGGCGTAGATATTGCGCTCGCCTGGCTTGAGGGTGGCGACCACTTCCCATACCCGGTGCAGCTCGTAGCGCGTGTAGTCAGGGTTGATGTGCCCGGCCTTGAGCATGTCCTTGTACTTGAGCTGCGGCGAAGCGAGGCGATAGTTGTTGTAGGGGATGTACATCTCCTTCTTGCCAACCAACGTCCAGTCATACCGGTCCGGGGCGCCGTTGAACATATCGGCGTTGTCAGCGGTGCGCAGGCCGTCGGCGGCGGTTCCCGGGCCGTCATAGGCAACCTGGGGCGCACGGCGGACCCGGCGCTGGCCAGCGTTGTAGACCCACGCCATGCGCGGTTCGGTGACCTGGTCGATGGTTTCGTGGACCAACGTCACGCCACCGGCCAGGCGCGAAGGCGCAGTGACTTCCTGCTTGTAGTAGAACATCACGTTCTCGGCCTTTTTCCCATCGGCGTCTTTCATGTACTGCGGGTAGCCAACTTCATCGCTCAACTCAACCGCAGTGAAAGATCCATTGGCTTGCGGCGTCGCTTGAGCGGTCAGGCGGCGGAAGTTCTTGCCGCGGTAGCGCGTCATGTGGTTCCACAGCACCTCAACGCCGTTTGCAGGCAATGGAAACGCATAGAAGCGTGAAGCGCCAAGGTTGCCGATGTAGTTACCCCCTGCCAGGGACTGTGCATTCAATGCGCTTTTCTTCGCCGCATCATAGACTTCCTGTGGGTTTGCCGCCGTACGATGACTTGGGAATACCGGAATCCGGTAGCTGTCGGGGTAACGCTTGAACATCGCCAGCTGCCCGTCGGTCAGCTTGTCTTTGTACTGTTGGGCATTCTGCGCAGTGATCACGAACAGCGGCTTCTCATCGGCGAACGGATCGCCCAGAAAGCCCCTCTCGACTTTCGCCGCCCCCGGCTTGAGCCCGCCGGTCCAGGCCGGAATGCTGCCGTCGCTGTTGCCTTCCTTCTGCGCGCCAAGTGGCGTCAGCGTCGTGCCAAGCTTGTCCGCCTCCTGGGGTGAAACCGCAGCCATTACACCTGTGGCCAACAAGGTAAGGGTCAGCGCTGCACCCTGAAAAAAAGTGATGGGTTTCATCTTCAGATCTCCACGGAATCAGGTTTAGAAGTTCACGCCAAAACTGAGCGACATGAAGTCACGGTCCACCAGCGTGTTGAAGTCGCCGCCAAAGTAGTTGGTGTAACTGAGGCTTGCGGTGTAGGTGTTCTGGTAGTCGGCATCCAGCCCCAGGCTGACCGCCTTGGCGCCTTCTTCGAAGCTGACCCCGGTGCCATTGACGTCATGCGACCAGGCAACGCTGGGCGAAAGGTTGATGCCGGCAATCACGTTGGGATAGTCCAGCTTGCCGCGCACGCGGTAGCCCCAGGAGTCGCTGGTGTAAAAGCCCTTGTTGTTGCATTCCTGCTGCGGGTTACTGGCCGTTGGTGTTCCGGCGGCGGTACCGGTACATACCGCGCCGTTGTCGACCAGCGCGCCCGGTCCGTAGGTCGGGCTTCGACCGAAACGCACGTCGCCGGTATCGGTGCTCAAGCCCGAGACGCGGTTGTAGCCCACCTCGCCCACCAGCGTCAGGCGGCTTGCTGCCAGTACCTGGTCGAAAAACTTGGTCGCCGTCACCTGTACCTGGGTCACCGGCATGCGCTTGTAACCTGGAATCGCAGCGCCTGGGGCGTTGGTGGCAAAGCCGTCGACAAACACTGGCGATACCGCGCCCGGCACGCCATTGATCAGACCAAACTGGTTCACTGCGGCCAGGTTCAGATCGGCCGTGTTGATCTGCAGCGGCATGTTCGGACGGAAGCTGACTTCCCCGCCAAGCGCTACGCCAGCGACGTTGGTCTGGAAGCTCAGGCCATAGAGGCGGATATCCTCGGGATAGTCGACAAAGTAGCTGGCGGTACGCACGCGGGCCGGCGTATTGGCGGTGGTAGGCGCGCCCGCCACGGTGGTGCGGGTAAAGCTCAAATACGGGCTGCGGCTGTGGTAGTTCATCGCATAGGCCGCAACTTCCGTGTCGTTCAACTCCGGCAGGAACCAGCGCAAGGCCAGGCCGAACTGGCCACTGTCACCGGGCTCGTGATCCTTGCCACGGGGGATGTAGGCGTTATCCAGGCCCCGGGCAATGTCTTGAATACTCAGGCTGTTGCTAGCCACACCAGGGGCAAAGTCGGGTCCGGTAATCACCAGACGGTCATTGCAGCCCTTGGCCACCGGGTCAGCACCAAAGAAGGTGCCGCAGTTATCGGTTACCGTCTTGTCCCACTCCAGCTGGTAGAACATTTCAGCGGTCAGGTTCTCGGTCAGGCCCTGTGACAGGTAGAACATATTGACCGGAATCAGCCCTTCCTTGACCTCGGCGCCCGGGCGGCGCAACGCGGCAACGTCGATCGGGTTGATGGCGTTGATCGAGTTCTGGATGAACGTGCTTTCACCCCAACTGACCACTTGCTTGCCCAGGCGCACGTTGCCGGGCAAATCGCCGATCTGATAGTTGTGATAGACAAAGGCATCGAGAAACTCCGCACCCGAGGCCTTGGCAGAGCGGTCACGCCCGTGGTCATCGATGTCGTAGAAGTGCTGATCGCCGTCCTTGAGCTCAAAGTCATACCAGTACTTGCCACGGACAAACACCCCAGAGTCTTCATACTTGAGCGACAGGTCGTGGATGCCTTTGAAGATCTTCGAGAAGCTTTCATGTTTCTTGAAGTTCAAGCGTCCGTCATCGGCGGTACGGGAGGCGGCGTGGCCCTCCTCGCCCATCACGTTGAAGTTGGAGATGAAGTCTGAATCGGGGTCTTGAGTCGCCCAACTTGCACCGATGGACAGTGACGAATCGAAGGTGCCCTCGATTTCCCCGAGCGTGAAGCTCACGGCTTGCGCCTGAGTTCCCCATACCAAAGCGATTGCGGTCGCCAACAAGGTGGGTTGCAGGTTTGCGCGCTTTATTATTGTTTGCATGCGGCTTTCCAGGAGTTGGATCAGATGGAAAGCCCATGCTAAGCAGGTAAACCGGCAAGCAATATTGCCTGAAGGGGTAGTTTTGCGACCTACCCGTGCGGGTAATGGGTGCCCGCTGCGGAGTTAGTTGACCACTACAAGCGGTGCCTATCGCTTGCTGGCGAGCGTTTGATGAGCCAGCGAGCAGCTCTGCGCGTTAAGAAAGCGCGATTTGTTCAGCCAGTCTTGCTGCGGGTAATAGGCGAACACCAGGCTTCCGCGTTGCAGCGTATCGATCAGCTTGCCGGCAATGGCCGGTCGAACGGCAGGACATCCCTGACTGCGACCCAGGCGACCGAGACCGGCAACGACTTTGGGATCGGCATACGCGGCGGCATGCATGACAATCGCCCGCGACATGCTGTTGTCGTTGAACCCCGGCTCCAGCCCCTGCAGGCGCAGCGAGCGGCCGTGCTTGCCGCTGTAGGTCTGACCTGTCTCATACAGGCCGATGGAGGATTGGTAGCTGTTCGGGGTGTTTGAAAACGTCGTCGGTACATCGGCGCCGCTGTTCTTGCCATGGGCAACCCACTCCTCGAACAACAGTTTCCTGGCGCGCAAGTCGAACACCCACAGACGTTTGTCACGCGATGCCTTGGAGTAATCGATAACCGTGAGCAACTTGTCTGCGTCGCTGTCACTGGCGCACGCATAGGCGGTGAGTGCCAGGGCCAGGGTCGACAGGCTGGCGCTCGGCGCCAATTGCTGCAGTTCGGCGGCACTGGGCAGCGTTTGGGCGTGGGCGGTGTGCCAGGCGCCCAGGAAAAACAGGCCAACAGTGGCCACTGAGAGCCGGATGGCTCCCCGCAATGGTTCGAACATCGACATGGATGATCCTGTTAAAACCTGTCTGCAATCGAAAGCAGATCGGCCGTACGGCGTTACTCCGGACGGTCGGTTTGAAGTCAAAGGGCGCTATTTTGCTTGATTTTTACAGGGTTGCCGATCATTTCTTGACCAATGGTTTAAGTTCTTCACTGTCTTCGGTGCTGACCACCGTGAATGTTCCATTGCTGCGGGTATCCCGAGTTGACGCCCAGTCGGTGATCACCAGCATCGTGCCGATGTCCATTGCCGAGCGTAAATGACGGCGGAATTCCGGACTCATGTTCAAGTGGCCCAATTGTTCATAGGGTGTATTCCCGTACTCCGGGTTGCTCAGCCCCACCACCGACCAACGCAATGGCTGCGCGGCGTCGGATGCCAAGGCGGATGGCTTTTGCAACAGGGAATACACCGCCATGCCACTGCGATGCCGGCTGCTTTCAAGCGACAATGCAGGCGCCGAGCCGATCAACTGGCCGCCACGAAACACGTAGGCACGCAGGTCGGCGCGACTGATCAGGATCGACAACGGCCCCGCTGTCGGGTCTGGATCGTTCCAGAACTGTTGGTTGTTCAACACCAGCGGGCCTTGGGCCTTGCCCTCGTTGACCGTAGGCGCGAGCACACCGGGGTGGTAAACCTCCACCGGTGCACTGTGGGTATCGGAAACGATCACGGTGGTAGAACTGAAACCGGTGATCTCATACAGCTTCTTGGCGAATGCCAGCGGCAGGCGCACGCAACCATGTGAGGCGGGGTAGCCCGGTAGATGGCCAGCATGCAGGGCGATGCCGTCCCACGTCAGGCGCTCCATGTAGGGCATCGGCGCACTGTTGTAGAGGCTGGATTTATGCTCGACCTTTTTCTGCAGAATGCTGAATACCCCGGTGGGGGTTTCCCGCCCTGCCTTGCCGCTGCTCACGGTGCTGACGCCGATGGCGATGCCATTGCGATAGACGTAAGCACGTTGCTCGGTGAGGCTGACCACCACGGTCACCGGTCCCACCGGCGAGACCTGCGGGTACCAGAGAAACTGGCCAGGCTTGAGACTGTCGAGCTGGGCCCTGAGTTCGGCCGGGGTGGGCACCTGCAGCGGGGCCGCTTCGACCAAGGCAGCGGCCAGTAACAGACCCAGAGCGAGCGGTACATGCATCATCGAATCCATCCTTGAGAGAGCCCTGTCGCCAGCTTAGCTGCAAGTGCCTGGCGCGGCCATGCGAAAGTTGGCGCGCGCCCACAGTAGCCGCTGCCGCCAGGCTGCGATCGACTGCGCAGCAGTCGCAATCCAGTCACCCCGGTGTGCCTGATGATACGCAGGGGCAGGTTTGGCGACCGCTTCGCGGTCGATCGCAGCCTGACGGCAGCGGCTACACCCCAAGGTAACGCCGATCCGTCAGCTAAACTGGTTCGGTACATTCCGTACAGGGACCTCGACCATGGCGAGCAAAACCGCAATCGTCTTCGCTGGTGGCGGCAGCCTGGGCGCGGTTCAGGTCGGCATGTTGCGGGCCCTGGTCGAGGCCGATATTCGATTCGACCTGGTGGTGGGGGCTTCGGTGGGCGCCATCAACGGTGCCTACTTCGCCACAAGACCTGATGTCGAAGGGGTCGAGGCACTTGCCGGGTTCTGGCGAGGCCTGCGTAAAACCGACATCTTTCCCCTGTCCTGGCTCGATACCTGTAGAGGTCTGATCAAACGGCGGGGTTTTCTGTTGCAGCCGGCCGCCTTGGACCGGCTGCTGGGAAAAGCCCTGCCCATTCACCGCATTGAGGATGCGGTGCTGCCGCTGCACATCGTTGCCACCGACCTGCTCAGCGGTGCCGAGACCGTGTTGTCCCGTGGTGAACTCGCGCAGGCGTTACTGGCCAGCGCCGCCATCCCGTTGGTGTTCCCCTGCGTACAGATTGCCGATCAGTTCCTGATTGACGGTGGTGTGGCAAGCAACACACCTATTTCAACGGCCGTAGCCCTGGGCGCCACCAAGGTCGTGGTGGTCCCCACAGGCATGAGCTGCGCGCTGACACAACCGCCCCGCGGCTTGATTGCCTTGGCCCTGCATACTGTCAACCTGATGAGCATGCGACAGTTGGTGAGCGACATCGAACACTTCCGCACCCTCACCAGCCTGCACATCGTCCCACCTTTGTGTCCCGTGGATGTGTCGGTGTTCAACTTTGCCCAGACCGAATCCTTGTTGCAGCGCGCTTATGAGCAGACCCTCAAGTGGCTGGCCCGTGGCGGGCTTGAGCGCACCAAGGTTCCAGGTGCCCTGACGGTCCATTCACATGCCCATGAGCATTGAGTGCCTGCAACCCGTTGGACACAGCGAGACGTTCATCAGAAGTTCCCTGTCACGCGCATGAGCGGCGTGTTTAAAGTTTGGAAACTGCTAATTCTGACATCCCTGTCCACGCCCACTAAAGTTCTCCATCCACGTATACTCCCGCTCCCTGTAAATACCGATGATGCTTTCACATGAAGAAGCTGCTGTACGTCGTAACGTTATTCCTTACTACTGTTTCCCCTGCCTTCTCAAGCCCTCCTGCAACGTTCACTGAAGCCAAGGTCATCGCCAAGCAGAAGATCTACCTCGACCAGGCAAACAGCCCCATGGGAGAGCTGTACTGCGGTTGCAAGTGGACTTGGGTCGGTAAATCCGGCGGCCGGATCGATGCCAAGTCATGCGGATATGAAACCCGCCAGCAGCAAACCCGTGCCGAGCGAACCGAGTGGGAACACATCGTTCCGGCCTGGACTTTCGGTCACCAGCGTCAATGCTGGCAGAGCGGCGGCCGGGAACAGTGTGTGGATACCGATCCGGTGTTCCGTGCAATGGAAGCCGACCTGTTCAATCTCTACCCCTCTGTCGGCGAGGTGAACGGCGACCGCAGCAATTTCAACTATGGCATGGTTTCAGGCGTTGCCCCTCAATACGGCCAGTGCACTACCAAGGTTGATTTCCAACAGCGCGCAGCAGAACCTCGCGACGAAGTAAAAGGCCTTGTAGCGAGGACGACCTTTTACATGTTCGACCGGTACAAGCTGAACATGTCGCGCCAGCAGCAACAGTTGCTCATGGCCTGGGACAAGCAGCATCCGGTGACGGCCTGGGAGAAGGAACGCGATCGCCGCATCTCCGCCATCATGGGGCACTCCAACCCGTTCGTTACCGGCCAGCGCAGCTGGACGAGCGGCTACAAACCCGCGGGTGACGGCATTGTGAGCGCTGTTCCTGTGCGAACCCCACAACCCGCTCCAACGCCCACCCTGGCCAGTGCATCCACGGCCACAGGTGTGATCGTCGGGAACCAGAAGAGCCACGTCTATCATCTTCCCAGTGGCTGCCCTGGCTATGCGCAGGTTTCGGCAAAAAACCAGGTCGCTTTCGCGTCGGAATCTGAAGCTCAGGCGGCGGGTTATCGAAAGGCTGGGAATTGCAAGTAACGCCTCAGGTAAGGCAATAAAAATCGCTGAGTTCAGCGACGATCTCGCGCCTGGTGTTGTACAACCGGGCCTCCGGGGTCATGGCCATCGAGCGACCCTCGAGCACATAGCGCTGGCCAGCCATGAAATGATCGTACTTGAGGGTCAGGTAGCAGACACGCACGGTGGGGCCGCCCATCATGCCCATGTCGCCACCACCGGCGACTTCGTAGTCGAAGCGCACCATCAGCTCATGGCTGCCCGGGGTCACCTGGAAAAAGCGCCCGTCGCTCAGGCGCTGTTTATCCAGGCGCTCGGCCATCAGCAACCGGTCGTTGGGGAATGGCGTTGCGAAATCGACCCAGGCCATCTGGGGGTTGGCGGCGGGCATCGGGGCCTGGCAACCGGCAACAACACTGGCTGCGAGCAACAGCATCATCGTGCGCATGATCAATGACCCAAGGGATTATAGATTCAGCATAGCGCCGACAGCGTCAGCGGGCGATGGCTATCCCCTTCCCTCCCTACACGTGCAAAGGCACAGCGCTCTTCACAAACATCTGCGCCGTGGCGATGCAGCACTTCTCGGCCTTTTTCGCGCTGAACGCCTTATGGTCGAGCGCCCATTCCAGCCAGAATCCGTCAATGAGCGCGGTGATGGTCAACGCGGCGCTCTTGGCGTCTATCTGCGTGCCGTTTGCCTTGCCGATGTCCTTGAATACGGCCTCCAGCTCCTTGCGATAGTCGGCATAGAGCTTTTTGTTCAGCGCCCGCAGTTCCTGCGACGACACCGCCGCCCCCCAGAAACCCAGCCAGGTGGTGAGGATGAACTCATTGAATATCTGCCCACGGAACGATGAGCGAATGATCGCCATCAGGCGATCCTCGGGCGAGCCGCCCTGGATTTCCAGGTATTTGCGGGTTTCTTCGCGCAGCTGGTCGGTCAACTCCTGGTAGGTCGACAACATCAGCTCTTCCTTGCTGGAAAAGTGATGACCGATCAGCCCGATGGACACCCCGGCTTGCGCACAGATGCGCTCCAGGGTGCTACCGCTGTGGCCATAGCGGGTGATGCATTGCATCGTGGCCTCGATAATGGCTTTGCGGCGCGTCTGGGGATCGATGCGCGTGCGACGCTTTTTCAGTTCGACCACTTCAGGCTCACTGCTCATCCATCAAAACCTGTGTAGTGCGGGGCATAAAACGACTCTCCGGGCAGCGGCCTCTGTGGAACGATACGTGAAACGCGGCGTTAATTTAGCAACTTTTGAGCGGATAAGTGACAGGAAATAAGCGCGAGGGAGATGCCAACGGCGTGGCGGTTGCAGGCGTGTGGAACAACAGCTTGAAACTCGCCGCCCATTGCAGGCGGCGAGCCCTTTCAGACCTGGGTCAATTGGCTTGGAGGCCGCTTTCCAGGTCCTTGTCCAGATCGCCTATGCGCGACAGTTCGGCCTCGATGTCCTGGGAGCGGCACAGCCACCCGTAGACAATCGCCGAAACCACCAGGCCAACCAGCATGCTGATGTCGGCGCCATCGAGCAAGGTGGTGACGTAACCGGTATACAAGCCGGTGCTGGAGAACGGCAGCATGGCGACGAAGCCGGCCACGTAGGCACCGATCCCCCGCCAGTTCCAGCGACCGTAGATGCCGTTGGGCTTGAAGATCTCGGTAATCGAGAACTTGCCATGACGCACTTTATAGAAGTCCACCAGGTTGATGGCCGTCCACGGCGTGAACAGGTAAAGCAGGATCGCGAGGAAATCACCGAATTCCTTGACGAAGTTATCGGAGGCCGTCATGGCGATGGCAATCGCGGTGCTCCCTACCAGTACCATCGAGACAATGCGCTTGAGCAAGGTGGAGGTCTGGCTCTTCACGGTATCGGCAATGCTCAGCAGCGTGATCGACGCGCCGTAGAAGTTCTGCGCGGCACTGGTCACAAGGCTCAGTACGGCCAGGATCAGCAGCATCTCACCAAAACCGCTGAACAGCGAGTTGCCCAGCATCACCAGCCCTTTGGCCAGGTTCTGCCCCGGGCTCAATGCCGCGGCCAGGGCGCCGATCAGCATCATCCACACCCCGCCGATCATGGCGCCCAGGTAGGTCCACCAGAACGACGAACGCACGCTGACATTGGCCGGCAGGTAGCGTGAATAGTCCGAGACGTAGATCGCCCAGCTCAGCTGATAGGCGGCGGCGACAAAGAACTGCGCCAGGAACGGCGTGGCCTTGAAGCCGGAAACGCTCAGTTGCTCGGCCGGCAACTGGACGAAGAAGAACAACCCGACGGTGAACACCAGCATCACCGCAATCAACACGAAGGCCAGCAGCCGTTGCACCTTGTGGAAAGTGTTGTAACCGGCAATGGCCATGATGATCGCCAGCAACGAGAAGGCAATCGCCGAACCGTTTTCCGGGACATCGAACAGTTCGTGCAGCGTCTGCCCGACCAGCAACTGGTTGAAGGCGTTGTAGCCGACATAGGTGGCAATCGCCACCACATAGACCAGCAACGCCCCCAGGTAGCCGAACTGCGGGCGCGACTGGATCAGCTGCGGCAGGCCCATCTGCGGGCCCTGGGTCGAGTGGCCGGCCATGAACAGCGTGCCGAAGGCGCAGCCGAGGACGATCGCCACTGCCGACCAGAACAGGTTGGCGCCCATGCCGACGCCGATGATGCCGACCGCCAGGGTGGTCAGGTGCGCTTCCCCGCAAAACCAGATGGGCCACAAGTGCCAGGCCTTGCCGTGACGTTCGGCGAGCGGGACGTAATCGATGGAGCGTGTTTCCAGGTTCAGGCGTCCCTTGGACGCCGCTTGGCGTGGGGCAGACATGGCAGTTGCACCTTTTGTTATTGGTTTGGTTGCACGGCTAGGTGGTTGGAACGGGATCAAGCCATCAGTCGCGGGCGCGATCGATCGCCTGCTGCAGCAAGCCCTCGAGTTGTTCGAGGGTGCTATCACGCGGATTGGTCAGGCGTGCAGGGTCGCCCATGGCCTTGCGCGCCACCGCACCGATATCGGCGTGTCTGACACCCAGCGTCGACAGGGACTTGGGGATCTGCAGGCGATCGAGCATGGCGCACACGGCGCTGTAGAAGGTCTCGAAGCTTGCGTCCGGCAGGTCGAGTGCTTGCGCCACCGGTTTGAGCCGCGGCGTGATCTGGGCCTGGTTGAAGCGCAACACCACCGGCAGAATGATCGCGTTGGTCAGGCCGTGGTGAGTGTTGTAGGTGGCGCCCACCATGTGGCTCAGCGCATGTACCAGGCCCAGGCCCTTGAGAAAAGCCACCCCGGCCAGGCACGAGCCGATAAGCATCTTGCCTCGCGCTTCCAGGTCCTGGCCACGCTGCACCGCGGTGTCGATCGAGTGCCAGAGCAACGTCAGGGCCTGCAACGCGGCGCCGTCGCTGAGCGGGTTGAAGCTCGGCACGAAGTAGGCTTCCAGGGCATGAATGATCGCATCGCAACCGGTCCAGGCGGTCAGGTTGGCAGGCAGGCTTTGCGTCAGCTCAGGGTCGAGGATCACTGCCGCCGGTCGGGCATGGGGATGCCAGACGCAGCCCTTGATACCGCGACCGGTGTCGGTGAGCATCGCAGTGCTCTCAGTTTCGGCACCGGTACCGGCGGTGGTCGGGAGGGTGATGACCGGGGGGAAGTCCGCGGCGCCGAAGCCCGTCGGTACCGGTTTGTCGAAATCGAACGCCCACAGCTCGCTGCGCTGCTGCCGGGCGATCAGGGCCACCGCCTTGCCTGCGTCCAGGCCGCTGCCACCGCCCAGGGCAATGATGCCGTCGGCTTCCCAGGCCTGGTATGCCGCCGCACCGGCCATGACCGACAGGTCGGTCGGGTTGGGCTCGATGCCGCCGTACAAGCCGCAAGCCAGGCCTGCCTGGGTCAGATCGCGCTGTATTTCGCCGACGAAGGGCAGGTTCAACGAGCCCTGGTCAGTGATGATGATTGGCCGGGAAATGTTGAATTCGCGGCACAACCGGGCCAGTTGGTTGCGCACGCCCGGGCCGTATTCCATGGGGACCGGCACGGTCCATTTTTGCGGGTTCAGTGCTGAAAGTGTGTTTTCCACGGGGCTCACCTTAACTGCAACGCATGATGGTCGATTTCAACTCGGTGTACTTGCTCAAGGCATGGGCCGAGTTGTCCCGGCCATTGCCGGACTCCTTGAAGCCGCCGAACGGGAAGTTCATGTCCACCAGTTCGTCATAACAATTGACCCAGACCGTGCCGGCCTTGAGCTGGCGGGTGGCGGTACGAATGGTCTTGAGGTCGGTCGACCACACGGCTGCCGCCAGGCCGAATTCGGTCTGGTTGGCGATAGCGATGGCGTGTTCGAGGGTGTCGAACGGGATGACCACCAGCACTGGGCCGAAAATTTCTTCGTTGGCGATGCGTGCCGATGCGTCCTCGGCGAGAAAAATCGTCGGTTCCAGGTAAGCACCGGAGCCGAGCTGCGGCAGCGGCTGGCCGCCCTTGAGCAATTGGGCCTCCTGCTTGCCGATCTCGATGTAGTGACAGACCCGCTCCAACTGCACGGTATCAACGATGGCGCCCGTGACGCTGGCGGGGTCCAGTGGGTGTCCGGGCTTATAGTCGTCGGCGGCTGCGAGCAACTCGCGGATCAACGGCTCGGCGATCGTGCGCTGGACCAGCAGGCGCGAGCCGGCGCTGCAGACCTGGCCCATGTTGGCGAAAATCGCCGCGGCGGCCGAGCGGGCGGCTTGAGCGAGATCCGGGCAATCGGCCATGACGATGTTTGCTGATTTGCCCCCCAGCTCCAGCCACACACGCTTGAGGTTGGAGGTAGCAGCATTCTGGGCGATTTCCCGCCCGACCTTGCCTGAACCGGTGAAAGCGATGCAGTCGACATCGCCGTGCAGGCTCAAGCAACGGCCGACGGCGCCATCACCGCTGACCACGTTGAACACACCCGCAGGCAGGCCCGCCTCCATCGCCAGGGCGGCAACGCGCAAGGCACTGAGTGGCGTTTTTTCCGACGGTTTGAGAACGACGCTGTTGCCGGCCGCCAAGGCCGGAGCGAACTTCCAGGCGGCCATCAGCAACGGATAGTTCCAGGGCACCACCGCCGCTACCACGCCCAAGGCTTGATGGGTGACGGTGCCAAAGAACGCTGGGTCGGTCGCTGGCACTTCGCCGTGCACCTTGTCGATCAGTTCAGCGAACCAGCGCAGGCAGTAGATCGTGCCAGGTAGATCACCACCCAGGGTATCGGCGATCGGCTTCCCGCTGTCCAGGGACTCCAGCAAGGCTAGTTCATCCGTGTGCGCTTCCAGCAACGCCGCCCACTTCAACAACACCGCCTTGCGCTCGCGGGCCGCCAGACCGGACCAGACACCGGCCTCGAAGCTGCGACGGGCAGCGGCCACGGCCAGGTCCACATCGTCCCCGGCGCACAAGGCCACGGGCGCCAGCAACGCGCCGTCGATGGGGCTGAATGCACTGAAGGTCGCAGCGCTACGGGCATCGACATAGATGCCATCGATAAACGCCCGCCCCTCAATCTGCAGCATTTGAGCTTTCTCGAGCCAATAGGCCCTGTCTTTCAACACAGTCACCGCTTCACCTCGTTTTGTTCTTGTCAGGCTGGCGGCAATCCTAGGCGATACTGAAAATATCTTCAATAATGCGATAGGCATTTATTGAATATATTTTCAGTACGAACACCCGTATTGGCAGGCATTTTCGGCAGGCGACGACCTGACCGTTCATCAGCATCACACCTTGGGCTTGACCTGTATCAACCCACGCAAATCCCACAGGTGTAGACAGAAAGGGTGCGGTACGAACCTTTCTCTCTTCGGAGTAACTCCCATGGCATCTGTTCAACCCAATGCACAAGCACCCTCTTCCCTCGCGTTTGCGGCCGAACACGGCGAGCACTGGATAGAACCGCTGACGGACGGCGGGCACGTACTGATCCGGCCTTTGCGTGCCGAGGATCGCGAACGGGAAAAAGCCTTCATCATGCGTCTTTCACCGCAGTCACGGCATTTTCGCTTCCTGTGCCAGATCAAGGAGCCAGGCGAGGCGATGCTCGATCAGTTGATGACCGTCGACCAACCGCAGCGCATGGCCTATGTGGCGCTGGCCCACGTCAATGGCGAACTGCAGGAGGTCGGTATCAGCCGCTATGCAGCCTGCGCGCAAGCGGATGAATGCGAATGCGCGGTGACGGTCGATGATCAGTGGAAGGACCGCGGCCTGGGGGCACTGTTGCTCGGCCACCTGATCGACAAGGCCCGGGCCAACGGATTCAAGACAATGTTTTCGATCGACGTCGCGGCGAACGCGGCGATGCACGACCTGGCGCGTGACTTCGGCTTCTCGACCAGCCGTGGTCCCGACGATGCCTGCCAGGTGATCCACCGCCTTTCATTGGCTTGACGGGCGTTGCGCGGGGGTAGGCTGTCCCGCCGGAATAACACGGTCCAAACAGTGCTGCTCGTCCTCTTCGGTGATGCCCTGCTAGTCCGTCACATCAAGGGCTGAGGTATCGAACAGGGCGAGCCGCACGACGCCGTTGCGGTCCAGAAACACCTGGGACAAGCACTGGCACACGGGCGAAGCAATCGATATCGACCGCCCATCTTCGCCCGGGATCACCAACGGGTCGTTGAGGTTGGCTTCGCAGGCCGCAGCGATGGCGCGGATCGATCGCGCCGCAAAGTACAGGGTCGTCGGGTACCCTATCCCTACGGCCAGGAGTAGACACAGCACCAGGTTCGACTCCTTGGCACAGGTCGCCATACGCTCGACCTTGTCCCGCCAACCTGGCGCGCCAGGATTGAAGATCGCCTTGCCAACCAGCACGGTGTAACGATGCTGGACAATGACGCCCACGCCCAGGCTGATAGCGGCAAACCCCGACAGCATCCAGGGCCTGGCCGTGAGTAGCTGCACAACGCCCTCGAACCAGGTCATTGCCTGAACACGCAATCACGCATCAGACCACCGGGGACTGCGGGGCAACCACCAGGACACTGCTCGGCATCTTGTACAGCACCCGCTCAACCGTGCTGCCGATGTACTTGGCCAGTCCACGATGGTGCACACGGCCCATCACGACAATGTCGGTATCCTGGGCTTCACAGAAAATGCTCAGGACTTTTGCCGGGTCCCCCATGATCATATGGCAATTTTCCGGATCAATCCCGTTGCGCTCGGCCAGCTCGCGGAAGGCGGCGCCTTGCGCCTCATGCAGGCTTTCGGCAACGTTGGAGCCAAACAGGAACGATTTACGGCCCAGGGTTTGTGCATCGGTCTGCAGGGAAGTCAGGTCGTAGGCATACAGGATCTGCACCTGTGCCTTACACTGCATGGCCAGTTTCAGCGCTTCATTGACAATGCGGTCATTGAAGCCCGGGAACTGATCGTCAGGACGCGACAGGTCGACCGCAGCCAGCACCTTGCGCGGCGTGGCGTGACCGGCCTTGCTGACAAAGTGCAAGGGCACCCTGGTTTCCCGCAGCAGCTGGTTATCCAGGGACGTGAACATCGCCCGCATCAAGCGCGATTCGTGCTCGATATCCTTGACCACCAGGGCAAAGGGCTGCTCCTTGAGGTGGGTGAGGATCTCGTCGAGCACATCATCGACCCAGACGACTTCGGTAGTGACCGTGAGCCCGTTCCTGCGCATCGGGCCGGCCTGTTCTTCAAGCCATTGATGATGCTTCTCGACATAGGCCTGGCGCATGACAGCCAGTGCCTGTTCATTGACCAACCCGGCGGTGGCAAGGCCCACCAGGTAATCGAACGCCACGATATGCAACGCCATGCCCTTGGCTTTGGCCAGGGCTGCGGCACGGTCATAAGCGTCTGTGCGCTGCATCAGCGGGGGAGCAATCAGCAGCACGCGTTGATAGTCGGACATGACACACCTCGCACTTAGCGATGAGTTGGTACCTGCCATCGTGCATCTGTCCTAGGCTGTGTGTTTGACCTGTATCAAGTTCCGATGCCAAGCACCTCGAAATGCCGGACCGTCCGGCGCAGGCCCAACTGCAGTCATGCGTGGTCCGACGCACGGTAACCGCTCCACCGCAAACGGAGGTGGATCCTTGATCCCGGTCAATTGATTCGATGATTTTCAGCGCAGGCTAAACACAGGTGAAGGCCGCACTCTCAAAAAGGAATCGATGCCATGGCGACCATGAAAGCTGCAATTTTTGTGGAAAAGAACCGGATAGTGCTGGATGAGAAGCCGATTCCGGACATAGGCCCTGCCGATGCCCTGGTGCGGCTCACCACCACGACCATCTGCGGCACCGACGTGCACATCCTGCGGGGGGAATACCCTGTCGCCAAAGGCCTGACCATCGGCCATGAGCCCGTCGGCGTCATTGAAAAGCTCGGCGCCCAGGTCAAAGGCTTCAGCGAAGGCCAGCGGGTCATCGCCGGTGCAATCACCCCAAGTGGCTACAGCAATGCCTGCCTGTGTGGCTGCGCGTCCCAGGACGGGCCCGGCGCCCTGCATGGGTTCAAGGCGATCGGTGGCTGGAAGTTCGGCAACACCATCGATGGCTGCCAGGCCGAGTATGTCCGGGTGCCGGATGCCATGGCCAACCTTGCCCTGATCCCCGATCACCTGACGGATGAACAGGTACTGATGTGTCCGGACATCATGTCCACCGGGTTCTGCGGCGCAGAGCGAGGCGATGTGAAGATCGGTGATACCGTGGTGGTCTTCGCGCTCGGGCCCATTGGCCTGTGTGCGGTAGCCGGCGCCCGCCTCAAAGGGGCGGGCATGATCATCGGGGTCGACAGCGTCAATGCGCGCATGACGGTAGCCCGTCAGCTGGGTGCCACCCACATCGTCGACTACACCCAGGGTAATGTCGTCGAGCAGATCATGGCGATTACCAACGGGCGCGGGGTCGATGTGGCGATTGAAGCGCTCGGTACACAAGCGACCTTTGAATCCGCGCTGCGGGTCTTGCGCCCGGGCGGCACCTTGTCCAGTCTCGGCGTCTATGCCTCGGACTTGCGCATTCCCCTCGATGCCTTCGCTGCGGGTCTGGGCGACTACACCATCGTCACCACCCTGTGCCCCGGCGGCAAGGAGCGTATGCGGCGCCTGATGGAGGTGATCGCCAACGAGCGCATCGACCTGGGGCCCCTGGTGACGCACCGGTTCAAACTCGACGACATCGAAGCCGCTTACGAGCTGTTTGCGCATCAACGCGATGGGGTGATGAAGGTCGCCATAACGCCCTGATCGAGACCGGCGTCCCGTGCAAACCCGCGCATCGACAACGGAGTAGCCTCAAATGAACATCTACATTGAAGATCATTCACGTCAGGACCGTTGGTGGGTTCATCTGGATGTCTGGATGGTGAGCTTTCGCAGTCTTGAGGAAGCGACCGACTTCGTTGAACGACTCAATGCCCGGCTCAGCGCGCCGCACTCATTTGCACTGATACAGGACAACGTGCCCCGCATGCCGGCGTTGGAGACAATGCTGCATGGCTACGGTAAAGGCCCTTCGGTACTACTGTAATCGGGGCCGGGCTCAGGGCCGGCTTTGCAGCAAGTTGAAGATCGCCATGCCCGCCAGCATCGCGAATACGAACACCAGTATTTGCCAGTGGCCGCTCAGCACCAGGGCCAGCGCAGGCCCCGGGCAGACACCGGCGATGCCCCAACCGACGCCAAATACCAGGCTGCCGCCCACCAAGCGGCGATCCAGTGCTCGCGTCGTGGGCATGCGCATCGGCAAGCCAAGCATCGAACGTGTTCGTTTGCTGCTCCATTGCAGGGGTATCAGGGCCGCGCCGATGGCGCCCACCATGACCAGGCCGAGCGATGGGTTCCACTGTCCGGCCAGGTCGAGAAAACCAAGCACCTTGGTGGGGTTGACCATGCCCGCCAACAGTAGACCAAGGCCAAACAGCACGCCGCAGATAAACGCCGTCAACCATCGCATGATCAGGCTCCCAGCAGGTGGCGGCTGACGTATACAATGGCAAACCCTGTGCTCATGAAGCACAGGGTGGCGACCAGCGAGCGAGGCGACAGCCGCGCCAGCCCGCAGACACCGTGGCCACTGGTGCAACCGGCAGCGTAGCGCGTGCCCACCCCCACCAGCAGACCGGCTACGAGCAACCCCGTCCAGCCCGTCTGGAACTGCACGATCGGCGCCTGCGAAAACAACCACCACACCAGCGGCGCCACCAACACGCCCAGAAGAAACAGTGCTTTCTCCCCCCTGCCCTCGCCCTCCTTTTGCAGCACACTGCCCAGCAGGCCGCTGATGCCGGCGATACGACCATTCATCAGCGCAAACAGACTCACGGCAAGGCCGATCAGCACGCCGCCGAACAAGGCCGACCACGGGGTGAAAGCGGGCCAATCGATCGTCATGTCAACTCCTTCGCACAGAACAACTGAAACAGGCGCAGATGCCCGCTCAATTACACTACGCTCACCCTCAGGCGACAAGCGACGCAAAAGCCCCCTCACTGGGAGGGGGCCGAGGCTTGGCAGATTCACTGCCTTTTCCGATCGTTTCAGCCGTTCAACGCGAGTGAATGCCCGCAAGCAGCCATGGGCCCGGCTGGTCCGCCACGGCCATGCGGCGAATACGCGCCCACTGGGTCAGGACCACCATCAGCGCAAACCCGAGCGCAATCAACAGCGGATACGCCACCAGCAACTCGGTCAGCGAATACTTCCAGGCCAGTGGCCGGCCGACCCCCAGCATGGCCGCGTACAACCACGACACGCCCGACAGTGCGCCAGCGAACAGGGCAAACATTCGCACACCGACCTTGAGGTCAAGCAGTGACCCGGCCTTGAGCAAGGCCGGCAATACATAGCGATGCAGCAACATGCCGTTAAAGGTCAACAACAAGACAATAATGACTTTGGCGTGAAGTTTTGGATTATTAAAATAGGCCATGCCTTTTTCTATATAGTCGACGCCAATGATCGCTGCGCCGGTCAGCCATAACAATATAAGTGCATTGGCAACAGACCTCTGCAAACTTTCCATGTGAGCGTCATCGTGCCCACTCGATGTTCGACCTTTCAATAAATCCTTGACCATTGCCGCATCGCTGGCAAACACCAGACCAATGGCGACGCAGCAGGCCAACAGATGGATATAAATAACCGCCAGACGCACAAGTTCCATGGATTCTTTCTGCCCGAACAGGCTGATAATTGTATTAATCTCCACGACGACTTCTCCACGTAATGCATGACTGCTGAATGACCATGCAACCGGCGCACGAACGCCTTGGTCGCAACTACAGGCTCAAGTTCAGATAAACAGACCAGATCAAAAATCCGGCATGACGGGAACGCAGCGACTCGCTTGGCGAGTCATTGATGGGGGCATGTCTTTACTCCGGATTTCAGGTAAAAAAAATCCCCATGTGCATGCCATACCATGCAGATGAGGTTGAACGTCCATTTTTTTACTGGGGAGAGCAAACACGATCACTGCGGACCGGTCTGCTGGGAAATCAGAGGACTGTATTTTCCGATCGTTCATTTTTCGGGCAAAAACAGCGACAGGCGGTACGCTGTGATGAATATGATCTGGATTGAATTACCCCCACCGTCCATGCTCCTGCACAGGGTCAAGTGGCGGGTGACCGCTCTGGCTGGCCTGGTTGCAGATGAATAGACCAGACGGGGACTAGATAATTTTTCCCTCCTTGACGTATTCACGCAGGATGGCCGCTTCCAGCTGCTGCTGGTCAAGGCGGTGCGTGCCACTGGCCAGCACCTCGAGTGCGCAATAGTGGCTGACATTCAGAATGCTCGCGCCACTGAGCTCATGGCGTCCTGCGATTTCCCGCCAGTCCACGTCTGACGCAAGTTCGATCTGTGGCGGGAAGGACTTGCACCAGATCGCTTCGCGTTCAACTGGCCCGGGCATTGGAAAGTGTACGATCGCCTGGAAGCGCCGCACGAAGGCGTCATCGATATTGCTGCGCTGGTTGGTGGCCAGAATCACCAGACCGTTGTAGGTCTCAATGCGCTGCAGCAAGTACGCGACTTCCTGGTTGGCATGCCTGTCGAGGGAGTCGCGCACATCGGTGCGCTTGCTGAACAGGGCATCGGCTTCGTCGAAGAACAGGATCCATTGTTTGTTTTCGGCCTTGTCGAACAGCCGCGCCAGGTTCTTTTCCGTCTCACCGATGTACTTGGAGACCACGCGCGACAGATCGACGCGAAACACCTCCCGCCCCGTCTGCTGGCCCAACAAGGTTGCAGTCAACGTCTTGCCGGTGCCGGGCGGCCCATAGAACAAGGCCCGGTAGCCTGGTTTCATCCTGCGACCCATGCCCCAGTCGTGCAACAAGGTGTCCTTGTGCAGGTTCCAGTTTTCGATGTCACGGATTTGCTTGCGGGTGTCCTGGTTGAGCACCAGGTCGCTCCAGTCCATTTCCGTTTGCAGGTGCTCGGCGGGGAACTCGCTGCAAAAGCGCGGTTTGCTGACGGTGCCGACCGTGAGCAACTCCACGACTTCCGGCGCCAGAATCAAGCGTCCGCTCATCGTCGGCTCGCCCTCGCGCACCGCCTCCGGCCAGAGTATGTGCTTGCGCGCGAACCAGTGCTCGCTGCCCAACATGCGCTGCACCAGCATCCGGTTGACCAGGTTGTCGCCGGCCAAGATGAATTGCGCCGTTTCGCCAGTAGGGATCACGCCACGGTGGCCGTTGCCCCTGACGCCACCGAACGCAGGAAAGTCGCCACCGGTTGGCAGATAGGTGCTGATGATGTCACTCAAGAACGTCGGCAGCACATTCGGCGACAGTGCCAGCAGCAACACGATGTACTCCTCGAAGCTGGGCGCGTGCGCCTCGATGAACTGTGCGAAAGGCGAATCGTCCGCGTAGTAGGCGGTGCCGTTGACGGTTTGCTCAAGTGCCTCAGGCGATGCGCACTGGAGCCGGGCCACAATGACAGCGCGCAGGTAGTGCAGGGCTGTCTGGAGATTGTCGGTCGACAATTTTGCGCTCCCTATTGTTTGTCCAGGCCGGAAATTGTTATCGAGTAGTCGATTGCCCAGGCGCGCTTCATATGGCGCACATGTCCATCGATTTTCTCTTCATCCGGTGTGCCATCGGCCTTCTGCATAGCGGGGTGATAACGATCAATTTTTTCCTGGATCGCACTGTTTTGCCGACTGTCACCGATGAACATATTGCGCAGGTAGCCAAAAAACTTCGAGTATCGGGTTTTGGCGGCAACCTGGATGGCTTCTACCGTCAAGCCACTCACAAAGGTACGTGCCTGGGCAATAGAGCCACGCTGCTCAAGCAAGAGCTTGGCTTCGGAGGCTTTTTTGCCGGTCAGCGCTTTGGTGTAGTGTTCAGACATGTCGTGGGCGGACACCACGTGGCGCCGTGCCAGTTCCTTGCCCTTTTCGCGGGAAACATTGATCAGGTCGCCTTGTTTGTTTTCCCGTAGCTCATGCCCACCGCCCATTTTTCTGTGCTGGGCAGCGATGTCGACTTTTTGCTGATAACTGAAGCTACCACGCGGCAGATCGATATCCTTGGCTTTGATGTTTGGGTTCTTCACACCCCAGCCATCCAACGTAGTGCCAAGATACCTGCCGAGAATCTCCAGCTTGTTATCCAGCTCGATAGCAAACTGGTCGGCCTCGTCGGCGCGCTTACCCGTTGCAGTAGCATCGTTGTTATCGTCAAAGGAGGCCAGCTGGGACTGCACATAAGCGATGGCGACTTCCTGGGTTTCCACTTTTTCGACGGGCTGGCGATAGGTTACCTCAGGCACGAGCTGGCTCTCGGCCATGGTCTTCAAGAAAGCGGACGGCATCTGTGGCGTGGATCGCAGTACCAGCCGGGCCCTTTTGCGCTCCCCCTCGAACGTCAGCGTGTGGTTCTCCCCCCCTCCACTGACAGGCACTTTTTTCTTCCACCAACTCACCAGACTCTTGACGCCCGCCTTCGCCGCCGCGCCGATCCTCTTGAGCAGGTTGCCCAGCCACGCCACGATCTTGTCGAGTCCCTTGTCGATGGGCGCGCGGATTTTCCTGATGATGCCGACCAGTTTGCCCGGAATATTTCCCAGCCCGGCAAACCGGGCCAGGAACGCAATGATCACGGTCAGCGTATTGGCCATGGTCTGCTCGACTTTTTTCGACGCGCCCGTCACCCTGCCTGCGGCAATTTCGGCAATCGAATCGATAAACGTGGCGACCACACCAGCGATCTGGTTGATCTTCTCGATGAAGAAGTTGATCGTGTTCCAGACCGCGATGATGGCCTGTATCACCGCACCGGCGGGGTTGAGCATGCTCACCAGTTTCACCACGGCCGCCTTGACCACTTCGCTGGTGATCATTTCAGTGACCTTGGCGATCATCGTATCCTTGAGCGCATTCAACTCGTTCTTGATTTCCTGCCAGGCCGCCACCGGGCCCTCACGCACCAAGGTCACCAACACGCTGGCGGTTTTCTCCAGCACCGCCAGCACCGGGTCAGGGATGATTTTGACCAGTTTGGCGCGGATGGCCTGCCAGGTCAGGCCGAGCACCGACAGCCCCAGCTTGGCGATTTCGATCGGACTAAAGGCCGTTGGCATGTAAACGCCCGCCTCCCCCAAGGGGCCGGTGATCCATTTGATCAGTGCGCTTTTCAAATGCGCACCGATGTTGGCGGCAAACAGCTCGAAACCCATCCTCCCGGCGCGTACCAGGTTGCCGGCAAAGGCAATCGGCTTCTGGATAATGGTGCGAAACGCACCCTGCGCCTTTTTGATGTAGGGCATGGCATTGGGCGCAACAACGGCAAAGATGATTTCCAGCAGGCTGATGACTTGCGCCCCGGCCCAGCTGAAAAACTGCCCGCCCACGTTCACCAGGGCCTTGCCCACTTTGGCAAACACACCGCTAAGGGTGACGACATCCTGCCAGGTGATGCTCGATAGCGTTTCCACAATCTGTGCCGGTATGGACCGGGCGAAACCGAGCAGACCGCCCATTGCCCTCTCGAACCAGGCCCAGGCGCGGCCGATGGCGTTGCTTTTCTGGATGTTCTCCCACACCTCTTGCTGGCCGATCAACTTCATGAATCCGCCGATCAAGGCCTGTGGCGTGCGTGGCACGAGGTCGCCGGTAATCGGATCCTGTCCCAGCACCGCCTTCAACAGATCGTAAGCCGCAGTGCCCTGCGCCAAGGCAGCCAGCGGCCGCAGGATGGCTTGCTTGATCAACGCCATCAGCCCTGTCACCGCACTGGCCGCGAACGCCAGCAAGCGTGCAATCGGCTGGGTGAATATCGCCTTGGCACGCTCCCATACATCGTCCAGGTGCAGAATATCGCTCCACTTCAACGCGTCGATGAACGCTGCAAGTGACGCGACGATATCGCTGCCAACATCGCCCAGCACCGCCAGTTGCTGTTCGACCCAGGTGCCAGCGCGGGTGAACACGCCGTGATTGTCGAGCGCTTGGGCAATCACGGCGCCACCGGGCAGCACCTCGATCAACGCACGCAGGATACTGGCCGCGCTGCGATCGGTTTTGCGGCGGTTGATCGGGTTGAAGCCAAGCACGATGCTCAACAGGGCAAAGCCCGGCAGGTAATGGGCCTTTTCAGCAAAGCGATCGAGCGCATCCTGCACCCCGAAGCGCTGGATCTGTGGTGTGTTGGCGCTGCTCGATACCGCGGCGCTGCGCTGTACAGCATGCCCTTGCTGGAGCGTATGGGTCAGTTCGTGGGCTAGCAGGTGCTTGCCCTCGCCAGTGCCCGGTTGGTACTGGTGATCGGAGAAAAACACATGGTTCTGGTAGGTAAAGGCACGCGCGCTCAAGCGGTTGCTCAGCCTGGTCGACTCTGTATCGCTGTGAATGCGCACGTTGCTGAAATCGGCGCCGAAACGTGGCTCCATGAAATCGCGTACTTCGCTGGACAGCGGTTGCCCGGAGGTCATCTTTCTGCCGATTGCCGACTGGGTGGCTGCATCGACGGTCGGCGTGCTGCCACTTTCCTTGCGCAGTAGTTGCCGGGATGGGGTGTGCTGCAGATTCACTGGTGAAGGTGCCGGTGCGCCCATGACCTTATCGGCCATGCGGTCCGCTTCCTGTTCGAAGCTGTCGCCGGCCTGGCTCACCGACAGTTTGAACTGGACGGCACCGGTCTGGCGCACTGGCGAGAAAAAACTGCCCTCTGACGCCTTGCCAGACGCGTGATGGCTCGTCTCGTGAGTACTGGCCGAGGTCGTGGTCGATGCAGTTTTTTCAGCGCTCGCTTTCATGATCGCTCGCTAAGCCCATTCCACCCACAGGATCTGTTCCATCCAGGGCAGGCGAACCGCCGAGACCCCCCACGGCAGTTCGCTCATCAGGATGTCCACTGTTTGCTGCTCTACCTGCAACAACCATTCACCGTTGCGCCGCGCAAGCTTCCCAGGGCGCATCAGAAAGGTGCCGCGCAAGCCATCGCTGGAGGTATTGCGCAGCGCCGTCCAATGGCCGATTACTGCCTCCAGTAAACCTTGTGCCTCGTCTATTTCCTCAGCACCGAGCACCAGGTCGATGTCCACGTTTGCCGTCAGCGGCAACCCGCACAGCAGCTTGGGCAGAGCCAGTTCGTACTCCGGCGCCTGGACCTGGCCACTGGCAAGCAAGTGCAACAGCACCAGCGCCCGTCCGGGCTGCAACAGGCTTTCGCCTTCGCTCAGCTTCAATGCCTCGAACAGGCGGCTCAGGAATGGGTGCAACAGGACCAAGCCGGCATTGTTGATGAATATCCCTTCTTCCTCGTCAGCATGGCTGAGGTGATCCTCAGCCGTTGCGCCTGTGACTACGCCTTCGACAGGTATTTCTGACGCTCCATATTGCCCCTCTGTACCGGTCCGGGTAGCCGACGCGCCCTTGTCCAGATGCATCGCATCCTCGACCAGATCCTCGGCAGTACAGGTCCTGGCCTGCAGCACCCGGGTAAACGCTGCCTGGCATAGCAGACGTTCAGCGCGGATCCTGTCGGCAGGAAACACGCCTGCGTGCAGGCGTTGGCGCCCCAGTCCCAGTGCAGCTGCCGCTGGCGACGACAGCCGGCTCAACAAGGCCTGGTGAAACCGGGCGGTAAAGCGGCGCGCCAGGCGTTCGAGTGCCGCCTGCCCTGCTAGCGCCTGCAGCAACAAGGGGGCGAGCGCCAATGACGAGGTTGAACCAGCAGCACGCCAGGCGGCTACCAGGGTGCTTTCCAGGTTCATGCCGCTGGCCAGATACAGTGTGCAAGGCAACGTGCCATATCGAAGAAACCAAGCCAGCCCCTCGTCCAGTGCCTGCACACTGTCGATGACCTGTACAGGTCCATCTTGGCTGACCGGTTGGCTGCCGCCGTAGCGTGACAGGCGTGCGTCGAGGGCGAGCTCGACGCATTGCCCGAGCACCTGCGGCAAATCCTGCTCCAGCCGCTCCAGTGCGATGCTGCCCAGGTCGATATCCAGCCGTTCGATGCGCAGAATGCCTTGCGCCGGGCTGTAGCGGTCCAGCGCCTGCTCGATCACCGGCATCAGCCGCTGCCGAAGCAACGCCGCCAACTTGCCCTGCAGGGCAAAGGCATCGGACTCGCTGCCTTGCATCTCGACGTCGAGGTACTGGCGGCGGATACAGTGGGGCGGTTTCGGCGGCATGATGCGGCTACCCCACGGTGAATTGGCCTGTGGCCACAACGGCACAGCCCCGTTCAGTGAAGGCTGTAAGCCGGATCGACTTGACGGTCGGCGAGCCGGACATAACGGTCAAGGTGTCGGACTTGTTTGCGGACACCGATGGCAAGCAATCCTGCACTTCCCACAAAAAGGCAACTGGCTTGTCACGACCTGTCGCCGTAAATTTCAGTGTCAGCTGGTTTCCTTCAAGCCGCTGGTTGATTTTCAACGTCAGGTCGACGTCCGTGCAGTCATGGGTCACCGGACGCTCAGGGTCGCATTTGGCGATTCGAGAGCAGTTGAACGGGGGAATGACAACCGTAGGGAAATCCGGGCCGACATTGATCTCTGTGCCTGCGGGAGTGTAGAGCGTCTCGATCGGCAATTTCGTGTCGATGTTGGAACGCATGATGACTGCCCGAATACGGAATTCGAACTTGAGGCACACGAAATACTCGATTCCAAGTACGGCCATACCCCCGATATTGCGCGTGTAATCAAGGCGCAGCCAGTCATCGTCGTCGATGGCACCGGCGATCAAGCGATTGATCTGATCGGTCCACTTTTGAGCAACAGCGTCAAAGTTGTTGTTGAGGTCGTCGCTACTCACGCCCGAAAGAATCGCTTCGACTTCCGATGTCAGATCGACCATCCCGCCGGCGCGCAATTCGAAACGGAACACATCGACCTTTAGTTGTACCCTGACAAACCGTCGCTCCGGCTCAGGCTCGGGCTCAGGCAGCCAGAAACGATGTCCGCAACGCATCGCCAATCCATCACACGGCAAATCGCACCTGGGCGGCACGATACGGGAAAACTCCCGATGCACACTGCAGCCGGCGCAGTCACTGATGTTCACCCGCAGGGGCTGCTCGCTAGGGACTGGATCACTGGTATAAGTGCTTACATCAAGGCTGCCGTTGTCTGCCGAGTACGGCATGACGCCACCGGTGACGGTAAACCTTACCTGGTACGTCATTGCGTTGACGTCGTCGATGTACGCTTCCTGCCCGATGTGCAAGGCCGACGGCACCGACACTGTCTGTAGGGCAGACTGTGCCCCTGCACTGTCGCGTACCGCCAGGGTGTGATCGCCCGCGCTGAGCAACACGGGCGTGGTCAACGCTTTGAAGGGTTGGTCATCGAGTTGATAGGCGTAAGGCGCCTGGCCGCCTATGGGCTCCAGCGTCGCGGCATTGCCCGCCTCATTGGTACAGGACAGCTTCACGCTCAAGCCCAGCGGCGGCAGTGGCAACACATATTGCACGCCCGGGCCATCGCCGGCGCAGCGATAAGGCAGAAAGAAATCGGCGATGACCGTGCCCTTTTCCAACGATCTGACCGACTGGCTGATCAAGCTATCGTCATCGTCCTCGGTCACCGGGCGAATATCAGCCTCCGGCACCTCGCCGGTGAGGCTTGCAAGCACCATCCGGACGTCCGGGTCTTTTACCAGTGTGCTGTTGCGACCGATCCGCCCCAATGCCCGGGAAACCGCCAGGCTGTCGAGGGTGCCGAACGCGGCAGTTTTAAGGCCGCCAGCCGCCAGGGGCGCATCGAACATCGCCCTCGCCCGCTCGTCCAGCATGAACGCCCTTGCGTTGGCCTCCTGGTGATACACCAGGACGAAGGTTCCCCCAAGGGGCACGCCGGCCTTGTGCTGGATACCCGGATGCTGACGCAGGAAGTAACCGAGCATTTGCTGCTGCTTCAATTCACGCAGGCGGCGCAGATACTCCTCGTGCAACGCCTTGATCGCCTCCAGGTTGCAGCCATACAACACCTGGTCGAAGTGATCGATCAGCGCTTCCTGTGGAATGAACTGCTGCAGATCAGCAGTCACCTGCTTGCTGACGTCACTGCGAAAGTAACGGGTCAGGCTGAGCAGATCCTGGCATTTGTTCTCGAAGTCGGCGTAGGCGAGCGCGTCCAGGCTGGCGGGCAGGGTTTCGGACAGCGTACTCATGTAATAGATTGACACCACGTGTGCGTACAGGCTGTTCGGCAAACCGGTCGTACCTGTGAACAGCGCGCAATAGACCGTCAGGATCGCGTTCGCATCGGTCTTGTGCTGATCCACATCGATGTAGGGCCGCGCCAGGAAGCTGGCCAGGTATTTTTCATACCAGGCACCGACCGTGCTGCCGCCATACCGGTACTGCGGCGCGCGTCGTTGCAGCAATGGGTGGCTGGGAGTGCCGCCTGGCAGGTCCACGTTGGCCACGACGTCGTAGAGGTAGCGAACCCCTTCACACAGGTTGGTCAGCAGTTCTTCACGCAGGACGTCATACAGGGCTTCCAGGTCGGGGAAGCGCGTTTTGTTGCTTGCCGCAAGTTGCGCCGTTTCATCAAAGGCACCTGTGCGTAGCGCCAGGATCTCGATCGGCAAGCGATAGCGTGCTTTGAGCCGCAGCAAGGTGTCCAGTACGGATTGGTATGGCTTGCCCAGGTGGCCTTCGATGCGCAGGAAATCGTAGGGCTCCAGATCGTAGCGCAAGGCATCGAGCACGAACGGCGGGGCGGCGGGCGTGTACTCGTCGCTGCGATAGCCCAGGTTCTGGTTGGCGCGCCGGCGTCGGCTGTGCTCCGGGTTCCACAGGTGGTACAGCGGTGGTGTACCGCTCAAGCCGTAGTAATACGGCAGCGCTTTTTCAGCCAGCGGCCTGGCTCCGTAAACACTGGGGGTGATCCTTACTTGCCGGTCGATGGGGGCGTCGCTTGAGGGATCTGGCAGCCGGGGCTGATAGGTGAAGCTGTCGACCATGACCACAAGGCGCTGGAACAATTGCCGGAATGCTTCGCGCTGCTGCTCGCCCAGGCACGCAGGGCTGAAACCTTGTCGGTACAGTTCGGGATTGGCAACGCTGACCGGCTGCGCAATACCCAGCATCAGATGACGGGGAAACGGATGCTCGCCGGGGCAGCAGGTACAGACCAGCTCCACCCCTTTCCAGCGCATCTCGTCGTAGCCGCGCAGCAGGTCGTCGAACAGGTCGCAGTAATACTGGAGAAAATAAAACTGGGCGGCATTGCCGGACAGATCTTCGAGAAAGCCGAACT
This sequence comes from Pseudomonas sp. NPDC090755, assembly GCF_044769005.1. NCBI lineage: Bacteria > Pseudomonadati > Pseudomonadota > Gammaproteobacteria > Pseudomonadales > Pseudomonadaceae > Pseudomonas > Pseudomonas sp. NPDC090755. The sequence continues at coordinate 47,094 of NZ_JBIVXC010000015.1, read as the reverse complement.
TGAGCTGGAAACCGGCGAATGGATCGTTGGGGTACAGATCCTGCAGCAGCGGCTTGAAAGCCGCGTACGCAGCGCTGAGCGCCGCACCTGTGTGTCTGGCCAGACCGGTGTCGTAGAACACCCGGTAAAATGCCGCCAATACCTGTTGGGTACTGACCAGTGCGGTTTCAGGTACGTCCAGGCGCGGCAGTCGCAGGTCGGGCAGGTTCAGGCCAACGAGCAACGACGCCTCGAGGTCGGCCACTGTCTGGCCTGCGGCGAGCCCGGCAGCCTCGGCCATGACCTTGGCCAGGTCGTCGGCATCGATCAACAGCCGTCGCACCGTGACGGTGACTTGTGACCCCCGGTCGTTGCAGTCGTTGGGGTTGCAGTTGCGCAAACCCTCTTTCTTCAGCTCGATGAACAGCAATACAGCCTTGTCGTCCAGAAAGCCGGCAGGCGAGCTCAAGGGCGTGACATTGGGCTCCCCTGCCGCGAACAACTCCCAGAGTGGATACTGCGGTTGGCTGGCCTGGGACTTGTCGCGCAACAAGGGATAGTCCATGTCGGGCACGAGGTTATAGGCCCGGTACGAGGTCAGCGCCAGATTCTCGGCTTCGACGGCCAGGTAGCCTTGGGTGGTGATGCCACAACCGCCGGTCATGTGCAGGGTGGTGGTCGCGCTGTCCAGTTGCAGCACCAGCCCGCACGAGATACCGGTGCCGACCAGGTTCGCGCGGGTCAGGCGTTCCTGTTCGCTCAAGTAGCCGAACAGTTGGTTCAGGGGCAGATTCGACAGCACCTGGTTGGCTTCGAAGATCGGGTATTTATCCTGCTCGGCATCCATCGTCAGCACCGTTTTCCCAGAGGGCTTATGGGGTGGGCTTACTGCGTTTGGAACGTTTTCTGGTATTCCCGCTATTGGTTGTCACGCCGTCAGCCACCGATGGTGCAGGCTCCGACACTGCTGGCAGCGCACCCTTGTGTCGCGGCAGATCGCCCAGTGCCGTGCTGCCAAGGCGCACCGGGTTGAGGTCGCTGCCCTCGTCGCAATCATGCAAGGTCGCCTCCGGATAGGCATTGCGCAGGTTGCCAAGCAACGCCAATACCACCCGCAGGCGGTAAGACACCTCGATGTAGGCGCAATAGCGGTCCATTAGCAACGCCTCGACCTGCGCGCCAGTGCCGGGCTTGAACTCGAGGCCCGGACACAGCACCAGCGCAGGCGGAGCAAAGGGCGTGAAATCGACGGGTTGCCTGCCGGAGGCGATATTGGCTTGCATCCAGGCGTCGAACGCCTGCCCCCACGCCAGGGTCAGGTCGGCTGCACAGGCGCACAGCGCGGGCTCGTCGGCGGCACCGGACAATCCGGCATCGAGAATGGCCTGTACACGTGCCTGCACGCGCTCTTGCGTCCAGTTGAAAGCGGCATTGGCCTGCAACCACGCGCACCAGGCATTCTCAAAGCGCTCGAATTGCCAACCATTGAACGCCACAGATTGAAAGTACCGGATCATTAGCGCCCTGACCTCGGTAAACACGGACTCGTCGAGTGCGTTCGTGCAGACAATAGTGGAGCGATCCGGTTGCGTTGCGAACACGCTTTGCAATGCGGCCTGCAGTGCGGCAGGTTGCAGATACTCCAGCATCCTGTCCGCGTACCAGGCAGTGAAAACGGCCGAAAAGGCGAGATAAAGCGCTTCGGCGCAGCGGCAGGTGTCTGCTTCGCTGTGCTGCTTAGCGTCGATCGTCCGCCACCTGGACGCCAACAGCGCCGCAACGTCAGCCACCACCCCCGCGCAGGGGTTGGGAACAAAGCCTTCGTTGCCAACCCAGCACAATTTCGCCAGCAGGTGCGACGGCAACTCCTGGGCGATGGTGCGATCGGCAAAACCGCGCAGCGTCAGGTTGTCGCTAAAGGGGGCAATCCACCCCGGTATCACGAAGCTCAGGCGAAAGGAGTAAGGATCGGCATCGTCACAGCAGCCGCACGCGCCGCTGGAACCTGCCGGGAACAACGCATCGCCTGGAAATTTAGGCCGCAGCAACAGGTGTTCGACCACGATCATGCGCTGGTTGCTGCTAAAGGCCAGCAGTTCATCCATCGCCTCTTGTGCAGCGGCAAGCGTGGTGAAGGCTTGTGGGCGCTCGCCCATTGGCTGGCCGGCGACATCGATGACGGTCAGCTTGTATCCTGCACCCTGACGGATAACTTCGTAGGCCCCGGGCTGTGAAAGGCGAGAAATGCATCGGGCAAACGCCAACTGCCGGGCAGCGTTGTCGCTCGCCGCAGCGACAGGCTGCGCGAATGCACCACTCAACCAGATCCTGGCTTGCTGATCCTCCAGCGCATAGCCGCTAACGATGCCCGGGCCAGACATTACCCAGGCAAACCGTAGCTGCGCGAAGCCCAACAACAGACTGACGCGCTGCTTGATGCCGGCACTGTTGTCCGGCGTACAGCCCGGTAGCGTGTAGTCGAATGCCTTGGCGCGCCCGTGGCTGATGCGCGGATACGCCTTGAGGAATGCAATCTTGTCGTTGATCAGGCGCGCCTGGCCCGATTGCAACCCGTTCAAATCCGTCAATAACAATGCGTACTCTGCGAAATTCTCGCCAAATCGCGCCATCAGGTGGTCCAGGAAGCGGTTGCGTCGTTGGTGAAACTCGACCGCCGTTTCCGTCATGCTGCTCAGACGCAAAGCATTGAGTCCCTTCTCTACTACATCCTTGTATGACTTGATTTGCGCGGCATTGAGTGTGCCGGCGAAGTAAGACTGCGACACCGCCGGGTTCAGCGAAAACAGCTCCGCCGTCTGCCCCAGTTGCGCGTAGGCGTTGGCCAGCAATTGCTCGAACACCATCAAGTAGGCCTGTAGCTGTCTGGCCTGAGCCTTGCGCAGTGGTGAAGCATACTGTGACAGTCCTTGCGGACCAATGCCGTAGGCCTGCGGGAAGCCGTACTGCACAGGGTGGTACTGCGCCGGATTGCGGTAGGTACCTGCGGGTACGGGTAGATCCAGGTCGGCATCCTTGATCTTGCTGCGTTCGGCCTCACCGCGCAGTTGCATGAGCGTGTCTGCCGCTTCATCCCTGCGGGCCAGAAATGGCAGGCCATTCTTGTGGAACAGGAAACGCGAACGTTTGAAATACAGGCGCGGCTGGTGCAACGGGCTCAAGTACAGCTGCCAGGCGGCGCTGCTCTTGAGCGGGTCGAACACCGGCTTGCCGTCATCGAGGCTCGGGTCTGCCGCGCCTTTGACGAGCTCACCGTCTTCGTCGAACTTGGACAGTAACAGGTTGCCGACGGCCACCACCCCCTTGATACCCATCAACAGGTTGATGATGTCCGAGTTACGCAATACCGACTTGAGCCTGGAGGCCGCCAGCTCATCGTGTTTGAGGAAGCCGGCTTGAGGCATCGGGCCGTTGAAGATGTCTTCAGTTGACGTGCCACCGTCCAGCATTTCCTGCAGGCTGTAATGCCGCACTGCAGGGTTGAAATACTGCTCGATCAGGAACCACGCCTGGGCTTGGACCGACTCGATGTCGACATCCGGCGCAACCTCGATGTCGGCGCACACGGCCACATCCTCGATCGCCACACAGGCCACTCGGCAATAGTCCTCGTCCAGATTGCGGTGGCTTGCCAGTGTCTGCCAGGCATCATTCACCGCCCGGAGCGCCTTGCCTACCTTGCTGCGGTAGCGTGCGATGGCGCCGCCGGAACCGCTGTCCTGCAGCACCTCCTGCAAGCGCGCCAATGTCATGTTGCTGCGGGTCGTGTTATCGCCGAACAGATGTAGCGCTGCACTGCGTATCGCAATGACGACCGCGCCTGGTAGAACGACCTCGAAACCCAGGTACAGTGCATGGTTCCAATGCTCGCGCAGGTAGCGTTCGCGGCCGGCCTGATCCACGCCGGCGTCGTTCAGCACGTCGTAGTGTTTGTCGGCGCCCAGCGACACCAGCTTGACCGCAAGTACATCGCCGGCCTTCACGAAGGCTTGCCAGTCAGCCGGACGTGCCAGTTCCCACTCGGGAAAACGCAGCTCCAGCTCCAGCGCATACGACGTGCCGTCTGCCCCTTCGATGCTCGACTTCAGGTCGACCTTGCGATCGTTCAGATCTCCGGCATCGGCATCTGCTTCCAGCTCCAGCAGTACTTCATACAATCCCTGCACATCGACACGGACCACCGGCTGCACGCCGGGGTCGGGTTTGCGATAGGACATGACCTGCCGCTCGCCTTCGTGCCAGGCGTAATACAGCACATCGCAAGCACATTGCTTGCAGAACACCCAGGCGTTGCGCACGACATTCAACCCGATCAACAAGCGGCGCAAGTCGTCCGCAGTCACCGGATTTACCGTCAGGATGTCACGCGCCGTGAAGAATGCCTGATCGGGAAAGGGTTGTGCCGGGTCGCCGGAAGGCCGGGCTGGCGTCAGCAGGTCCTTGATATCCCAACCGTTGCGGTAGGCCAGGTCGGTCAGGGCGAAACACAGCTGTTCCAGGATCGTAATGCCCGGATCGTGCGCGTTGTAGTCGGTCCACAAGGCGCTGGCCATCTGTTCGATAAAGCCGATGCCCTCACGACGCAGCGCATAGTAGTCGGCTGCAGGCGACAATGCCGGCTGGCTGGGGATAGAGAGCGGTTCGCTACTCATGTTGGCTCGCAGGGGCAGTGGTCGGCGAAGTTCGCCGCGGCCATCGGGTGCATGACTTCGATCACATGCTTGTTGGCAGGCGCCGAAACCAGCATCGAAACGGCAAGCGAGCCGACCACCTCATCCAGATCGCTGCGCCCTGGCACTCCTGCGATGTCGTGGAACAACTGGAAGTCGCTGACGTAATCCACGTAGGGCCGCTGCTCGACAAAGTGAATCAGCACTGACTTGTAGACCTTGCCACCGAACGATGGACTACCGCCCCCCGGAAACGCCCAGGGTGAAAGAAAGCGCGTGACGTCCTCCTTCAGCCTGGTGATGTGGTAGGACTCGTCGTAGCCGTCATGCAACCGGACCTTGAACGCCAACCTGACTTCCTCGAACTGCGGGTTGCGAACATGCAACTTGACGAAGCAGGCACAACGCTGGAGCAGGAAAGTCTCGATCTGCTGTAGCAGGTCCAGGCTGGTGTAAGGCCGCAGGGGATCGCGCTGGTTCTGCAATTGCTGATTCGCCAGCGCCACGACCGTCACATGGCCGGGCGCCAGCTCACGATAGATGCCAACACCACTGGCATCCGATTCGTACTGCGTGTGGTTCAGGCACTTGACTTTGTAAATCTGAGGGAAGGCATCCAGGATCAGGTGCTCGCTATCCCAGAGCGTGATCGCACGATCCTTGTGACGCAGGCGCTCACTGATGCGCGTGCGCAAATCGCCGCGAGTCTCGGCACCGCGCCCACCGAAGGTCGAGAACGGCTGCACGAGTTGCTTGATGGCCGGATCAGGCTGCGCCAGCCGGGTGATGGTTCCTGCCGGCAGCACCTTGGCAGTGAATGCAGGGTCGTTGTCGAGCGTGACGAATCGGGCCTCCAGCGCCTGGGCCGCCACCATCAACAGGCGGCAAGCGCTGTCGACACGGTCGGCGACCGCCAGTCGTATCCAGTGCATGCCGGGCGCCAGAAGGGTGTTGGTCGACGAAGCAGCGCGCGGCACGCTCAGCGTGACAATGCCGCAGGACAGCAGTCCCTGTGTCCCATCACTCACCGCATTGTCGGTAAAAGCCAGCCACTGGTTGTCGCATAGATAACTCCAGGTAATGTGCGCTGCAGGCTTCGTCACCAGTGGATCGGCCGTGCCAGGGGCTACTTCCATCAGCAACGTGAGGTTCTGAGGTGGCTGCAGGCCGCTTACGCCAATGTACAACTCGCCACCGCTCGCGGTGCCGGCATCAACGCTGCGAAAGGCAAACTGCGGCATCAGGTGCACCTTGCGTGCGCTATTGAGCAGCGGGTGCTGTTCGGCCTCGCCGAAAGGCGCGACATGGAAGAAGCGACTCTTGCGCTGCGCGAAGGCCGCTTCACTCGCGCTGTCCAGGACCACTGTCTGGCTGGCGCTGTAGCTCAGGCTCAACGCGCTCATGACCGGTGGCGGGGTCAGTATCGGCACGGGTTGAGTCTTGGGCTGGCTCAAGTACTTCTGCCACTTGCGCTGGAATTCAGCCATCGTGTCAACGCCCTTGAGCCGTATCCGCATATACCCCTGACGGGACTCGGTGTTATGAAATGCAGGTGCCGACAAGTCAGGTTCATCGAGTACCGACATTTCCAGGTCGCCGGTCAAGGGGTAGTCCGTTTTACAGATATCGATCGCATCGATGCGGGTTGGGCTCCACTGCCCTGCCCTGAGGAAATCGATACAGCCCGTACTTTCGCCGTCTTCTGACTGCGGCTCCTCCAGCCACTGGACATGGACAGTGGCACTGCTCAATTGCTTCTGGAACATCTCCTTCGATCCGATCACCAGCGCACTGTCGACAACCGGTAAGGCGCCAAACGGCTGGAAAGGCCTGGAGGTGTCGACGGGGCCGAAGTCGTTCGACACCTTCAGCGTCTTCAAGCCTTCGACAGCGACCTTCAGTACATATTTGCGCACCACCACATCCTGAAGCATCGCATACGCATACTGCTCGCTGGTGCGATGCCTGAGCAGTACTTGCAACACCGGCAAGTCGGTTGCGAAGCGTTGTCCGTGAATGTTCTGCCGGTAGGGCGTGATGGCCGGATCGGCTCCATCCAGAACCAACTCGACACGCAATGCGCCCTGTTCAATGCCCCCTTTGAGTATCGGTTTTTCCAGCCAGCCCTCAGCCGTGGTCAACAAACAGCTGGCATCACGTGCCAGATCGACAACCGCTCCGTTACTTGCCAATGTCAGATCCAGCGTGATGCTGCGCCTGCCCTCAGCCAGCAGCAGATAATGCGATGCGATAGCAAAACCGACTGTGGCATACGGCATCCTGATCGAAGCCAGCCCGCCATCCAGGTACTGCTTGTTATGGAAGGGGTGCCAGGATGGATCGCTGTCTTCCAGCGGTGCGCCGAGGCCGTCGGCGGAGTTGGCAATCGATGACGCGAACAGCCGTCCGCCGTACTTGCCATGCACATCGGTGCGGATGGTTTCGGCGTCATGCCGATAGACCGTCTGCAGCGCAGCCACCCGGGCCTGGTTCAGTACGGTATCGCGCAGCACGGAAAAATAGGCTTCTTTGCCCAGACCGTCCTTGCCCGCCTTGAGCAGGGTCCCGGCCTCGATCAGGTAAGAGGACACAGGCTTTGCCAGTTCAGCCAGCAGGTGTACATGACTCGGCTGCGCCCCCCTCTCCTTGAGACGTAAAACCTGGCGATAGTAAAAGTCCAGGTGACGTTCGGTGAGTGTGTTCGATTCCTCACGCACATGTTCGAACAGGCGCAGGAATGCCAGGAACAGTGCGTAGTGTGGCTCATGCGCATTGTTGTTGGTCAAGCTCGATGCCAGCTCGGCGCCGGCATCGATTACGGTGCGCGCGTAGACTTTCAGGAAACGCTCGAACACCGACGTAAACAGATTATGCGTTGCGATATGGTTGATCCGGTTGAACAGCGTCGCCGCACCGCCATAGATCATCGTGGGTGGATAGACCTTGGTGTTGTCGAGGTGCTTGATGTACCGCTTCCAGTCCGTCGCCTTGTCCTCGACAATCCAGTCGCTGGAAAACGTCAGTGCCTTGACGTGCTCAAGGGTGAAGGCCGCCCCGAGGATTTCAATGGAGGGTCTGACCTCATGGTGATAGGGCCCGCTGGGGGGCGGCGCAGTCACCTGCAAACCGTCCCGGTGGTAAAGCAACAGCATCTTGAAGGCAGGCGCCAGCTGCTTGCCTATCAGGTTTTTCAACTGGGCCTTCAGAGGCAACTGCGATGGCAACCCTTCTTTCAATTGCTCAAGTTGCGCGGCGAGCGTGGCCACGCTACCGAACAGCTGCCCCAACCTGTTTTTGAGCTCGGCCTCGTTCGATGCGTTGTCCCGATTGTTGAGGAAATCGAAGCAGGCGTATATCGAAGCCTTGTAGAGCTCCACGTCCTGTACCGCGGCCATGGCAAGTTGCACACTGACGTCTGCGGCGAAAAACGGCTGCCAGTCGCCATTTTTCGTGTTGCTGGCATCGAAATATTTCAGGAACGCCGAATAGGCCCGTGCAAAAACCATATGGTGCGCAACGGTACGCTGATCCACTGGCGCGTAGGCTGGATCGAGTGCCGTCGCCTGGCGCTGAGCCTGACTGCTGCCTTCGCGCACAAGCTTCAGCGGATCGGTAGTGTGCGTGCAATCGTTGACCGGCATACCGTCACCCGCGCTACGGCAACAAGGCCACGGTGGTGGCGAGGTTGATGTCGGTGCCTTCCAGCTTGTAGAACGGGAAGACAAAGTTGAAACGCGAATTGGTGGCTTTGACCCGGTAAGCGACTTCGATCAACAGAGCCCCCTCAAGCGCTTGCGTATCGTCGAAGCGCACGCCCTCCAGTTCGATGCGTGACTCGTGGTAGAGAATCGCGGTCTCGATCTTGTCCGCCACCAGGGTCTTCATGCGTATGTCCAGGCTCTCGAATGCCAGCTCGTCCATGTTGCAGCCATACTGGGGCAGCATGGTACGCTCGCCGAGCGCGGTACTGAGCAGGATCTCCAGGCTGGAGGCGATGTCTGCCTCGTCCTCGAGCATCTGCACGCCAGGGCGTGAGCAATCGAATGTTGGTGGAAAGGACCAGCCGCGTCCGAGGAAGTCGCGTCGCATTGTCAGCCTCCTATCAGCACGTTCGGTGCGCCCGGACCGATCACGGCGCCGCCGCCGGCACTTGTATCGCCCATCCGGGCGGCAGGCTGACCACCGATCAGGACGCTCATCGAACCCCTGACGATGATGTCCACGCCGCAGCTGTCGCCCATGCGTGCGGCCGGCAATCCGGCAATCAGCACCGTCGGCGCACCCGGCGGGATGATCGGCACGGGTGCGCCGAGGGTTGCGCTACTCACGATCATGTCGGTAATACGGGCGGCGGGCAGCATCTCGTTCTCCGGACTCAGTTAATTCGAATCAACCCACCTTTGATCACCACATTCGCCCCGGACAGTTCTGCGTCGCTACTGTTTGCCTTGAGCGCCATGCTTGCCTTGAGGTCGAGATTGACGCCTTGGAGCTTGATGTCGTTGGTGGCCTTCAGGATCAGATCCTTGTTGCTTTCGATGCAGACGCCATTGGCGTCCAGCGTGATCTTGTTGCCGTTCTGGTCTGCTATGACGATGCCCTTGGCATCTTCCGACAGGGTGATCCGGTTACCGGCCGGTGTTTCCAACCGTGCGCTCTTGCTGTCGTCGTCAAATAGCAACCGCAGTTTCTCGCGGCTGACATAGCCCTTGAGGTCATTGCTATCGGCGGCCGGCTCCGGCGCCGGCCGGGCGCTGCTATGGCACATGCCGAGCACTACGGGATGACGCGGATCGCTGTCGAGGAAGCCGACCACCACTTCATCACCGATCTCGGGACGAAAGAACGTACCGCGTTGCTTGCCTGCGTCCAGGCAAGCAACGCGTGCCCACACCCCTTGGGTTGAATTGCCAACGAACGGAAGTTGCACGGCGATTCGCTCCTCATGCGCTGGATCCCCCTGCAACGCGGTGACAACGCCGATCTGCAAGCCGCTCACCGCTGGCAGCAACCCGGCCGCCGGCATCGGCCGCAGGTCGTGGGCTGAGGCGAATTGCTGTGGACTCAACCCCAGTTGCACATCCGTTTCCCAATTGCCGTTGACCACCAGATGGCGCACGCCGGCCACAAACAGCTTGCCTTCGAAACGGCGGCCAACACCGTTGAGCATGAGCATGTTGCCCGGCTTGGCGCTGGCGAAACCCTGGCATCTGGCCCGGCCGCGGACCTTTGCCAGTCTCTCCTTCAGCAGCCGGCCGTCAGCCCAGGCCTGTAGCTCGCTCTGCCCAAGGCCTCCTCCGTGACGCAGTACCCGGGCATCGCTGCCTGTTACCCCGGCCAGGTGGTCGGGCGTCAGGTTGCCGCTGGATACAACCGCGCTCTCGTTCGCTTCGGCCACTATGATTTTCTGCTCCACAGCACTCCAGCTACTGGTATGTATGGATTTGCTTTGCCACCGCGCATCGATTTCGGCATCGAGTTCGATCAAGGTGGCGCCATAGTGGATACTGACGACAGGCTCGGTGCTGGTTGCCGGGCGCATTACCTTGATGCTGCCGTCATCCACCACGACCACCTGGCCGTTGGCCTCGGCACGGCACAGCATGAAGTCCCAGTCGCTGGCGTTGTACTGAACCAGATCGCCCAGCACCGCACCGCTGGATTGCACCTGGTGCTCCAGGCCATGGGCCGAGATCAGCTCTTCAATGATTTCGCTATCGGTCTTGCCGGAATAATGGCGAGTGTTGGTTTCCTGGCACATCCGCACTGCGTCGTCACGGCACTCTACGATCAACTGGCTGGCGCTCTTGCGAACCCGGATGCTGTGCTTGACGATAACGCCCTTGAACACCCTTTCATTCTTCGCGCGATAGCCAAGCTGGATTTCAATCTTTCTGCCCGGGATGAAGTGCTCGGTATCACTGGCCTGGAAGGTCGACTTCGCGGCCTCGCCATCGCTCAGAACGATCACGGCGCAAGGAATCCGGTTCAGTTCCCGGCTCACCTCCAGTGACAGCACATGGAACTGACCCGATACATCCAGTCCGTCGACCAGCAGGGCGAAGGTGCAGACATCAGGCGTGGCCGTCGCCGGCATGCTGAAGGCATCGTTCATGTCAGTGACTCGGCTTTCTGGATGGGCGGGAAGACCAGCGCCTGCCCGGGAACCAGCGCCCTGAAGTTCGACAGGTGATTGATGCGCGCCACGTCCAGGTAGTACCTGGGATCGCCGTAGATCTTGAAACACATCAATGGCAGGGTGTCGCCGGCCTTGACCACCCGGACATTGGTCAGGTCGGGGGATCGGCGGTCCTCCTTGGCAATCCGCCTTTGTTCCTCCATGCTGCCTTTGAACTTGGCCCTGGCCACTGCGCGGATGGGCTGGCCGCCAGGGTTGAACAGTTTGTAGGTGATACCCAGTTCGACTGCCCGGCCCTTGAAGATCAAATGTCCCCAGATCAACTTCAGGTGGAAGGGTTCATGGGAGTCAGGACGGTATTCGGTCAACAGCTTGCGAAAATGCTCGATCTCTTCGAACACCCCGTCCTTGTTTGCCTTGCCATCGATGATGCCGGTGCTGTCGAACAGGAACTCGAAGGTGAGCTCTTCGGGCAGCGTGTAGGCAAATTTCTGTTGCGTGCCACTGGTGCCCTGCCCTTGTCCTTCCGCGGTTTTTACCTTGTATTCCAGGGAATAGGTTTCCGGATTGATCAATGCCTCGAAGATCGCGCTGGCCTCAGGCTTGCCGCCGCTTTCGGCAGCGGTTGACGTCTCGAACGCCAGGATCAGCATCTTTTCGAGCTTGCCTTGAGCCATCGTCAACGCTCCGTTTTATTCTGCAGGATGCGCAGTACCTGCTCCACGCATTCGGCCACCAGTGCCTGCTGCACGTGCTCGTTGTCCTTGTCCGCCGCAACCGCCGGTGCAGGCGACGCCGTCGCGCCCTGGGGCGGGGTGACAGCGACCCTGATGTGCAATTCCCTGATCTCGATTGGCATGGCTTGCAACCCCGGCGGCGCAGGCCGCCTATTGAATCGTGAAGTAGCGGTAAGACAGCTCCAGGGTCTCGATTACGATGGCGTTGTCAGTGGCGCTCAGATCGCTGACCAGCCACTTCCTGGGGATGGCATGGGCCACCTTCCAGGTGCGCAAGGGCAGCCCTTTTTCGTTCATCAGAATCACATTCACATCGGCCGGTACAAAAAAGCCTGTACTGAAGGCGTCCAGGCACCAGGCAACGACCGCCGAATCGGTCACCATCCCGCGCTTGAGCACCAGGTCGGCGTACTTGGTGCGCACCGGCAGCTTGTGGGTGAAGCGGTTCTCACCGCCTTCCTTGTATTCTTCCGTGTCGCACTCGACGGACAAGCCCGATACCGTCTGAAACCGCGTGTCGTTCTTGTCGTTGCTGATGCTGAATTCGACCTTGTAGTAAAAACCCCACGGTGGGTAGTAGTCGCTCATGCCGCGCGCTCGTCAAAACTTCATCAACTTCAAACCTTCGTGAGCGAACTCCAGGCTCTCGATGGCGACTTCGTTGGCGTCGGACTTAAGATCCGATGCGCTGATCTTGAGCGGGAAGCAACGGGTCGCCGTCCACGCGGCCACCGGTTCATGCTTTTCGTTCAGCAGCTTGATGGTTACATCGCGCCTGTTTTCGACCCGTTCATTGGCTACAATGCCGAACCAATCGCTCAAGTCGTAATCCCCGGCGAACGTGCCGCGCTTGAGCGTGACGTTATTGCTCTTGAGCATGCCGGGCATCACCATCTTGCTGAAGTCCTTGCTGTCGCTGTGGCGGTACTCGATTTTTTCGCGCTCCATGACCAGCCCGGTCACCTCGGTAAAACTCATCTTTGCGCCCCCCCAATCCACCAGGAAGTGAAAGCGCGCAAGGGGATATTCCTGTGCCATGAGTCACCTCGATTGCGCGAGTCAGGACTGCGCCAGTTTGTGGGAGAAGTACAGGATGATGAACTCGGCGGGACGCACCGCGGCCAGGCCGATCTCAACCTTCATGCGCCCTTCCAGGATGTCCTGGTTCGACATCGTCTTGTTCAGGCCGACCGACACACAGAACGCGTGCTCCGGCTTGATGCCCTGCAATGCACCTTGGCGCCAGAGCACGGTCAGGAAGTTTTCGCACATGGCCTGCACCCGTACCCAGGTATTGGCGTCGTTCGGTTCGAAGCAAAAGTCTGTGATGGCTTTGTCGATCGACTCTTCGATAAAGGTGAACAATCGACGCACATTCACATAGCGCCACTCATTGTCATTGCCGGCCAGGGTACGCGCGCCCCACACCAGTGTGCCCTTGCCCGTGAATGCCCGGATCGCGTTGACCGACTTGCCTGTGGTAGCGTCCTCGTTGATACTTTCCTGCTGTTCATGGCTGATTTCGATCGTTGGCTTGATGACGGCGCGCAGGCTGACATTGGCAGGTGCTTTCCATACGCCACGCTCGGCGTCCACTGACGCGTAGATGCCAGCGATAGCAGCGCTGGGTGGCAGTATGCAGGGCAGATCACGGATGGCGGCCATGGCGCTTTCGTAGGCCTGGGTATCGTCTTGCTTCAGGGCATCCAGGTTGACCTCCTTTTTGGGTTTTTCGCCCCTTCCATAGCTGACCTTGGTCTTGCTTGGATCAATTACGTATTCAAGAACAGTGTGCAGGTTTGGCGCGTAGGCGGCGCCATACTTAAGATTATCGCCGCCAATGCCGTCGTTACGAAAATCGCTGATGACGTTGGTGATGTTCGATTTTGGGTCTTCCGGTTTTTTATCACCCCAGTGTACGTCCATGATGACAAATCGATCCTTCAGCTTCTCACACTGTTCCAGCGCAGCTGTGATGAGGGTCTTGAAGTCACTGATACTTTCCAGATACTGGGCTTCCGGAAATAGTATCAATGTCGGTTCATCAACGGCCTCCAGCAGCTTCAATCCTTCTGACAGGGCGTCTATTTTAATAGAGCCCCCATAATCCCCCACAGAAACAATGTAACAGGGCCCACCCCCATTGGCGAAGAACATCTGCAAAGCGTAATACATGATGTGCTTCGAACGATCCTCTGGTTTTAACGTGGCCTTGAATTTTCCTAGCACTTTGTCTTGCGAGACTTTTGTCTCATCTACAGTAATCTTATCTTCCGGGTCCGCACCACCAAAGTACTGTTCGTATTCCACCATTGACGTAATTCGGAACGGCTTCTTGAGCTCGTCACTGTCCGTTTTCTCGGTATACCCGATGAACGCGGGAATCGCCGTTTCCACTGCGGCAATTGATGGCGGTAGCTTAGGAACTTCCTTTATGTAGACACCAGGGGTCTTGTATATTTCCGCCATTTTTTGTACCTCGCGAATCTACAATTCGAGAATGGAAACAGCGTCTATGGTTCGGCGTCGGGACTCGGGGCCAGCTGGGTGTACGTGATTTCGCCTTCCTTGATCAGGACGGCGTCCTGCACCCTGTGGAAGCGAAGTTCCAGCATACGTACGATGTACAGCACAAAGGGATACTGCTTGCCACCCAAGGTCCCCCAGAGGTGGTTAACTTCCTCCAGCCCCGGAGAGTGCAAATCGAATATCAACTTGAACGCGACCAGCCGATCCAAGGCGTTGGGGGGGGCATTGGTTGTGATGGAGGCAGGCGCCACGCTGCTTTCAGTAAAGCTGTTGCGCACCTGAAAGAACTGGATAGCACGGGACAGCATCAATAGCGCATTGGTATAGTTGCTGTGTGCGGCGACGATCAATATATGCAGGTTCAAGAAAACAGCCGGGTTTTCGTAGGTGGCTTTTTTGTGCGGGATATCGCGAACCAGAGACGATGTGTTCTTCAGCGTTTTCTCTTCCTGGATATTTACCAACGACATGCTCAGCACGTCTTGCGACACGCCGCTGCCGGTAGCACCTACTCGAAATCCTTCCGCAATGTTCCCCAGTTCCACTGCCGGCAATTTTTGGTTATACGCTTGCTGCAAGTGTAGGTTCAGTTCATTCACGACTATGGACAAGGCATGCGCGATCATTACGACCCCTACCTTCCAGGAAGCAACAGGACGCGTTGGTTTCTCGCCAGTTGCCCGCTGATCTTAGTGCTTACGAACTGCTTGATTGATCAGTGAAGCAGAAAAAGCTGGCCAGTCAAAAAAAATCTGGCAGCCATGGCAATCGGTTCGCGATGCCGCTGAAGGGACAGGCATGTAGTGTTAGATGCCCATGTACCCTATATCATATTAATAGCGATACGAAATCATCCGTGGACCTTTAACCCACTTCCCGACATAACACTTTTCATACGCCATCGATAACCGTTGTTTGTCGGCTGCCAGGCTGGCCTTTTCACAACGCCAGCCTGCACACCACCATCGATCAGTGATAGGCATCCCCCACCTGCACCTTGCCGCGGAACACGTGATAGCTCCAGAAGGTGTACACCAGGATGATCGGGATGATGAACAGCGCCCCGATCAGCGCAAACAGCTGGCTCGACAGCGGCGACGCGGCGTCCCAGATGCTCACCGCAGGCGGCACGATGTTCGGCCAGATGCTGATTGCCAGGCCCAGGTACCCCAGGAACACCAGCCCCACCACCGCCATGAACGGCACGTGCGAATGGCGCTTGCGCAGGGTCTTCTGGATCACCACCACGGCCAGCACGGCCAGTAGCGCGATTACGGCAGAGCGGATCCCGTGGCTACCGGCCAACCAGCGCTGGGCAATGTCCTCATGCAGCCAGGCGGTCCAGGCGCAGATCAGTGCAATCACGATCGCCAGCAGGTAGGTCAACGGCCGGCTGTAGTGACGCATGCGCGATTCGAGCATGCCATCGGTCTTGATCAGCAACCAGGTACTGCCCAGCAGCGCATAGGTGAGGATCAGGCCCACGCCGCAGAACAGCGGGAACGGTGCCAGCCAGTCCAGCGCGCTGCCGGCGAACTGGCGATGTTCGACCGGGATGCCCGAGATGTAGGTGCCGATGGCCACGCCCTGGAAGAACGTGGCCAGCACCGAGCCGCCAATGAACGCCTTGTCCCACCAGTGGCGTTTGCTCGGGTGCGCCTTGAAGCGGAACTCGAAGGCCACACCGCGAAAGATCAGCCCGGCCAGTACCAGCACCAACGGCAGGTACAGCGCTTCGAGAATCACCGAGTAGGCCAGCGGGAACGCGCCATACAGCGCCGCGGCGCCAAGCACGGCCCAGGTCTCGTTGCCATCCCAGACCGGCGCCACGGTGTTCATCATCACATCGCGTTCGCGGGCGTCGCTGATCAGCGGGAAGAGAATGCCCAGCCCCAGGTCGAAGCCATCCATGATCACGTACATCATCAGCCCGAAGGCGATGATCACGCCCCAGATGACCGACAGATCGATACCTTGAATACCCATTGTTCGACTCCTTCTCAGTCGGCGGCCGACAGTGGCCGGCGTGCGGTGGCGTGGTTGCCCGGCAGCTCGGGGGACGGGTGCGGCTCATGGGCGCCCGGGCCTTTGCGCACCAGGCGCATCATGTAGCCGATACCCACGGTGAACACCGAGAAATAGATCAGGACGAACAGCGCCAGGGTGACGCTCATCTGCACCGCATTGTGGTTGGACGCCGCCTCGGTGGTGCGCAACATGCCGTAGACCACCCAGGGCTGGCGGCCGACTTCGGTGGTGAACCAGCCCGCCAGCAAGGCCACAAGACCCGATGGCCCCATCAACAGGGCCAGCCACAGGAACGCCCGGTTGCGGTACAGCGCACCGTTGCGACGCAGCACCAGGGCCAGCAGCGCACAGGCCATCATCAGCATGCCCAGGCCCGCCATGACCCGGAAGCTCCAGAAGATGATGGTGGCGTTGGGGCGGTCTTGCTTGGCGAAGCTCTTGAGCGCCGGAATCTGCTTGTCCAGGCTGTGGGTCAGGATCAGGCTGCCCAGGTAAGGCACCTCCAGGCTGTAGCGGGTGGTCTCGGCGTCCATGTCGGGCAGGCCGAACAGCACCAGCGGCGAGGCCTCGCCCGGTTTGTTGTCCCAGTGCCCTTCGATGGCGGCGATCTTGGCGGGCTGGTGCTCCAGGGTGTTCAGGCCGTGGGCGTCGCCCACCACCACTTGTACCGGGGTGGCGACCAGGATCATCCACATGGCCATCGACAGCATTGTGCGTACCTGCGGCGTGTTGCGACCGCGCAGCAGGTGCCAGGCCGCCGAGGCAGCAACGAAGAATGCCGTGGAGAGGAACGCCGCCAGTGCCATGTGCGCCAGGCGATAGGGGAACGACGGGTTGAAGACGATCTTGAACCAGTCCACCGGTGCCACGCGCCCGTCGATGATCTCGATGCCCTGGGGCGTCTGCATCCAGCTGTTGGACGAAAGGATCCAGAACATCGAGATCAGGGTGCCGATGGCGACCATGACCGTGGCGAAGAAGTGCAGCCGCCGCCCTACCCGGTCCCAGCCGAACAGCATTACCCCGAGGAAACCCGCTTCCAGGAAGAAGGCGGTCAGTACCTCGTAGGTGAGCAAGGGCCCCGTGACGCTACCGGCGAAGTCGGAGAAACGCGCCCAGTTGGTGCCGAACTCATAGGCCATGACCAGGCCGGAGACCACGCCCATGCCGAAGTTGACGGCGAAGATTTTCGACCAGAAGTGATAGAGGTCCCGGTATACCGGGTTGCCGGTTTTCAGCCAGCAGCCTTCCAGCACGGCCAGGAAGCTGGCCAGGCCAATGGTGATGGCCGGGAAGATGATGTGGAACGAGACCGTGAACGCGAATTGAATCCGCGCCAGGTCCAACGCGCCGAGCGTTGCCATGAGGATGTCCTTTTAGACAGGCAGCCGTCCCCCGGTGCGGCCGCCGCGAGCGGCCCGCACCCCATTCGGGGGTTGCTGTCGATGGAAGTTGGAGTGTGCGGCTGTCAGCCGGCGACGGTGTGGATGCGGTTATCCGCCCCCGCCTTCTCCAGTTTGATGGCGATGAACTTCGACGTGGGCGTGTACGTCCGATCGCCATAGCTTTCCAGCGGTACCAACGGGTTGGTCTCCGGGTAGTAGGCCGCCGCCTGCCCCGCCGGGATGTCGTAGGCCACCAGGGTGAAGCCCGTCACCCTGCGCTCGCGACCGTCCTCCCAGAGCGAGACCATGTCGACCTTGTCACCGGGCTCAAGGCCCAGGCGGCGAATGTCCGCGTCGTTGGCGAACACCACCTCGCGCAGGCCGAACACCCCGCGGTAGCGGTCGTCCAGGCCATACAGCGTGGTGTTGTACTGATCGTGCGAACGCAGGGTCTGCAGGATCAGGTCCGGCTTTTCACCGCGTGCCAGCACGGTTTCATTCACCAACTGGGCAGGCAAGGCGCTAGGCGTGAAGCGGGCCTTGCCGGTGGCGGTCTTCCACTGCCGGGTGGCCGCCGTGTTGCCCAGGTGGAAGCCGCCCGGATGCTGCAGCCGGGTATTGAAGTCGGCAAAGCCGGGAATGGTGTCGGCGATCAGGTCGCGGATCCGCCCATAGTCGGCCACCACCCAGTCCCAGTCGATCGGATGATTGCCCAGGGTGGCCTTGGCCATGCCGGCAATGATCGAGGGCTCTGAACGCAACAGCGGCGAGCGCGGCTTGAGCTGGCCGAAGGAGATATGGACCATGCTGAAGGTGTCTTCCACGGTCACCCCTTGCGGCCCTTGGGCCTGCACGTCGATTTCGGTGCGGCCCAGGCACGGCAGGATAAGCGCATCGCGGCCGGTCACCAGGTGCGAGCGGTTGAGCTTGGTGGCGATGTGCACGGTCAGCTCGCAGTTGCGCAGCGCGGCGTGGGTGCGTGGGGTATCGGGCGTGGCCTGGGCGAAGTTGCCGCCCAGGGCGATGAACACCTTGGCGCGTTTCTCTTCCATGGCCTGGATCGCCAGCACCGCGTTGTGCCCGTGCAGGCGCGGCACCTTGAAGGCAAAGCGCTGCTCCAGGGCGTCGAGGAACCAGGTCGGTGGATGCTCGTCGATGCCCATGGTGCGGTCGCCCTGCACATTGCTGTGGCCGCGCACCGGCGACAGCCCGGCGCCGGGCTTGCCGACGTTGCCGCGCAGCAGCTGCAGGTTGACGATTTCCTGGACGGTCGGCACCGAATGCCGGTGCTGGGTCACGCCCATGGCCCAGCACATGATCACCCGTTCGGCCCGACGGTACATGCGCGCGGCCAGCTCCAGCTCGGCCAGGCTCAGGCCCGACTGCTCGACGATATGCGCCCAGGTGGTAGCGTCGACTTCGGCCAGGTAAGCGTCCAGGCCACTGGTGTGCTCGGCGATGAAGGCGTGGTCGAACACCGGCGGCTCACCCTTGGCCTGGGCCTCGCGCTCCCACTTGAGCAGGAATTTGGCGATGCCGCGCATCACCGCCATGTCACCACCCAGCGCCGGGCGGAAGTACGCCGTATTGGTCGGCTCGGAGCCGTTGCTGAGCATCTCGAACGGGTGCTGCGGATGCTGGAAGCGCTCCAGGCCACGCTCCTTGAGCGGGTTGAAGCACACCACCTGGGCACCGCGTTGCACCGCCTCGCGCAGGGGTTCGAGCATGCGCGGGTGGTTGGTGCCGGGGTTCTGGCCGATCACGAAAATGGCGTCGGCATGTTCGAGGTCGTCGAACACCACGGTGCCCTTGCCGACACCGAGGGTTTCCGACATCCCCACCCCGCTCGCCTCATGGCACATGTTCGAGCAGTCGGGGAAGTTGTTGGTGCCCAAAGCGCGCACGAACAGCTGGTACAGGTAGGCCGCCTCGTTGCTGGCCCGGCCGGAGGTGTAGAACTCGGCCTGGTCGGGCGACTCGAGGTTGTTCAGGTGCTGCGCCACCAGCGCGAAGGCGTCTTCCCAGGAGGTTTCGACATAGTGGTCGGTGGCGGCGTCATAGCGCATCGGATGGGTCAGGCGGCCCTGGTACTCCAGCCAGTAGTCGCTTTGCCCGGCCAGCGCCGAAACGCTGTACCTGGCAAAGAAATCGGGGTCGACCAGGCGCCCGCTCGCTTCCCAGTTGACCGCCTTGGCGCCGTTCTCGCAGAACTTGACCATGCCGTTTTCAGGTGACTCCCCCCAGGCGCAACCCGGGCAGTCGAAACCGCCGTTCTGGTTGGTCTTGAGCATCATCCGAAGATTCTTGAAAGCGTTTTCGCTGCCCAGCCAGGCCTTGGTCACACTTTTAAGTGCGCCCCAACCCGCGGCCGGCGCGTTATAGCTTTTAATATGTTCTTCTTCACTCATCTGGGTTTTCCTCGATTGGCACACAGGACGCAGAGCACTTATGAAAGTTACTGCCGAGTTGTTTTAACCGGCACATAAGTCTTGCAATGCCGGCAGCCTATTGAATGCCCCAGACAGCGTCCAATCGAAAGTTATGAAAGGCTGATCGGAACGGTCTATCACCCCTACAGGCCACGCGTAGCAAGGGCTCCAGCCGGTGATAGAGCGTTCTTATCAACCGGTCACTAAAAGCAATTTGACGCTTCAACGCCCCCTTGCCTATCCTCGGCCAACCGTATCGTTATTCCCCATTCACGCAGTTAACAAATCGACGAAAGTCTGTTTAAGAGGATAGGGCGATCGTGAATAAAGCCACTACAGAACTGCTCGACGGCTTCAGTCGAAAAATCGATTATCTGCGTATGTCGGTCACTGATCGCTGCGACTTTCGCTGCGTTTACTGCATGGCCGAAGACATGCAGTTCTTGCCGCGCCAGCGCCTGCTGACCCTGGAAGAGCAATACCAGATCGCCGAGCGCTTCGTCGCCATGGGCACCCGCAAGATCCGCCTGACCGGCGGCGAGCCGCTGGTGCGTCGGGGCGTCGTCGAGTTTTGCGCCCGGCTGGCCGCCCTGCCCGGCCTGCGCGAGCTGTGCATGACCAGCAACGGCTCCCAGCTCACGCGCCTGGCCGGGCCGCTGTTCGATGCCGGCCTGTCGCGCCTGAACATCAGCCTCGACAGCCTGGACAGCCAACGCTTCAAGGAATTGACCCGCACCGGCGACCTGGCCCAGGTCATTGCCGGGATCGATGCCGCCCGTGCCGCCGGCTTTCGCCGCACCAAGCTCAATTGCGTGGTGCTCAAGGGCCGCAACGATCACGAGATCATCGACCTGATTCGTTTCGCCATCGATCGTGAGCTGGATATGTCCTTCATCGAGGAAATGCCCCTGGGGATCATCAGCGAACACCAGCGCAGCGAATCCTATTGTTCGAGCGATGAGGTACGCGCACGGATCGCCGAGCATTTCACCCTGATCGAGTCAGCGGAATCGACCCAGGGCCCGTCGCGCTACTGGCGCCTGGCCGAAGCCCCGCACATTCGCCTGGGGTTCATCTCGCCCCACAGTCACAACTTCTGCGGTAGTTGCAACCGCGTGCGGCTCACCGTCGAGGGGCGCTTGCTGCTGTGCCTGGGCAACGAGCACTCCGCCGATCTCAAGCAGGTGCTGCGCGCTCACCCGGGCGACAGCGAGCGGCTGGAAAAGGCCATTCGCAGCGCCATCGCGCACAAGCCCTACCGCCATCACTTCGAGGTCGATGGCGACGTGCAGATCCTGCGCTTCATGAACATGACAGGTGGCTAAGGAACACTCATGGTCGTACATCCCAAACCCAATCTGCTCAATGTGCTGGTCGCGCTCAAGGGCTCGATCGCCAAGCGCGTGGCCCGGCGTACCCTGATGGTCGCGCTGCTGGCCTCGCTGATCGTGTTGCTGGAGAACCTTCACCCGGCGTTCTTTTCCCGGGTCAACGCCACGCCCTTCACCCTGCTCGGGATCTCGCTGTCGATCTTCATGAGCTTTCGCAACAACGCCTGCTACGACCGTTGGTGGGAGGGCCGCAAGGCCTGGGGGCAGGTGATTATCGAGGTGCGCTCGTTCATCCGCGAAAGCGTGGTGATTACCGACAGGCGCCGCCGGAGCGCCCTGCTGATGAGTCTGTGCGGATACGCCCATGCACTTAACGCCCGGCTGCGTAACGAGGACGAAGTGGCAGCGGCCAGGCAATGGCTGCCGGAGGCCAACAGCCTGCCGGCCTACAACGTCAGTGACGGTATCCTGCAACTGGCCGGGGCGCAGTGTTCGGCGCTGGCAGCCAGCGAGCAGATCAGCGAATGGCGTTACGTGACCCTGGAGCAGCGCTTGAAGGGGTTGTCCGAAGCCCAGGCGGTGTGTGAGCGGATCAAGGCTACGCCGTTGCCCTTCCCGTATACCCTGCTGCTGCACCGCACCATCTATATGTTCTGCGTGTTGCTGCCCTTTGCCATGGCCGAGCCGCTGGGCTGGCTGGCGCCGCTGTTCACCGCCATCGTCAGCTACACCTTCTTCGGCCTGGATGCGATCAGCGACGAGCTGGAGGATCCGTTCGGCCGCGATGAGAACGACCTGCCCACCGATGCCTTGGTGCGTACCATCGAGCGTGAGATCCTCGGGGCGTTGGGGCATACCGACTTGCCTTCGCCCCTGGTACCGGTCGACTTCATTCTCACTTGAGCCTGAGCCTGGGCTTGGGTGTTGAAGGTGCGAGCTTATCCATTCCCTGCGGCGACGCTGCCGGCCCCTTCCGCCTTTACGGCGGCCTACTTTTTTCTTGGAAAAAGTAGGCAAAACCGCCTGCTCCTACATACGGCCCTACGCTTCGCTTCGGGTCCCTTCGCTCCGGCGTCTTCCGGGGCCACGCGGCCTACGACTTGCTTCGCCAAGTCTACGGCTCGCGCTCTTCGGCTACGCCGAAGGTGCTACGCACCGGCCCCTACAGACACCTCCACTCAGCCTCCTGAAGTCGCAAAGTTACGGGCGGCGCCTGAACTGGCTTTATCTTCGAAAGTCGATTGTGCAGTGGATAATCACCACCGCAAGACAAGCTTCGCACGCGAAGCGAACACAGCGACTTGCAGTCGCTCTGGCTCTGGCTCTGGCTCTGGCTCTGGCTTTTGCTCTTCATACGCGTAGGCACAGACGCCGCAACCTGCGACTTCAGGAGGCCGAGCGTAGGTGTCTGGAGGGGCCGGTGCGTAGCACCTTCGGCGCAGCCGAAGAACGCGAGCCGTAGACTTGCGAAGCAAGTCGTAGTGCCGCGTGGCCCCGGAAGACGCCGAAGCGAGGGGACCCGGAGCGCAGCGTAGGGCCGGATGCAGGAGCGAGCGGTTTTGCCTACTTTTTCCAAGAAAAAAGTAGGCCGCCGTAAGGGCGGAAGGGGCCAGCAGCGTCGCTGCATCAAATGGATCAGCTCCCCCCCAAAAACACCCAAAAAGGGCTCCACCAGCCCAGGCCGATCAATGAGAGCTACCTGGGCCTACCACCCCGGCAAAGGAAATGAAATCGAGCAACTCGCCCATGTCGAACGTCTTTCCGGCCGGCACTTCAAGCACACCGTCGGCCTCGACGGCACTGAGCAAAGTCCCCGAACTCTGCGTGGCCTGCAGCACCGCGCGCCCTCGCTCGATCCGTACCCGCAGGTATTCCTGGCGATTGCCCGCCGTCGGCCAGTCGAAACCCGCAACAACCGGTATACGCAATGGCTCGACCTGCACAACGCCCATCCGCCGCAGCAGGTAGGGCCGCACCAGCACCAGGAACGTCACCAACGCAGAACCAGGATTACCCGGCAGACCTATGAACGGCACACCGTTGTAGGTGGCGAAGGTGAACGGCTTGCCGGGCTTGATCGCCAGTTTCCACAACCTCACCTCCCCACCTTCGCGCAACAGGCTGCCGATACAGTCAGCATCACCGACCGAGACACCCCCGCTGCTGAGGATCAAGTCGGCGCCGGCGGCCTGTTCAAGCGCGGCACGAATCAACGCCAGTTCGTCCCCGACCGCCCCCAGGTCGATGACCTCGCAGCCCAGTCGACGCAGCAACGTCTTAAGCACGATCCGGTTGCTGTCATGAATCTGGCCAGGCGCAAGCGGCGCCCCCATCTTCGCCAGCTCATTGCCGGTCGATAACAGCGCAACCCGGGGCTTGCGCCGTACCGCGACCTGTTCCATTCCTTGTGCCGCCAGCACACCCAGCGCCACCGGCCCAAGGACGGTACCGGCAGCGAGCAGCGGCGCGCCGGCGCCGATCTCCTCGCCTTGCACCCGGATGTTCGCGCCGACGCGCAAGGGCACCGTCGATGACACCCGCCCGTCAGCGTCGACCCGGCAGTTCTCCTGAAGCTGCACGCAGTCGGCGCCCGGCGGCACCGGCGCGCCGGTGAAGATCCGCACACAGCTGCCCGGCGCCAATGGATCGGGCGCCGTACCTGCAAACACCGTCTGTGACACCGGCAAGGGCCCCGCCGCCACCTCCGCCAGCCTGAACGCATAACCGTCCATTGCGCTGTTGGACCAGGGCGGGGAATCGGCAGGGGCCAGCAGGTCACGGGCCAGCACACGCCCATCGGCGTGCTCCAGGCCCACCTGCTCCACCGCCTGCAGCGTGGCCTGCGCCGCCAGCTGCATCAATTGGTCCAGGGCCTGGTCCACGGCGAGCAAGGGACTGCCTTTCATTGACGCGACTCGCAGGCGTTGCCGGGCTTGAGATGGGCGACGAAGTTGCAGGGCCGATGCCGCGCATCCAGCTGCTCGGCGAGAATGCCTTCCCAGGCAGTGCGACAAGCACCGGTCGAGCCCGGCAGGCAGCACACCAGGGTGCCGTTGGCCATGCCGGCCAGCGCGCGGGTCTGCACCGTCGAGGTACCGATGTCCAGGATCGACAGCGCGCGAAACAGCTCGCCGAAGCCCTCGATGTGCTTGTCCAGCAGGCAGGCGACAGCTTCGGGGGTGCTGTCGCGCCCGGTGAACCCGGTGCCGCCGGTGATCAGCACCACCTGCACCTGATCGTCGGCAATCCAGCTCGCGACCTGGGCGCGGATCGTGTACAGGTCGTCCTTGAGCAAGGTACGGGCGACCAGGCGATGGCCCATTTCCACGGCGCGGCTGGCCAGCAGTTCGCCGGAGGTATCGGTCTCGAAGGTTCTTGTATCGCTCACGGTCAATACCGCAATGTTCAGCGGAACAAATACCGCATCCAGTTTGATGCTCATGTAAACCTCTGCAGGACGACTGTTAATTGCAGGGAAACTAGAGACAATTAAAGGCAGCGTCCAATCGACAGTTCCAAACACCCCATCGAACGGCTCTATCGAAGTGTTGGGCACGTTCCGCTATCGACCCCCTCTATCAGCCGTTCATTAATTCCCATTGGACGCTGGGATAACTTCGCTATACCGTGCAGCCACTTGCAAGTTCATTCGGTAGTTCAGCGGTCAGGGCGATGGGCCAGGACACGCGCTATGCTTGAAACGCCCGTTTACGCCTTCCCCTTTCTCGACCAGGCCGTGTCATGGATATTAAACAGCTCAAATTCCTCATCGCACTGGACCAGACCCGCCATTTCGGTCAGGCCGCCGCGCTGTGCCATATCACCCAGCCGACCCTGTCGATGCGCCTGCGCAACCTGGAAGATGAGTTGAACCTGGTGCTGGTGACCCGTGGCCAGCGTTTCGAGGGCTTTACCGAAGCCGGCGAGCGTATCCTGGGTTGGGCACGCACGCTGCTGGCCGCCTATGACGGGCTGCAGGCGGAAGCGGCCAGTTGCCGGGGGCAGATTGTCGGTAGCCTGCGCGTGGGCATGGTGCCGCTGTCGAGCTTCAACCCCATGCAGTTCCTCAGCCCCCTGGCCCAACGCTACCCGGAACTGCAGTTCCAGCTGACCTCGCTGAGCTCGGAGCAGGTCACCGACGGCCTGAGCCGCAACCAGCTTGACCTGGGCATCTGCTACCTGGACCAGATCAACACCAGCTATTTCGATGTGATCGAGCTGGGCTCCACCAGCATGGGCCTGCTGTACGACACCCGGCATTTCCAGTTCGAACAACCGCAGCTGTCGTGGGAGGCGCTTGGCGCGCTGCCCTTGGGGCTGCTGTCGCAAGGCATGCATTATCGCCAGTCGGTCGACCTGAGCTTTCGCAGCCGTGGCCTGAATCCGCTGACGGTGCTGGAAAGCGACTCCACCTATCAACTGATCCAGGCCGTGTGCGCCGGGATGTGCTGCGCAATCATGCCGTTGCAGTACGGCCTGGAAGAATTGAGCGAGCATATCCGCATCCTGCCGATCTCCAGTGCCAGCGTTCACGCCCCCATCGGTTTGCTGCTGCGCAGGACCGAACCGCGTTCGGCACTGGCGGAGAAGTGTTTTGCCGAAGTTAAAGCGATGCTCGGTATGCAAGGCTAATACTGCCCGGACTTAACTGTTCAGCGTTAACTTCCTTGCAGTGCTTCGCACTACTTGAAACCTCTTATTACCCGATCAAAACAAGCGACTGGATGCGCTTGGGGGTAATTCATTGCCTGTCATTACTTGCCGTAGTTGCCAGGTATCAAACTTGAACAAGGTTCGGCATCCTGTTTTCAGGCTGCCACGGAGTGTTAATGAACGAACCGTTTGAAACGTCGGCAGCGCTGACCCATCTGGACAGTCGCGGCAACGCCCATATGGTCGATGTGACCGACAAGTGCGAAACCCGCCGCGAGGCCATGGCCGAAGCCTGGGTCAGGATGAAGCCGGAAACGCTCAACCTGATCAATGCCGGCGGCCATCCCAAGGGCGATGTGTTCGCCGTGGCGCGGGTGGCTGGCATCATGGCGGCCAAGCGCACCCATGAGCTGATCCCGCTGTGCCACCCGCTGCTGCTGACGGCCATCAGTGTCGAGTTGAAGGCAGTGACGCCGGACTCCGTGCGCATCCTTGCCACCTGCAGCCTCAAAGGCGTCACCGGGGTCGAGATGGAAGCCCTGGCCGCCGCCAGCATCGCTGCGCTGACGCTCTATGACATGTGCAAGGGGGTCGATCGCAGCATGCAAATCGACTGGGTGCGGCTGCTGCGCAAAGCCGGCGGCCGCTCGGGACTTTATCAACTGGAGCAAACGCCATGATTCGCCTGCAGTACTTTGCCCGCTACCGCGAGCAGCTGGGCCTGGAGTGTGAGTCGCTGCCCTGGCTGGCGACCTTGACCGACCTGCGGGCGCTGCGTGAGCTGCTGGTCAGCCGCGGCGGGGTGTGGGCGCAGACCCTGGGCCAGGCCAACCTGATGTGCGCGCGCAACCAGGCGCTCTGCTCGCTGGACGAGCCCTTGTGCGATGGCGACGACATCGCGTTTTTTCCGCCGGTGACCGGGGGTTAGCGTGAGTATCAGCGTCCAGTTCAAGGCAATCGACTGCAACCGGCAGATCGACACCCTGCGTGCCCGTGCTAAAGGCCTGGGCGCGCTGGTGACCTTCACCGGCTACGTGCGCGACCTGGGGTTGACAACCACAGGCGTCAGCGAACTGTTTCTCGAACATTATCCCGGCATGACCGAGAGGAGCCTGGAGGCCATCGTCGCCGCCGCCCGCCAGCGCTGGCAGCTGCTCGACGTCGCGGTGACGCACCGGGTCGGCAGCATCGCCGCCGCAGAGCCGATCGTGCTGGTCGGCGTCGCCAGCCTTCACCGCCAGGCGGCGTTCGACGCCTGTGCCTACATCATGGACCAGCTCAAGACCTGCGTGCCGTTCTGGAAGTGCGAACAGAGCCGAAACGGTGCCCGCTGGGTGGATGCCCGCGAAAGCGATGCCCAGGCAGCGGCGCGCTGGCTGCACAATGGAGGCCCTGAACCGTTCAGGTAACCGACCTCCCGCTGTACCGCCCACCGATAACGGGGAACTTCCCCCAGACCTGGATCCAATGTTCCCCGCCCTCCCCCCTCACCAAAAATAAATCATTTATGAATCAGTTATTTACACCTTTTCTCTAACCGTCTCTGGAGTTGGATCCGTTTTTGCTTGATGCGCAATAGAAGTGGCCATTTGATATTTACGATTGCAGCCCACTGCGCCTGCCAGCACGGCATCGAGCGAGGTAAACGCTATGCACATTCCTCCTTCACCCCTTGGCCTGTTCCGGCGTACAGGCATCGCCTGCGCGCTGCTGGTCGCCCTCGATGCCAGCACGAGCAGTGCGGCGCCGATCGACGACACCAGCCAGCCCCCACCGACCGACCCCTCTGCCTACACCGCCGCGCCCACCGACCCGCTGGCCATCCAGGCCGCGCTGGACGCGCTCAAGTCCTTGCCCGAAGGCAACCACGGCGCGCTCGCCCTGCCCAACGGCGCCTACGGCGACCGCACCACGCCGCGCACTGAAAACGTCCTGCAGCCGGCCCAGCAGACCTCGTTCAACTACCCCACCAATGGCCTGGCCAGCCCCTTGTTCGGTGCCCAGCCCTTTACCCAGCAGATGCTGTTGTACGAAGAGTTCGGCCTGGAGAAACTCGACCCGACGGCCGAAGCCGGCACCCTGCCCTTCCCGATCCCGACCACGGGGGCGGCGCCCGAGCAGGACCCCAACAGCGTCGCCCGCAGCGGCCCGGCCAGCGCCGCCCTGGACGCCTTCCTGCGTCAACCGGGGCTGTCGCCCTTCCCCACGCAGTATTCCAACGTGCTGGACCGCAACCCCTGGAAAGCGCAGATCGAAGCCTTCCTCAACCGCCACCCGGTGGGTTCGCCCGCCGAAGGACGGCCACCCGGAAAAGGCTGGTCCCATCAACGCTGGAACGAGTTCTACCCCCAGGCCGCGTTCAAGACCGCGCAGGCCGGCGCGCGGGTCAACCAGGGGCTGCGCGACAGCAAGCAGATGCATGGCTACAGCAAGGGCGAGTTCGGTCCCGGCGGGCTCTATCACAACACCGCGGGCCTCACCGCCACCCAGGGGACGACCAAGGGCATCGGCATCCGCCTGCACCCCAACATGCCGATCCAGAACCACAACTCGGTGTGGACCTTCGATGGCACGCTGCCGCCCAAGCTGCTGATGGCCCGTTACGGCCAGCCCGTGCTGTTGCGTCACTACAACGCCCTGCCGATCGATCCGGCCGCCAATGGCGGCTTCGGCCTGCACACCCTCAGCACCCACGAGCACAACGGCCATAACCCGGCCGAAAGCGATGGCTACACCAACGCCTTCTTCTTTCCCGGGCAGTACTACGACTACCGCTGGCCGCTGCAACTGGCCGGCTACGACTCGATCAACACCGCCGCCCAGGACCCGAGGGCGGCGTTCCCCTGCAACCCGGGGGAAACCCTCTGGGTCAACGACCGCACCCCCGGGCTCAAGACTTGCGAGAACGGCAGCATCAAGGTGCGCGGCGACTGGCGCGAGACCATGAGCACCCACTGGTTCCACGACCACATGCTCGATTTCACCGCCCACAACGTCTACAAGGGCAACGCGGCGATGATGAACTACTACAGCGCCCTGGACCGTGGCAACGAGGCGCTGGAAGACGGCGTCAACCTGCGCCTGCCCAGCGGTTCGGCACTGCCGTGGGGCAACCGCGACTATGACGTCAACCTGACCTTTGCCGACAAGGCCTGGGACCAGAGCGGCCAGTTGTGGTTCAACCCCTTCAACATCGACGGTTTCCTCGGCGACCAGATGACGGTCAACTGGCTGTACAAACCCTATTTCGACGTACGTGCACGCAGCTATCGCCTGCGTATCCTCAATGGCTCGGTGTCGCGTTACTTCAAGGTCGCCGTGGTCCGCGAAATCGCCGGCAATGGTGGCGAGTTCCCCGGGCCCAGGGGGTCGGGCGTCTCCTATGCCCGGGTGCCGTTTCACATGATCGCCAACGACGGCAACATCATGGAGCATGCCATTCCGTTCGACGGCAGCATGGACCTCAACGGTAACGGCGATACCCGGGACGACAACGGCATCCTGCCGACCCTGTCCATCGCCGAGCGCTACGACATCATCATCAACTTCGGCAAGAACGGGATCAAAGCCGGGGACAAGATCTTCCTCGTCAACCTCATGGAGCACGACACCGGCAAGGGCCCGAGCAAGGACGCCATCGCGCTGGCCGACGTGCTCTCGGAAAAATACAAGGCGGTGGTCGACCAGACCAGCAAGGGCCCGAGGTGGCGCGATGGCGACCCGGTGGTCGGCAAGTTCATGCAGTTCAACGTCAAGGCCTACACCGGCCAGGACCTGGCCATGGACCCGGCCGCCTATGAACCGGCCAAGCCCGGCAAGGCCGCCGGCAAGTCGATGATCCCGCTGACCATCGACCGCAACGACCCGGCCATGCAGTCCAAACTCAAGCAGGCGCGCCATCGCAGCTTCGAATTCGGCCGCTCCGATGGCACCGACACCCAGCCCTGGACGATCAAGACCGACGGCGGCTTCGGCTACGCCATGGACCCACGGCGGATCACCGCCGCGCCGCAGCTGGCCAGCGGCCCGACCGACGCCGGCTACGGCGGCGATGGCACCCTGGAAGTCTGGACGATCAAGAACGGCGGCAACGGCTGGAGCCACCCGGTGCACGTGCACTTCGAGGAAGGCGTCATCCTCAACCGCGACGGCAAGGCGCCACCGGAGTGGGAAAAATGGTCGCGCAAGGACCTCTATCGGGTCGGGCCGGAAGTGGACAGCTCCGAAGAGGTGGAAATGGCGATCCGTTTCCGCGAGTTCGCCGGTACCTTCATGGAGCACTGCCACAACACCCAGCATGAAGACAACTCCATGCTGCTGCGCTTCGACCTTGAGAACCCTGGCCAGCTCGAGCTGATGCCATCCCCCATGCCGACCTGGGATGGCGTCGGCTATATCAGCTCCGCCGCACTGCCAGGCGCTCGTGAAGACAACGGCGAAGACCCGGGCGATGGCGATGATGACAACAAACTGCCGGTTGCCAGCGACGACAGTGGTGCGACCAAGGCTGGCGTGCCTGTCACCCTCAACGTCCTGGCCAACGACAGCGACCCCGATGGCGACCTGCCGCTGTCGGTCGTCAGCCTCGGCCAACCGGACTCCGGCCATGGCAGCGTCAGCAGCGACGGCACGCGGGTGACCTTTACCCCGCCGGCGACGGTGAGCGAGGCCTACACCGCGGTGTTCGAGTACAAGGTCAAGGATGCCCGCGGGGCCGTGTCGGAATCGGCGGCCAACGTACGCGTCGCCGTCACACCGGCGGTGGTCGAGGTCGACTACAACCTGAAGGCGAGCCTGGCGAGCGTCACCGTGCGCAGCAACAACCGCTATGCCTGGGAGCTGGCCGGCACCAGTTCGCTGAAAGTCGGTGCCACCCTCACCCTCACCGCAGCGACCACCAGCGGGCCCTTGACCCTGGGCACCGCAACGGTAATGGCGGGTGGTAACTGGCGCCTGTCGGCCAGCACCACCGGCAGCGGGCCGGCGGCGAACCCGACGGTGACGATCAAGCCGGTCGATGGCAAGTCGCTCACGGTAGCACTCACGGTGCGTTGACCCGTCCCCCTCCTGTCCAGGCCGGCAGCATCGCCTGGACAAGAGGACTTCAGGAGGAAATGGCATGGCCTGGAATACCTGGACACGATTCAGTCGCCTGCTGCTGGTGCTTGCACTCGGCAGCGCGCACTGGCCGCTGGCGAACGCCAGTGAAAGCGCCCCTGACCAGCAATGGGGGCAGCACTACTTTCCCAACACCACCCTGATCAACCAGGACGGGCAGTCGGTGCGTTTCTTCGACGACCTGATCAAGGACAAGGTGGTGGCGATCAACTTCATCTTCACCCGCTGCACCGACTCCTGCCCGCTGGAAACCGCGCGCCTGAAGCAGGTGCAGAAACTGCTGGGCGAACGGGTGGGTCAGGATGTGTTCTTTTATTCGATCAGCATTGATCCGCAGGCCGATACCCCGCAAGTGCTCAAGGAGTACGCGGGGAAATTCAAGGTCGGCCCCGGCTGGCAGTTTCTCACCGGCAACAAGGACGAGATCACCCAGCTACGGCAAAAACTCGGACTGTTCATCAAGGGCGTCGACGATGGCCCGACCAAGGACCATAACCTGAGCCTGATCATCGGCAACCAGGCCACCGGCCGCTGGATGAAGGCCTCGCCCATGGAAAACCCCTACGTGCTGGCCGACCGGTTGGGCAAGAGTCTGCACAACTGGAAGCTGGCCACCACCGGCACCAACGACATGGCCGACTCGCCGGTCATACGCCCGCCCAGCACCGGTGAGCAGATCTACCGGACACGCTGCTCCTCCTGCCACACCCTGGGCGACACCGAGCATGCCGGTGCGCGCAGCATCGGCCCGGACCTGCTGGGGGTGACGCGCCAGCGCGATCCTGCCTGGCTCAGTCGCTGGATCCGGGAGCCCGACCGCATGCTGGCCGAACAGGAGCCCCTGGCGATGCAGTTGTTCGAGCAATACAACCGCCTGGCCATGCCCAACCTGCGCCTGGGCGAAGTCGAAGTCGCCGCGGTGCTGACCTACCTGGACGAAGAGACCGAGCGTTTGCAGCCGATGGCTGCCAATGATCAGAAAAACAACAACCGTACGGTTAACTGAAGAAGGAACTGGCCCATGACCTCCCGTTTCCTGGTGTTTACCGCCCTGCTCCTTGGCACGGCCCCAAGTTTTGCCCATGACTACAGCGTCGGCGAACTTGTGATCACCCAACCCTGGTCCCGTGAGCTGCCGGCCGAGCTGCCCGGCGGTTCTGCGTACTTCACCGTGTTCAACCAGGGGAGCCAGGCCGACCGCCTGATCCGGGTCAGCAGCCCCCGGGCGCAAAAGGCCGAACTGCACAGCCAGGCGGCCAGCGACGGCATGATGAGCATGCAGCAAACCCATGCCATGGAGATTCCGGCCAACACCGAGGTCACCTTCCAGCCCGGTGCCAACCATGTGATGTTGACGGGGATGGAACAGCCCCTCAAGGCCGGGGAGCAGTTTGCGATGACCCTGGAGTTCGAAAAGGCCGGTGTGGTTGAGGTGATGGTCGAGGTGGGACCCGTAGAGGCACAGGCCGGCCATACCGCCGCGCATGTGCATTGATTGCGCAGCGGTGGTGAAACCGGTTGACCGCACTGTCCGGGTTGCGCCTGCTTCGCAGTCGATCGCAGGCTTCGCCAGCTCCCACAGGGGGCGGTGTATACCGAACCCTTGTGGGAGCCGGCAACGCCGGCGATGGCCACTGAACGCCAATTCCCTGTAGCCGCTGCCGCCAGGCTGCGATCGGCCGCGCAGCGGTCGTAACATACCTGGGCAAACGGTGTCGGGATCAGGGCCGCTGCAATTGCTCGATGCTGATCTCGCGCATGCGAAACTTCTGCACCTTGCCCGTGACCGTCATCGGGAACTGGTCGACGAAAAGGAAGTAGCGCGGCACCTTGAAATGGGCGATACGTGCCCTGGCCCAGTCGCGCAACTGCTCCTCGCCCGGGCCTTCGCCCGGGTGCAGCCTGATCCAGGCGACGATCTCCTCACCATACCGGGCACAAGGAATACCGATCACCTGGACATCGGCCACCGCCGGGTGGGTCAGGAAGAACTCTTCCAGCTCGCGCGGATAAATGTTCTCCCCCCCACGAATGATCATGTCCTTGCTGCGCCCGACAATCCGCACATAGCCTTGCTCGTCCATGCACGCCAGGTCGCCGGTGTGCATCCAGCCGTCCTCGTCGATGCTTTCGGCGCTGGCCGCCGGGTTGTTCCAGTAGCCGAGCATCACGCTGTAGCCACGGGTGCACAGCTCACCGACCTGGCCACGGGGCACGCACTGCCCGGCCGTGTCGATGATCTTGCTTTGAAGGTGCGGCTGGGTGCGGCCGACGCTGGTAACGCGCAGTTCCAGGTCATCGTCAGGGCCGGTCTGCAACGACACCGGGCTGGTCTCGGTCATGCCGTAGGCGATCTGTACCTCGCTCATGTGCATTTCATCGATCACCCGGCGCATGACTTCGATCGGGCAGTTGGCCCCCGCCATGATGCCGGTGCGCAGGCTGGAGAGGTCGAAACTGTCGCGCTGGGGATGATCCAGCTCGGCGATGAACATGGTGGGCACACCATAAAGCGCGGTGGCCTTTTCTTCGGCCACCGCCCGCAGGGTGGTCAGCGGATCGAAGGCGTCCCCCGGGTAGATCAGGGTCGAACCATGGGTCATGCAGCCGAGGTTGGCCATGACCATGCCGAAGCAGTGGTAGAGCGGCACCGGTACCACCAGGCGGTCGTGCTCGGTCAGGCCCAGGCTTTCGCCGACCATGTAGCCGTTGTTGAGGATGTTGTAATGGCTGAGGGTCGCCCCCTTGGGAAAGCCGGTGGTGCCGGAGGTGTACTGGATATTGATCGGTTCATCGCAACGCAGGCTGGCCTGGCGTGCCGCCAGGTCCTCGGTGCTGACCTCCCCGGCCCGCGCCTGCACTGCTGCCCAGGACAGGAAACCCGCCGGTGGCTCGCTGGCCAGGCTGACCACCCCGCGCAATTGGGGCAGGCGTTCGCACGCCAGTTCACCGGGATTGCTGGTAGCAAGCCCAGGCGCCAGTTCCAGCAGCATGGCGTGGTAGTCGCAGGTTTTGAAGGCATCGGCACAGATCACCCAGCGACAGCCTGACTGGCTCAGCGCGTATTCCAGCTCGTTGCTGCGGTAGGCCGGGTTGATGTTGACCAGGATGGCGCCGATCTTCGCACTGGCGAACTGGGTGATGCACCATTGGGCGCAGTTGGGTGCCCAGATGCCCAGGCGGTCGCCACGTTCCAGGCCCAGGGCCATCAGGGCCCGGGCGTGACGCTCGACCGCCTCGGCCAGGGTCTGCCAGCTGTAGCGCAGCCCCTGGTGCCGGACCACCAGCGCCTCGCGCCGGGCGAAGCGTGAAACGGTGAGGTCGAAGGCGTCTCCAATGCACATCTCGAGCAGCGGGGTGTCCTGCCGCCCCTGGGTATGGCTCAGCGCGTTCATGGCGTTCTCTTGTTCTTGTTGTGCGGGTGGATGGCGGCCGCTGTGCAGCCGATCGCAGGCTGCGCCAGCTCCCACAGGTGACCGGAGACAACATCGGTCCCCTGTGGGAGCCCGGCTTAGCGGATGAACACCTGGGCGGTGCTGGTCGACATGTCGCCGCCTGGCAACTTGATGTTCTTGACCTTCTCCAGGCTCTGCGGATCGAACACCGCAATATCATTGAAGGTCCCAGCCAGGTACAGCTTGCTGCCCTTCTTGTTGAAGGCGACGCAGTAGTAGGTGTGCTCCAGGTTCGCGGCCTTGATCAGCTTGCGCTCCTTGATATCGTAACGGGCCAGGCGGTTGAGCACCCCGTACATCTGGTTCTCGTCCTGGGGCGAGCGCAGGCCGGTGAAGTACAACTCGGTCAGGGAGGCGAACTCGCGGTAGCTGCTCTTGCCGGTCTTGAGGTCGATGCTCAGGTAGCCGTACATCGGCTCGGCCGTGGCCGGGTCCTGTTTGTCGTCCTTGAAGCGCGACACGGTGTAGAGCATGGTGAAATCATGCTGCGCGGTCTGGTGCGGCCAGAAGTACAGCACGTCCGGGGCGCTGAAGCCCGGGCGCTTCCAGTTGCGCAGCGCCAGCGCCACCTCGTACTTGCCGGTCTTCACGTCCATCTTGTAGATGTCGGGGCCGGCGACGAACAGGCTGCCATCGTCCGCCGCCCGCATCAGGTAGACCTGGCGCGGCATGGGGAAGCTGCGTACCGGCTTGGCGTCCTGTCCGTCGCCGGCGCGGAACACTTCCAGGCGCGGCGGCTTGACCACGTAGTGATCGTTCAGGCGCTGGGTCGGGTTGACCGTGGCGTACAGCTCCTTGCCGTCGGGGCTGATGGCAAAGGAATACATCGAACGCCCCACCTCGCCCGGGGTGCTCGACAGGTTGGCGTGGAACACCGACTGGCAGGTGTCCAGGTCAATGCCGTACAGGTCGCCGTAGTGGTTGTTGAGCACATAGGCGGTGCGGTTGTCCGGCGCCATCATGGCGGTGCCGGGGCCGAAGGCGTCCGGCAGCTTGCAGCTCTTGTACACCTCGTCACTGGCCAGGTCGATGACGTGCAGGTTGTTCGGGTAGTTGGTGATGATCATGTACTCATGACCGGCCTTGAGCGCCGGCGCGCTGCTGTCGGCGGCCCAGGCGCCCAGGCTGGCGGCACAGGCGGCGACGGTGAACGCCAGTTTTGCGAAAACTCCAGCTTTCATGCGGTTTCCCCTTGTTGTTCTTGTCGGCCGGTCACTTGTCTTTCGGAAACACGGTGCCGAGGTTGCGCCAGTCGTCCTGGGAGTTGGTGGCCTGGGCGTTCCAGTCCTGGTAGGTGCTCATCATGTCGGGCACCTGGGCCGGCCACCAGCACGGGTCGGAGCAGCCATAGAGGTCGGCTTCCATCGGCTGGCACAGCGAGCTGACGCCTCCGAAGGCATCCACTTCCCAGCCCGGGTCGGTGGTGGCGGTACACCCGGCCACGGCGCTCATGGCGACCACTTCCTCGACACGGTCCTGGGCGACTGCCTGCTCAAGAATCTGGGCTTTGTTGTTCAGCGGCTTGAGGTGTTTCATGTCAGTGTGCCTTGCGCGGGGTGATGTAGTGGCTGATGAAGGCCGGGTTGGCGGCCATGATGCGGCTGTAGACCTCGATCCCGAAGTCGACCCAGTCGCGCATCAGTTCACAGTAGTGGTAGGTCGGGTGGGTCGGATCGCCGTAGCGGGCATAGCTCTCGTGGTAGCAACCGCCCGAGCACAGGTTGCGGATGCGGCAGCTCTCGCAGCCGGTGCCGCTGCGGTCCAGGCGCTGGGACAGGAAGTCGTTCAGTTCCACCTGCTTGACCCCGCTGTGCACATTGCCGAAGGTCGGCAGGCTGGAGCCGGTGAAGCGGTGGCAGAGGTTCAGCTCACCCTGGTGGTCGACCGCCAGCATCTTGAGGCCAGCCCCGCATGGCAGGGCCTTCTTGTGCCCTTCATGGATGTCGGTAATCAGCTGGTGCAGGTTGGAGAAGCCGATATTGCGGTGCTCCAGCGCCGCCGCAAGGTAACGCCGGCCCAGGGCCTTCATGTTGGCGAAGACCTCGACCAGCTCGGCCGCGCTGAGGTTGAAGTCGGCCATGTCCCCCGAGGTCACCGGGGCAAAGCCCACCTCGGCAAAGCCCAGCTCGTTGAACAGGTGGTTCCAGATGGTTTCGACATCGGTGATGCCGCGGGTCAGGGTCACCCGCGCACCGACCGGGCGGCTGTCGTAGCGCGACAGCAGCATGTCGGCTTTACGCCGGACCACGTCGTAGGTGCCCTGCCCGCCGACCGTGATGCGGTTGCGGTCATGCACGGTCTTGGGGCCGTCGATGCTCACCGACAGGCCGAAGCGATGGGCATTGAGCCAGTCGACGATGTCCTCGGTGAGCAGCGTGGCGTTGGTGGTCATGACGAACTCGACCTGCTTGCCCAGCTCGGCGAAGCGGCGTTCGCAATAGCCCACCATGTGCTCGATCAGCGGCCGGTTGGACAGCGGCTCGCCACCGAAGAACACCACGGTGTAGCGCGTCTCGTCCGGCGACTCCTTGAGCAGCATCTCCACCGAAGACTCGGCGGTGGCCACGCTCATTTTCTTTCCGGCCGAGGGCTTGTCCAGGTCTTCCTTGTAGCAGTAGCTGCAACTGAGGTTGCAGCCGGTGTTGACGTTCAAGACCACAGTGTTGAGGGCCGTGCGCTCGACCCGCTTCAGCCCGATTTCCGGAGTCAGCGGCGAGCCGTCGCTGACCACTTCCAGGGCCATCAGCTCGCGCAGGGTATCGATGATGTCCTGGCCGGCAAAGCGCGGTTCAAGACGTTGCAGCAACTCTTCGGACGAACAGCCTTGCTCGCGCAAGGTGTCGATGATCCCGCCGGTCACCGCGTCGGTGGCAAACAGCGAACTGCTGGGTATATGGAACAGCATGCGGTCGGCATCGACCTGCACTTCATGCAGGTTGCGCTCGACCAGATTCAATTGTGCGCCCATGGCGACCTCCCGATGTGCATCCCGATCAACGTTGGTAACCGGGCGCCGCAGCGCCCGCTCGGTACACGGCCGCCTACGGCAGTGGTGGGTTGTTCCAGCGCTGGACGGTGACGATCAGGTGGCCTTCGCCCTGCTGTCCGCCGTCTTCGAGCCTGGCGATCACTTTCAGGTTGCCCGCGTTGTTGGTCATCATCCGGCGCTCGGGGTTGGGGCCGGCGCCACCGGGCATGAAGATGCCGTTGTCCTGCATGTGCCCGGCGAACTTGACGTCTTCGTCCTCCCTGGCCCTTTCGTCATAGGGCTCCACCGACCAGCGCGCCGGCAGGAAGCCGATACGCAGCGGTTCACCCTTGGCGTCCTTGCCCCAGGCCTCGGCCTCGAAGCGGCCCTGGACCTTGGGCGTGCTGCCGCCGTTCTCGCCGATACGGGCGATGGAGAAGGCCGGCACCACTTTCACTTCCTCGACCTTGTCGTAAACGGTCAGGTTCACGCCGTTGAGCGCACCCTGGCTCACCTCGCGCACACCCGGCGCGGCGTCCTTCGCGGCACGGGCCTTGACCCGCACCTGGTTGGCGCTGGACGCCAGCACCTGGGTGACCTCGATACCGGCGCCCAGGTCTGGTTTGCCTGACAGGCCGCTGCCCACCAGGGTCAGCTCGGCCTCGCTGCCCGCCTTGATGAACGAGGGTTGCACCGCCAGCAGACGTGCCTTGCCCTCCTTCACCGCGGTGAAGTCCAGGCCACGTTCGTCATGCTCGGCCTCGAACATGCGTCCTTTCATCTCGCCATCGAGTGCGGCGAACACCTGGCGCATGGGGGTATCGCCAATCTTGACGTTGCCACGCCATTCGTAGCCGTTGTAGAGAATGGCCGAGCCGCTGCCCTGGAACGGGGTGCCGTCGGCGTACTGGCCCTTGATCTCGACCTTGAAGCCATCACCTTCGGCACTGGCGATGCTCATCTCGCCACGCACATCACCCTTGGTCAGCATATGACCACTGAAGGTCCACTGCCCCCCCAGGACCTCGGCCTTGGGCCGTGCCTTCTGCCAGTCGGCCCAGGCCGGGGTGTCGAAGGCAAAGCGCTTGGCTAGGTCCGGCACCATTTCATTCAGGGCGATTGGCAGCCAGTCACGGTCGCGCGACTGGGCCTGGTACTCCAGTGACGGCCATTGGCCCAGGTGGAAGTTGACCAGGTGTTCCCACTCCTTGGCCGGACGCCGTTGCAGGGCGACCCGAGCGCCGGAGTGACAGCGACCGCAGGTCTGGCTGAGTTTTTCGTCGAACGTCTCGACCGTATTGAGGCGACGCTCCATGGCGTAGCGCACGCCCTCGGTTTCACTGGGCGCAAGCCCCTGCTTGTCGGCCAGGTACTTGACCAGGGTGCGGCGGTCCTCATCGCTGATCTTGAGGCCATGCATGACCTGCATGCGGCCGATGCTCATCAGCCAGCCTTCCGGCGTCTTGCGCTGGTGGCTGATGCGGCTGTAGGTGTCATTGCCTTCGGGCAGGTGACAGCCCATGCACTTGGTCTGCAGCAGGTTGGCGCCAGGCTCCGATGCCTGGGCCTGGGTGCACAGCAAGGCGGCGGCAATCAGTGCCAGGCTGCTGCTGTGTCGCCGGAGTCGAGTCATTCTCAAGGTCAGACCTCCACGGTGTTGTTCTTATCGTTCTTGCACGCTGGGTGCCGTAGGTGCATCTGCGAATGAGCAATACAGAATCTGTGCCAATCTTCGCAAAGTCTTTCTTTTCAATAGCTTGAGCAATACCGGGGTGTTGTGCCCGGCGTATGGGTCCACACTGGGCGTCTAAATTTGCGACACCCCGTTGCACCATGAGACACGCCCATCGCTCGCCACAAGCTTAGGCCAACACCGGACTGTTCCATCGCTGTCTCATGGCGTCTCAAACTGCTACAGCCCGGGTCATGCACTGCCCCCCGGCCTGCTGCCGATTACCCTTTTATATCAACATCTTGAGCGACTTCCACGACCTTGGCATGGCGGTTGCGAAAGCGCCCTGCACATCCAATGACAAGAGGCGCCGCCCCATGCTTTCGACCCAGCCCATCCTCCCAGGCACCCAGGCCTTTCTCGACCGTAAACTGAAAATGCGCATCGGCGCGCAGTGGCAGGATGCACAGAGCGGCCAGACCATGAGCTTTCGCAATCCGGCCACGGGCGAAGTGCTGGGTGAGGTGCCCTGCGCCGACAGCGAAGACGTCGACCGTGCCGTCAAGGCGGCGCGCGCCGCTTTCGACGATTCCGCCTGGAGCCGCCTGCGCCCGCGCGAGCGGCAGAACCTGCTGTGGCGCCTGGCTGACCTCATGGAGCGCGATGCCCAGGAACTGGCGGAACTGGAGTGCCTGAACAACGGCAAGAGCGCCGCCGTGGCCAAGGTCATGGACGTGCAGCTGGCGATCGATTTTCTGCGCTACATGGCCGGCTGGGCGACCAAGATCGAAGGCACGACGGTGGAACCTTCGATTCCCCTGATGCCCAATGACCAGTTCCACGGTTTCATCCGCCGTGAAGCCATCGGCGTGGTCGGCGCCATCGTTGCCTGGAACTTCCCGCTGCTGCTGGCGTGCTGGAAGCTCGGCCCGGCGCTGGCCACCGGCTGCACCGTGGTGCTCAAGCCTGCGGACGAGACACCGCTCACCGCACTGAAACTGGCCGAACTGGTGCAGGAGGCGGGTTACCCGGAGGGTGTGTTCAACGTCATCACCGGCACCGGCCTCAACGCCGGCGCCGCCCTCACCCGCCATCCGGGCGTCGACAAACTGACCTTCACCGGCTCCACCGAAGTCGGCAAGCAGATCGGCAAGGCCGCGATGGAGAACATGACCCGGGTCACCCTGGAGCTGGGCGGCAAATCGCCGACCATCGTCATGCCCGACGCCAACCTGCAGGAAGCCGCCGCCGGCGCTGCCACGGCGATCTTCTTCAATCAGGGCCAGGTGTGCTGCGCGGGGTCGCGTCTGTACGTGCACCGCAAGCATTTCGACAATGTAGTGGCCGACATCGCCGGCATCGCCAACGGCATGACCCTGGGCAACGGCCTGGACCCGAAGGTGCAGATGGGCCCGCTGATCTCGGCCAAGCAGCAGGACCGGGTCACCGGCTACATCAACCTTGGCCGCGAGCTGGGTGCCACCATCGCCTGTGGCGGCGAAGGGTTCGGGCCGGGTTACTTCGTCAAGCCGACGGTGATCGTCGATGTCGACCAGCGTCACCGCCTGGTCCAGGAAGAGATCTTCGGCCCGGTGCTGGTCGCCATGCCGTTCGACGACATCGATGAGGTCGTGGGACTTGCCAACGACAACCCCTATGGCCTGGGCGCGAGCATCTGGTCCAATGATCTTGCGGCGGTGCACCGCATGATTCCGCGAATCAAGTCCGGTTCGGTGTGGGTCAACTGCCACAGCGCCCTGGACCCGGCATTGCCGTTTGGTGGTTACAAGCTGTCGGGTGTCGGACGGGAAATGGGGGCAGCGGCGATCGAGCACTACACCGAGCTCAAGTCGGTGCTGATCAAACTGTAGCATCGCAGGCTTC
Source organism: Pseudomonas sp. NPDC090755 (assembly GCF_044769005.1). Taxonomy (NCBI): domain Bacteria; kingdom Pseudomonadati; phylum Pseudomonadota; class Gammaproteobacteria; order Pseudomonadales; family Pseudomonadaceae; genus Pseudomonas; species Pseudomonas sp. NPDC090755. Next base: position 6,099 of record NZ_JBIVXC010000015.1, on the reverse strand, counting down.
GCCAGCTCCCACGGGCATGCCGGTACCCCCTGTGGGAGCCGGCATCGCCAACTCCCATATGCATGCCGGTATCCCTGTGGGAGCCGGCATCGCCGGCGATGGCTGACACCACCGTAGCCTGGCGGCTGCGGTTACCCGCGGTGGCCCTGGGCGGTAAGCCAGGCACGGAGCATCGCCTGTTCCCCGGCTGGCCGGTTGGCCAACAGCGTTTCAAGGCGCTGCCCGGCCTGCAGGCCATGCACCAGCGGCGCCACCTCCACCCCCTGCACGTGCCAGATCCCCAGCGGCTGGTCAGGGCCGACCACCACCTCGGCTTCGTCGATCACACCCTCGCGGATGACCGGGCGACAGGCGACTCGCAGCTGGCTGAAGTCAGCCTGGACATGGATCGGCAGTTCATCCGGCCAGCTGCGGCGTTGTGCCCAGAACGGATGCCCGGCGACACGTTGCTCCTGGGCATAGAAATCTCGCCCGATCCGCGCAAAGCGTAGAAACAGCTGTTCGATTCGCGTTTGATGAAAACGCCGTGCCAGGTCCACGCGTTCGGGATGGCGCAGCAACGTATTGACCACCGCCGGTGCCTGCAACGCCGAAGACAGCGACTGGAAAATACCGTTGCCGGATAACGGGTCCACCGCCATCGCCGCATCGCCCACCTTTACCCAGTTACTGCCGACACAATCGCCGGCCAGGATCGCCGTGCTGCTGCGGGCATGCAGTTCGCTCGGCTGCCAGGCAGCCGCGCCGAACAGTTCGGCCACCAGCGCCGACTGCCGACGGCGATCGGCACAATACCCGGGCAACTGCGCACGGGAAGGCAGCCGGGTCGATCCACTGTCCAGGGTGACCTGCCAATAGCAACGGCCATCGGCCATGCGCGCCATCCAGGCCCAGCCATCGTCGAGGCTCTCCACCGCCGAGACGGGCTCTCCCGGTTCGCCCTGCCACAGATTGAGCAGGCTGACGCATTCCGGGCCACGCAAGCGGTTGCTGCCCAGGGGCGCCTGACGCCCGCGGGCTTCGACAAGAAAGTCGGCCGAAAGCACCCGGCCGTTGTCCAGCACCACGCGGTGCGCGTGCGCGCTGCTGTGGACTTCGCGAACCCGCCCCTCGATAACCTGCACACCCGCCCGGCGCACGTCATCACGCAAGGCGCTGTCGAACAGGCGCCGGTCCAGCAGGAACTCCTGGTTCAATTGCTGGCGAGTCCCGTTCCAGTAAACCCGGCGCCGGGCCGGCACGGCGGCTTGCGCCAGGGCGCTGCCAAGGCCTGCATGGCGCAAGCCTTCCAGCACCCGCTGGGAAACGCCTTCCACTGCATCGAACCGCCGCCAGTCGGATACCACCTCGACGTCATAGCCCAGCCGGCGCAGGCCAATGGCCGTGGCGCCACCTGCGGGACCTGCACCGAGAATCAGAATGCGCGGCTCACCCATGCTCGCCTCCGCGACGTTCGGGCCCTCTGTAGGCCGCCTGTTCGCGCAGGTAGCCCAGCACCTGCTCGCGGTTCGCGCCGGGATGCGTGCGCAAGTAGGCACAGATCAGCCCGCTCAGCGCTGCACAGGCAAGGCTCGCACCGGCCTGTCCGGCATGCTCACCCACCGCGGCACCAAAGTCCGCCTGGGTGCTGTCGAGCCAGGACCACTGCCCCTCGCGACAGCGGGCATCGCCGGTGATGCGCAACACCCCCGGATAACTGGCCGGGTACACCGGCCCGCCCCGTGCCGGGCTGGACGCGCAGAGCAATACCCCGGCCTCCAGGGCCGCGGCGCACGCCTGGCGCAGCACCGGACGATCCTGCTGCAGGCCCAGGCTCAGGTTGACCAGGCTCACGCCCTGCTCCACCAACCACAGCAACGCCGCGCTGACTTGCAATACCGAGGTGCTCCCGCGGCTGTCGAACACCTGGGCCATCGTCGCGGACACGCCCTCGCCCTGAGCCAGCAACCGCCCGAGCACGGCACTGCCATGGCCCAGGGCATCGACCTGCAAATCGCCTTCGCGCAACATCCCCTGCTCCAGCCAGAAGCGTCGTCCACCCGCCAGCGAGCGGGCCTGAAGCGCAGAGCAGCCGGTATCGATCACCCCAACGCAGACCTCACTCATCATGGCGCAGCGGCTCCTGCCAGACCGCTTGCAAGCGGCCGTTTTCAAGGTGCAGGTGCAGGTTGGCGTCAGCCAGGGTGCTGGTGCGGTGGCTGATGAGGATCCGCGTGCGCCCGGCGAACAGCTGGTCGATGGCCGCGATCACCTCCCGCTCGGTGGTTTCATCCACCGCCGAGGTCGCTTCATCGAGCACCAGCACCCGTGGATCCTGGAGCAAGGCCCGGGCAATGGCGATGCGCTGCTTCTGGCCGCCGGACAACTGCTGGCCGCGCTCGCCCAGCAGCCCGTCCAGGCCCAGGGGCAAGGCCTCGACCAGCGACTCCAGGCGGGTCAGGCGCACGACCCGCTCAAGGTCTTCGCGACGGGCCTCGGGCACGCTGTAGGCCAGGTTCTGCGCCAGGGTGCCGCGAAACAGCACGATGTCCTGACTGACCACGGCGATCTGTTTGCGCAGGGCCACCAGGTCCAGCTCGCGCAGGTCGGTGCCGTCGAGCAGGATGCGTCCCTGGTCGGGGTCGTAGAACCGTTGCAGCAGGTCGATCAGGGTCGATTTGCCGACGCCCGAGGCGCCACTGATCGCCACTTTCACGCCGGCTGGAATACAGATTTCGACACCGCCCAGCACGCTGCCAAGACGCTGTTCATGGGCAAAGTGCACCGCTTCCAGGCGCAACTCGCCGGGCCCCTGGGGCAAGGGCGTAGGCGTGACGGCCTGGTGCACGCCAACCGGTTCCTGTTGAAGTTCCATCACCCGCCCCAGGCTCACGGCCATGCGCTGCACCGCCACGTACAGACCGAGCAGGCTCTGTACCGGCCCGACCGCCATGCCCAGGTAGGTGGAAAAGGCGATCAGCGCGCCCAGCTGCCAAGTGCCCTGGATCACCCAGTAACCACCCACCAGGAAGGCACAGGCGCGGCACAGCGAGGTCAGCGTGCCCGGCACCGCCTGGGTGAAGAACTCGGTGACCTGCACGCGCAGCAGCTGGCTCATGTAGCCCTGGCCCAGGCGGCCCAGGCGATCGGACTCGCGGCCTTGCTGCCCGGCGGCCTGGATGAATTTCATGGCCGGCAGGGTCTCGACCAGGAACGACGACACATCGGCGGAGCGCTCACGCAAGGTACGCACCTCGCGCTCGACCTTGCGCCGCATCCAGCGCAGCCACAACACTTCGATGGGAATCAGCAGTGCCAGCAACAACGACAACTGCCAGGACAGCATGAGCATCAGGGTCACCGCGCCGATCAGGCCGATCACGCTGGACACCGCCGAGAACAGCGAATCCACGGCAAAGCGCTGGATCTCGGCGACATCGCCGTCCAGCCGCGAGAGGATGTCACCGATGCGCTTGCGCCCGTAGAACGCCGGCGAAAGCTGTTGCAGGTGGCGGTACAGGTCATCGCGAAGGGCGAACAGGATGCGCCCGGACAGCCGTGTGTGCAGGTAGCGGTTGATCCCCGCCAGTAGCGTGCCGGCAATGCCGACCGCAATCATGATCGCCGCCATGTGCCACAGCACCTGGAAGTCCTTGGCCAGCAGGCCCTGGTCGATCAGGGTCTTGACCAGCCAGGGCTGCGCCAGCACCAGCAGCGACGCTGCCAGCGACAGCCCCAGCAACGCACCGATCGCCCGCCAGTGCGGACGCACGAAACCGTACAACCAGGCCAGCGCGCGGCGCATCAGCTGCGGGTCGGAGGCGTCGATGAGCCTCAGGAAAATACCGCCCATCACCGGCCCCTTATTCGCGCAACGGCTTGAGTTTTCGGTACAGGGTGGCACGGCTGATGCCCAGGGCCTGCGCCGCCGCCGAGACATTGCCTTGATGCCGCTCCAGGGCGCTGCGGATCAGCTCCACCTCGTTATCCCGGATACTGCCGCTGTGCGGCGGAGTGCCGCTGAGCTCATCGAGCAGGCAGTCAGTGAGGTGCTCAAGGCTCAGCACCTGCTCGCCCGGTTCGCGCATGGCCAGTGCCGAACGCAGGACCATTTCCAGCTGGCGGATGTTGCCCGGCCAGTCGAAGTTGCCCAGCAGTTCGCGCAGGCCCGGGTCCAGGCTCACCCCTTGGGCACCGAACTTGCCCAGCAGGCTGTCGATCACCTCGCCCAGGTCGTCGCGGTCGCGCAGGGCCGGCAGTTGCAGGCTCACGCCATTGATGCGGTAGTAGAGGTCCTCGCGAAAATGCTGGTCGAGCACCAGGCGCTTGAGGTCGCGGTGGGTGGCGCAGATCACCGCCACGTCGATCTCCTGCTCTTCGCCGGCGCCCAGCGGCGCGACCCGGCGATCCTGCAGCACCCTGAGCAGGCGCGCCTGCAAGGCCAGCGGCATATCGCCGATTTCATCGAGGAACAAGGTGCCGCCGTGGGCCTGCATCAGGCGCCCGACCATGCCGCCCCGGCGCGAGCCGGTGAAGGCGCCTTCGCGGTAACCGAACAGTTCGGATTCGATCAGGCCTTCGGGAATGGCGGCGCAGTTGACCGCCACGAACGGTTTGTCGGCACGGGCGCTGGCCTGGTGCAGTGCACGGGCCACCACCTCCTTGCCGGTACCGGTTTCGCCGAGCAACAGCACCGGCAGGTCATTGTTCAGGCCCCGGCGCGCCATGCCCAGGGCCCTGGCAAAACGTGCATCGCGGCCGGCCAGGGTTTCCAGCGCCACAGGCCGTGGGGACGGCAGCGCTTTATTGACCGGCTGCGCCGTGCCCATGCCGACCCGCCGGGGCAGGTGCACGGCACGGAAGAAAAACTCGCCCTTGGCGGTTTGCACACTGCTCACCCGGTCCATCCACAGGCGGGTGAGGAAGGCCGAGGTGCGCTCGCCCATCAGTTCACTGCAACGCCGCCCGACCAGGGCCTGGCGCGATAGCTGGAGCAACTCGCAGGCACGTTCGTTGGCCGCCAGCACCTCACCGTCCAGGCTCAGGGCCAGCAGGCCATGCCAGGCGCTGCCCAGGTACTGCGACCGGCTGTGGAAGGCCAGCACCAGTTGCTCCGGGTAGCACAGGCCGAACATGCGGCTCTCGATAGTGCTGGCCGCCAGTATCAGCGTCGAAAGATTGTCCTGGGGCTGGGCCATGACGCCTTCGCGGGTCAGGTCCAGAACGCCGATCACATGCCCCAGCGGGTCGCGCAGCGGCACCGAGGTGCAGGAAAACGGGCTGAGGCGATCCAGGTAATGCTCGCCACAGTTGATCAGGGTCGGCCGGCCCTCGACCACGGCGGTGCCGATGGCGTTGGTTCCACGGCTCGACTCGCTCCAGCAGCTACCGGGGTGCAGGTCGCGCAGGCCCACCTTGTTGAGCTCGGCGGTCTGCCCGCCGATGGCCAGGATGTTGGCCTGTGCGTCGCCCAGGATGATCATGCTGCTGTTGCCCAGGCGGTGGACCAGGTATTCCATCTCCGGCGTCGCGGCATCGATCAGCAGGCGGTTGCCATCCAGCAGTTCCTGCAGGCGGTGGCGCGCGTCCAGCTCCACCTGTTCGGCGTCCAGGCAATTGAGACCGTGGCCCAGGCTGCGCCGCCACGAGGCGTCGATTTCCTCGCGCAGCATGCCTTGCGGCAACGCGCCTTCGCTAAGCAGCTTCAGGCGCACCATCCGCGAGGTCTGCAAGGGGTCGGTAGCATTTGTTATTGGTATATGCTGCGCCATCTCTCACTCCAGCGTGCCGTGTGCGGCGCGGTGCCGCCAATGGCCGATGTCGAGCAGCCCACGGTTGATGCGACTGCTTGGGTCTCGCTGACTTTACTCCAATATTTCAGAGCATCCACGCACTGCCGGTAAAAAACCTCGGGCCGGGAGGCGGCCGCTGTATTGCGGGGGTATGGGTTTGGGGTTTGGGGTTTGGGTGTTGAAGCTGCGAGCTTATCCATTCCATGCGGCGACGCTGCCGGCCCCTTCCGCCTTTACGGCGGCCTACTTTTTTCTTGGAAAAAGTAGGCAAAACCGCCTGCTCCTACATACGGCCCTACGCTTCGCTTCGGGTCCCTTCGCTCCGGCG
>NZ_JBIVXC010000014.1:0-158688 GCF_044769005.1 Pseudomonas sp. NPDC090755 | reverse complement strand
AAGCGCAGCGTAGGGCCGTATGCAGGAGCGAGCGGTTTTGCCTACTTTTTCCAAGAAAAAAGTAGGCCGCCGTAAAGGCGGAAGGGGCCAGCAGCCTCGCCGCATGAAACGGATAAGCCCGCAACACCAACCCAACCCAACCCAACCCAACCCAACATCGTCCCCAGGACTCCGTGAAGAACCCTCTTTATTCCTGTATTGGCCTGGCAAGCATTGCCACACCGCCCCCTCGCGACTCCAGCGTTTCGTCAGCACATTCGATAGGCTCCCGCGCGGAAAAATACATCGCCGTCAGCAACCCCACCGCCCCCATGACCAGACAGAACCCCACGCACACCCAGGGGCTCCAGGGCGTCAGCGCGATCAGCATCAGGGGCGTGGTACTGGCCCACAGCGCATAGGCGATGTTGTAGGTAAAGGAAATACCCGACACGCGGATGGCCGCAGGGAACAGCCCGACCATCACCGAAGGCACCACCCCCACGACGCCACAGGCAAGGCCAGCCAGGGCGTAGGCCAGCCCCGGCCACTGCCAACCCATCACCAGGCTTGCGTACAGGGCACCGATCCCCAGGGGCAGCAGCAGGCTGTAAATCATCAGGGCACGCCAGGCGCCAATCCGGTCCACCAGCAGGCCGGCCAGCACACAACCGATATTGAGAAAGACAATGCCCAGGCTGCTCAAGGCGAAGGTGTGCCCGGCGCTCATGCCGAAACGTTGCTGCATCAGGGTCGGGGTGATCACCACCAGCACCACCACTGCCGAGGTCAGCACGCAGGTCAGCAGCACCGCCGGAACCAGCGCCCGCCGGTGCTCGCTCAGCACGCTGCGCAAGGGAAAGGCCACCGGCTGCTCACGGCGTTCGCGCAAGGCCAGGAATACCGGCGTCTCGCTCAACCAGCGGCGCAACCAGACACCGATCACCCCGAACACACCACCGAGCAGGAACGGGTAGCGCCAGGCGTAGTCGAGGATCTCCTGCGGGGTGAACCAGTGCGCCAGCGCGGTGGCGGTCAGGGCGCCGAGCAGGTAGCCGAAGGTAAGCCCGGCCTGGAGAAAGCCCAGGGCATAGCCACGGCGCCCGAGCGGTGCGTGTTCGGCAACGAACACCCAGGCGCTGGGCACTTCCCCGCCCACCGCCGCGCCCTGCAGGATACGCAGAGCCAGCAGGATCAGCGGCGCGAAGTAGCCAATGTCGGCGTAGGTGGGCATGAGCCCGATCAGCAGGCACGGCAGGGCCATCATCAGGATGCTGAGGCTGAAGACCTTCTTGCGCCCCAGGTGATCGGCAAAATGCGCCATCAGGATCCCGCCCAAGGGCCTGGCCAGGTAGCCGGTGACGAAAATCCCGAAACTTTGCAGCAAACGCAGCCACTCGGGCATCTCTGGCGGGAAGAACAGCTGGCTCAAGGTCAGGGCGAAGAACACGAAGATGATGAAATCGTAGATTTCCAGCGCGCCGCCCAAGGCCGCCAGGCCCAGGGTCTTGTGGTCGCTGCGGCGCAGGCGTATCGCTGGCGTGGTGGCGGTCATAAGGGCATCCGTCTATCGGTGGGCAACGCAACGCGCACTCCGGCGCGCCAAGGCAAACGCAAGAGCATAGCAAAACGTGCCCGGGGAATGCGCAGCCGATGCCGCGGTTCAGGGCTGGCGGGAGAAGACCGTAGGCGCGAAGTTCATCCGCCGTGGCGTGTACGCCGGATGCGTTCGCTCAGGCACGGGCAACTGGCCGATGACCTTCGGCGAGTCGATGATCGCCATGAAGGTCTGCATGGTCTCGTTGTCCGGGACCTTGGGCAGGCTGACGTTCACCGCCTGGCGCTCGCCACTGGGAATGGCAGGGACCTTCAGGTGCTGGGACTGGTAAAGCAGGGCGTGCTGGATCTGGGGGTTGACCCGGCAGAAACGCTCGAGGTCGACACCGACATGACTGGCCAGGTCGATATTGCCGACCAACAGGTTGAATGGCTGCAGTGCGGCTTGCACCAGGCGCTGCAGGTCTTCGAAGCACTCCACCGGTGCAATGCGGTAATACCCCATGCCATTGAGCATCTTCTCCAACTGCAGAAGTTGCATCGGATGTTCATCGGCGATCAGGATCCGCATTGATTTGTTCGGCATCATCTATGACCAAGGCATAAGAGCGTGGGTGACGTTCCTTGACCATACGGCGCCGAATCACAACTACAGGCAGGTGGCGGGCACTTCGCCGGGTTTAGGGTCTTTATTGATAGTTGTTGGGAAACGTTCAGAAATCAAGGAAGCCCTGACGGAATTTTCACACTCCCTTCACCGACCTCAGGACTCCCACTGCTTCATCCGCACACGGCAATGCTTCATGGCATTGACGATGTGCTTTTCCACCAGGCTGCGGGAAATCCCCAATCGGTCGGCAATCGCCTGATGGGACAGGCCTTCGAGCTTGCGCAGCAGGAAACTGTCGCGACACGCTCCGCTCAATTCGTCGAGGGCCCGTTGCATCAGCTCCAGGCGCTGATGCAACTCCATGTCCTGGGAGGGCGCAGGGGAGAAGAATCGCTCGTCGCTGTCGAGCACGTCCAAGGGCTCGACCTGGCGCAACAGGCCACGGCGATGTCCGTCGATCACCAGATTCAGCGCAGTGCGGTAGAGAAAGGCGCGCGGGTGTTCGATTTCGGTGTCGCCCGTGCGCTCCAGCACCCGGGTGTAGGCGTCATGGGCAACGTCTTCCGCCGCCTGGCGGTTACCCAGGCGGGCGCAAAGGAAACTCACCAATTCTCGATAGTAGTTTTCCAATACAGCACCTGGCCGCGACATCGACGGAGTCTTCCTGACGCTTGTTGAGCGGATCTGAATGATGGCAGTTTGCAATAATACAAATTATAATGATTCTCAGCAAGATCAGGCCGTCGGATCTTTTCCACCGGCCAGCCGCTCATCCGCTGAACGCTTCCCACCACGGTAAATTCCGTCATGAGTCTCTCGTTTACCTGGGAGCCTCCCGTGTCTGTCGTGCGTACCCGACAGTCTGACTCCACGGCCCACCCCTTTTGGCTGGAACCCTGCATGAGACGTCCTTCGAACAAACGCCGCCTGCTGCTCTGCGGCCTCGGTCTGCTCAGCCTGAGCGCCCTGCTCGCCTGGAAAACCCTGCCCGCCGGTGGTGACCCGCGCAGTACCGTCAGCGTGACCCGCAACGATATCGAAAGCAGTGTCACGGCGCTCGGCACCCTGCAGCCGCGACGTTATGTGGATGTCGGCGCCCAGGCGTCCGGCCAGATCCGCAAGCTGCATGTCGAGGTCGGGGACCAGGTCAAGGCCGGCCAGCTGCTGGTCGAAATCGACCCTTCAACGCAACAGGCCAGGCTCGATGCCGGACGCTTCTCGATCGACAACCTCAAGGCCCAGCTCGCCGAGCAGCAGGCCCAGTTCCAGCTCGCCGAACAGCAGTACAAGCGTCAGCGCAACCTGGCCGCCGGCGGTGCGACCCGCGATGAGGATGTACAGATCGCCCAGGCCCAGCTCAAGGTCACCCAGGCGCGCATCGACATGTACCGCGCGCAGATCCGCCAGGCACAGGCCAGCCTGCGCAGCGATGAAGCGGAACTTGGCTATACACGCATCTATGCACCAATGGCCGGCACCGTGGTGGCCGTGGATGCCCGCGAAGGCCAGACCCTCAACGCCCAGCAGCAGACACCGTTGATCCTGCGGATCGCCAAATTGTCACCGATGACGGTCTGGGCCCAGGTCTCCGAAGCCGATATCAGCCATGTCAAACCCGGCATGTCGGCCTACTTCACCACCCTGGCCGGCGGCAAGCGTCGTTGGACCAGCACCGTGCGCCAGATCCTGCCCGTGCCCCCCAAACCCCTGGACCCGTCCGGCCAGGGTAGCAGCAGTGCTGCCAGTGCCGGCGGCAGCAGTGCCAGCAGCAAAGTGGTGCTCTACACCGTGCTGCTGGACGTGGACAACCCGGACAACGCGCTCATGGCAGAAATGACCACCCAGGTGTTCTTCGTCGCCGGTCGCGCCGACAAGGTGCTGACCGTGCCGGTGGCGGCCCTTGACGACGATGCCGGTGACGACAACCTGCGCATTGCCCAGGTGCTCGACGCCGACGGCAAGGTCGAGCAGCGCCGGGTGCGCACCGGCCTGAGCGACCGCCTGCGCGTACAGGTGCTCGACGGCCTGGCCGAAGGCGAGCGCTTGTTGATCGGCGCCCCTGCCGCCAGCGGAGGTTGAATGAACACGCCGTTGATCGAGTTGCGCGACATCCGCAAATCCTACGGCGGGGTCGACACCCCGAAAGTCGAAGTGGTACGCGGCATCAGCCTGGCGATTCACCCCGGGGAGTTCGTCGCCATCGTGGGGGCGTCCGGCTCCGGCAAGTCGACCCTGATGAACATTCTCGGCTGCCTGGACCGCCCGACGTCCGGCGACTACCTGTTCGCCGGCAAGGACGTGGCCAACCTGGACAGCGACGAGCTGGCCTGGCTGCGCCGTGAAGCCTTCGGTTTCGTGTTCCAGGGCTACCACCTGATTGCCTCGGGCTCGGCTCAGGAAAACGTCGAGATGCCGGCCATTTATGCCGGCACCCCCGCCAGCGAGCGCCATGCCCGCGCCGCCGCCCTGCTCGAACGCCTGGGCCTGGCCAGCCGCACCGGCAACCGCCCCCACCAGCTCTCCGGCGGCCAGCAACAGCGGGTGTCGATTGCCCGGGCGCTGATGAACGGCGGGCATATCATCCTCGCCGACGAACCCACCGGCGCCCTCGACAGCCAGAGCGGCGCCGAGGTCATGGCCTTGCTCGATGAGCTGGCCGCCCAGGGCCATGTGGTGATCCTGATCACCCATGACCGTGAAGTGGCAGCCCGTGCCAAGCGGGTTATCGAAATCCGCGATGGCCTGATCGTCAGCGACTCGGGCAACGAACCGCCAGCGTCCCCTGCCGGCGCACCGGGCCTGCAGGCCGAGGACCTGCGCCAGCGCCTGGACCAGGGCGCAACCCACAGCGGTGCCTGGAAAGGCGAGCTGGTCGAGTCCCTGCAAGCGGCCTGGCGGGTCATGTGGATCAACCGCTTTCGCACCGCCCTGACCCTGCTTGGCATCATCATCGGGGTGGCCTCGGTGGTGGTAATGCTTGCCGTCGGCGAAGGCAGCAAGCGCCAGGTCATGGCGCAGATGGCCGCCTTCGGCTCCAACATCCTCTACCTCAGTGGCAGCGCGCCGACCCTGCGCGAACCGGCCGGTGTCATCACCCTGGACGATGTTGCCGCAGTGGGTAGCCTGCCCCAGGTGAAGATGATCATGCCGGTGATCGGCAACAAGCTGATGGTTCGCTACGGCAACAACAACCAGCAGTTCTACGTCGGTGGCAACAACACCCACTTCCCCGAGATCTTCAACTGGCCGGTGGTCCAGGGCAGCTTCTTCACCGAGGCCGACGAGCAGGCGGCCGCCGCAGTGGCGGTGATCGGGCAAAAGGTCAGCGAGAAGTTGCTTGGCCCGAACATCGATCCGATCGGCCAGTACATCCTGGTGGAGAACGTCCCCTTCCAGGTGGTCGGCGTGCTGGAAGGCAAGGGCGCAAGCTCGGGCGAACAGGACAGCGACCAGCGCATCGTGGTCCCCTACTCGGCCGCCGCCATTCGCCTGTTCGGCAGCCGCGACCCGGAATACGTGACCATCGCCGCCGCCGACTCCGCACGCGTGGCGCAAACCGAAGCGGCCATCGACCGGCTGATGCGCAAACTGCACAACGGCAAGCACGACTACGAGCTGAGCAACGACGCCGCCCTGATCCAGGCCGAAGCGCGCACGCAGAACACCCTGTCGCTGATGCTCGGTTCGATCGCCGCGATCTCGCTACTGGTCGGTGGCATCGGCGTGATGAACATCATGCTCATGACCGTGCGCGAACGTACCCGCGAGATCGGTATCCGCATGGCCACCGGCGCCCGCCAACGCGACATCCTGCGCCAGTTCCTCAGCGAAGCGGTGCTGCTGTCGATGGTCGGCGGCCTTACCGGCATCGCCCTGGCCCTGGCGATCGGTGGCGGCTTGTTGCTGGCCGACGTCGCCGTGGCCTTTTCCCTGGCGGCCGTGCTCGGCGCCTTTGCCTGCGCAGTGGTCACCGGGGTGGTGTTCGGCTTCATGCCGGCGCGCAAAGCCGCCCGCCTCGACCCGGTCAAAGCCCTTACCAGCGAATAGTCCATGAACTTGCCCAGCCGTCTCAGTGTATTGTCCATCAGCCTGTTCATCGCTGCCTGCAGCGCCACGCCTGCCCCGCCGCAAAGCGGCCTGCAGCCACCCGGGCGCTGGCAAGGCAGCGACCGTAACCTCAACCAGCCGTTGCCGCAGCACGACTGGTGGCAACAGTTTTCCAGCGCCCCGTTGAACGCCCTGATCGAACAGGCTCGCCAGGGCAGCTTCGACCTCGCTGCCGCTGCCGCCCGGGTCCGCCAGGCCCAAGCCTCGGCGATCATCGCTGGTGCGCCGCTACTGCCGGAGGTCAAGTTCGGCCTGGACGCCAGCCGCCAGCGCCTGTTGCGTGGCGATGGCTTCGATCAGCTCGACGCCAGTGACCGCGAACGCACCAGTACCTCGTTCAACACGCGCCTGAGCGCCAGCTACGAAGTCGATTTCTGGGGCGGCAAGGCCGCCGCCCACGACAGTGCGCTCCATGGCCTGCAGGCCAGTCGCTTCGACCGCCAGACCGTCGAACTGACCCTGCTCAGCGGCGTTGCCACCAGTTACTTGCAGAGCCTGGCGCTGGCCGAGCAAGTGCGCATAGCCCAACTCAACCTGGCCAATGCCGAGGATGTGCTGCGCCTGGTACAGACCCGCCACGACGCGGGCTCGGCCACAGCACTGGAACTGGCCCAGCAGCGTAGCCTGGTCGCCGGCCAGGCGCGCCAGGTGCCGCTGTTCCAACAGCAACTGCAGGAAGCCCGGATCACCCTGGCGACCCTGCTCGGCGAACCGGTGCAGGGGCTGGCGCCGATTCGGGAGTCCATCGATGGGCTGCGCTGGCCCGGCATTGGCAGTGGCGTACCGAGCGATCTGCTCAGTCGCCGGCCCGACATCGCCGCCGCCGAGGCACGCCTGGCTGCCGCCCAGGCCGATGTCCAGGTCGCTCGCGCCGCCATGCTGCCGAGCCTGACCCTGGGCGCCGACCTGGGCTCCGGCGCCGACACCTTCGCACAGATCCTGCGCAGCCCCTACTACACCCTCACCGCCGGGCTGGCCGCACCTGTATTCAACAACGGTCGCCTGCGTGCCGAGCGGGACAAGGCCCGGGCCGTGCAGGAAGAGCTGCTGCAAGACTATCGCGCCAGCATCATGGCCGGCTTTGCCGATGTCGAGAAAGCCCTCAACGGCATCAGCGGGGTCGACAGCCAGCGGCAATGGCAGGATCAGGAAGTGGAGCAGGCGCGCCGGGCATTCGAACTGTCGCAAAGCCGCTACCGGGCGGGTGCCGAAACCTTGCTGACCGTGCTCGAAACCCAGCGCACCCTGTACCAGGCCCAGGACCAGCAGGTGCAGTTGCGCCTGGCCCGACTGCAAGGCAGTGTGGCCTTGTACAAGGCGCTGGGCGGGGGCTGGCAGACGGCGGCCACCTTGTAGGAGCGGGCTTGCCCCGCGATACGTCGCAGCGCTCAATCGCGGGGCAAGTCGAATCGTCGCACCGTCGCTCCCACCGATCGCAGCCTGGCGGCTGCGGTTACAGGGCGATCAGGTAACGATCCCGCGCAGCGACAGGTGCCGCGCATACCACGGCCGTTGCGGCACACGGCGAACCAGATCGCCGATCTTGTCGTCTTCGCCGAAGGTGATGCGTAGCGCCAGCTTCATGGTTTCCACGTCCATTTCCACCGACTTGCCCGGGGAAGTCCCCGGCACCGTGCTGCAACCATGGGTGTCCGGCCCCAGCCAGGGGTCCTCGATCTGGACCCAGCGTCCCGGCACGAACCACTGCACACCGTTGACCTCGCGCCTGCGCACCTGACCGGGGTTATGCTGTTCATGGGCGCGATACCAGTCCTCGATGCGGTCGTCGATCCAGCCATGAAAGCCCCAGAACACTGGATGCACGTGGGATGAAAACGGATCGCCGAGAAAGTCGTTGTCGGCACCGAACCAGCGCGAGGCGAAGTCGGCCGGGTCCCGGGCAAAGGGCACTGGCGCGCCGTTGACCGGATCCCTTGGCACCGATGCCCAGCACATGTGCAACCAGTCGTGCAGGTTCATCTCCAGCTCCGAGCCGAAGGCGCCCAGGGTCAGTTTCGACAGGTACAGCGGGTCGCGGTAGCGGGATTCCCAGACCTGGAAGTTGCTGCAAAACGTCTCGCCCGCCTTGATCGCCGACACCCACTGGCCATAAGCCGCATCACCCGGCGCCTGCCAGGTGGGGGGCACGCAGTTGCCGTCGTGATTGTTGAAGTAGCGGGCAAAGCCCTGGCGGTCCTGTTCAACGTTGGGCTGGGGTAGCGGAAAATGAGGCCAGGAGGGCAGGTCCTGCATCGAGCGGGCCGTGCCAAGCATGTGCCGGTGCATGAACAGGAAATCTTCGCCCGAGCCATTGCGGTGCTTGCGCGGGCCACGGGCATCGCGCTCCAGCTCCCGGGGTCCGGGCTGCCAACCCAACCCGCGCAAGGCGCCGCGCTTCTCTTCGGGCAGCTTGTGCCACTTGTCGCGTGAGGCATGCCAGAGCTGGTGGAACAGACGATGCTCGGCACTGACCAGCCAGGCCTGCAGTTGCGGGGTGTAGGGCAGCCGCTCGCGAGCTTCGGGAAACAGTCGCTTGACCGCAACGAAATGGCTGTCCAACAGCGGCAGGGCCATGGATCGATCCAGCGGCTGCAGACGACCGCTCAAGGTGCCGCTGCCGGCATTGCCAAAAGCGCCCCAGACCTCGTCCAGGCTGGCGATGCACTCGTAGTCCGTTGCCCCCCGATTGCTCAGCAGCCGCCAGCGCACCTGGGCGCTCGATGCGCCCACCAGGTCGCCCAGCACCCGGTAGGCAACCGGTCCCTGTCCCTCCAGGCGCCCGGGTTCATCGACGAAACCCCGCAACCCTCGCCCCTTGGTCGCCACATCCAGGTACATCTGCAGCCCCTGCTGCGGCAACCCGGCCAGGCCGGCCTGGGTACCGTGAAAGCGCAAATCCCAGATGCCACGCAGTTGGTCTGCCAATTGCTGGCCCGCGGCATCGGCCAACTCAACGCTGGCCTCGCCCGGTGTGACAATGTCGTCCTCGGGGTCATGGGTCAGTCGCTTGTGCGCGTAATAGGCCGCAGGCGCCGCTGCACCCGCCACTGCCAGCCCTGCAATGAATCCTCGCCGCGATATCGTCATCGTCCTACCCGTGTTTGCCATGAAGCAGGCTTTATCCCTGCTAGGACGTATGGCCGGCGGGGAAATTTAACGGGCGGCAACACGGTTAATTCGGCTCGGCGGGCGTTCGTTTCCAGGGAGAACTCTTTGCCAAAAGGTATCGCCCATGTCCTCCTCCACCTCCCTGGCCAGCGCCCTGGGCAACGGCCTGCGCAAGCTGGTGGGCAAGCCGGCCAAGGCCAGCGCCTATCGATTGTTTGATGTGCAGCTCAAGCGGATCATCGCCTTGAGCCCCTCCCTCGCCCGCTTCGTGTTCACGGGCGCAGAGGTCGGGCAGATCTGCACCCTGGCCGCCGACCAGCGCATCAAGATCTTCTTCCCCAGCGCCAATGGCCAACCGCCGCAGTTACCCAGGCAGGGCTCCTGGCAAACGGCCCGGCGCAACCTCGACGCGCAGAGTTGCCCGCCCATGCGCACCTATACGATTCGTGCCTTGCGCCGCGAAGCCCTGGAGCTGGATGTCGATTTTGTCCTGCATGGCATCAACGGCCCCGCCTCGGCCTGGGCAACCCGGGCCAGCATCGGCGATCGCCTGCAGATCTACGCACCCGACCGGGCGTTTGCCGGCGACCCTGGCGGCTACGAATGGCGACCGCCCCGTGACCTGCGCTCGCTCCTGTTGATCGGTGATGAAACCGCCCTGCCCGCCCTCGCTGGCATTCTCGAACACATGGCGCACGCCTTCCCCGAGGTGCCGGCACAGGTCTTTATCGAAGTGCCGGGCGAAGAGGACTGCCTGGAGTTGACCCGAAGTCCGGCGACCGAGCTGAACTGGCTGCCCAGGGGCCTGCTCGACGCCGGCCATGGCGAGGCGATGGTGCATGCCGCACGGGAGCTGGCACGGCTTCCCCGGCCAGATAGCCACGCGCGCAAGTGCAACGCCCTTGAAGAGATCGATATCGAACGGCAGATCCTGTGGGAACGCGGCGCACCCGACACGGGCGGATTCCATGCCTGGATCGCCGGCGAGTCGGCGGCGGTCATGCACATCCGCCGCCACCTGATCCAGGAACGCGGCCTGGACCGCAAGACCCTGACCCTGATGGGCTACTGGCGCGCCGGCCGTTCGTTCGATTGAAGCACGAGGGCCGCCCTGCGGCCCATCGCGGCCTATGGCCGCTCCCACAAGGCCAAGCCTGCCCCGCCTTTGTGGGAGCTGGCGAAGCCTGCGATGGGCTGCAAAGCAGCCCCTGTCCCTCAGAGACCGGCCACCGCCGCCGCCAACGCACGACCAAAGCGCGCCGCCACCTCATCGACCTGCTCGGCGGTGATCACCAGCGGCGGCAGGAAACGCACCACCGCACCGTGCCGCCCCCCAAGCTCCAGAATCAAGCCACGCTTGAGACACTCCCGCTGCACCAGCGGCGCCAGGCGCGCACACGCGGCCGGGTGCCCCTGGGCGTCGCGGGCACCGACCGGATCGACCAGCTCGACCCCAAGCATCAGGCCGCGGCCACGAATATCCCCCAACTGCGGGAAGTCCGCCTGCAGCTGGCGCAAGTGCCCGACCAGACGTTCGCCCATGCGCTGCGCATGGGCGCACAGGTCGTGGTCCTTGATGTATTTCATCACCGCCGACCCCGCCGCCATGGCCATCTGATTACCGCGGAAGGTCCCGGCATGGGCACCAGGCTGCCAGGTATCGAGCCACTCGCGGTAGACCACCACCGCCAGCGGCAGGCTGCCACCGATGGCCTTGGACATCACCACCACGTCAGGCGTAATACCGGCATGCTCGAAGGCGAACATCTTGCCGGTGCGGGCAAAACCACTCTGGATTTCGTCGACGATCAGGGCCACACCGGCCTTTTCGGTGATCCGCCGCACACCCCGCAACCATTCCAGGTCGGCCGGAATCACCCCGCCTTCGCCTTGTACGGCCTCGACGATCACCGCCGCCGGCAGTTGTACACCCGCTTCCGGATCGCTCAGCAGGTTTTCCAGATAATGCAGGTTGACCTTGACCCCGGCCTCGCCGCCCAGACCGAACGGGCAACGGTAATCGTAAGGGTACGGCAAGAACTGCACGCCATTGTTCAACAGCCCGGCCAGTGGCTTTTTCGGACCCAGGCTGCCCATCAGGCTCAAGGCGCCCTGGGACATGCCGTGGTAGCCGCCCTGGAACGACAACACGGTGGTGCGTCCGGTGGCCGTGCGGACCAGCTTCAAGGCAGCCTCCACCGCGTCGGTTCCGGTCGGCCCGCAGAACTGGATTTTCGCCTGATCGCGCAGCGCTTGCGGTAGCAGGCCGAACAGGTCCTGGACAAAGCGGTCCTTGACCGGTGTGGTCAGGTCCAGGGTATGCAGGGGTAGTTCGTCAGCCAGCACCTGCTGGATCGCGGCAATCACCACCGGGTGGTTGTGGCCCAGCGCCAAGGTGCCGGCACCGGCCAGGCAATCGATGAATTGACGCCCCTCGACGTCCTCGACATAGAGACCACGGGCCTTTTTCAGCGCCAGGGGAATACGCCGCGGGTAACTGCGCGCATTGGATTCCTGCTGCTTTTGCCGGGCCAGTAGCGGCGATTCATCGAAGTGGTAGAGCATTTCGGCAGCGGCCGCGTCCGAAGACACCGACAACGGCTGGGCAAGGCTGATAGCGACTGACATCTGGAGAAACCCTCGCAAGCAAGCGTATGTGCCCGTCACGCCCTGTTACCAGATGTGTGTCGGGTGGTTATCGCTTGAAAAACGCTTCAGCGCGCTACGGATTTAGCCGTATTCGCTGTCTCGCGTGGGATTTTTCCGAGATAGGCATCAGGCCTTGCTTAAACCGATTGCGTACGCAACGGCACCTGCAACAGCACCCGCAGGCCATCGCTGCGACTGTCGAACCGCAACGACCCGGCGCAACGCTGGACAATGGCCTGGACAATGGCCAGCCCCAGGCCGCAACTGCCACTCTGGCCACTGCGCCAGAAGCGCTCGGTCAGGTGCTCCAGGTCTTGTTCGGCGATGCCCGGGCCATGGTCGCGCACGGTAAAGGCCACCCGCCCTTCGTCCATGCGCACGGCCAGTTCCACCGGCTCGCTGCCCCGGGTATGGCGCAGGGCATTGTCCAGCAGGTTGCGCAACGCAGTGACCGCCAGCGGAGCCGGCATGCCCAGGTAGACCTGGGCGGTGCCTGGTGCCAGTTGCAGGTCGATGCGCTGCCCGACGCCAGTGTCCTGGATCGCCTGACGCGCCACCTGTTCGGCGCTGCATTGCACGCCATCCTCGAACGACAGGCTGCCTTCGACCCGCGCCAGCAGCAGCAACTGCTCCAGGGTCCGGTGCATGCGATCGGCGCCCTGCTCGGCGTGTTCCAGGGCCTGCTCGCGCGCGGCGCCCTCGGTCATTCGCGCCACCTGCAGGTGGGTCTTGATCGCGGTCAGCGGCGTGCGCAGTTCATGGGCGGCATCATCGGTCAGGCGCCGCTCGCGCTCGATGGTCTGGGCGATGCGCTGGAACAGCTGGTTCTGGGTGTCCTGCAAGGGTTGCAGCTCGCTCGGCAGGCCACGCACCTGCAAGGGTTCCAGGGCGTCGGGGCTGCGCCTGCGCAAGGCGTCGCGCATGCGGTTGAGCGGTGCCAGCCCCTTGCCGATCCCCAGCCACAGCAACCCCAGGCTGCCGAGCAAGGCCACCAGCACCGGGGCCGAGGCCGCCAACAGGATCGAGCGGTTCAGCGCCTCGCGCTCCTGGTGCCGATCGGCCGTGGTGATGCGAAAGTCGCCGCGGTAATAGGTGAAGGTGCGCCAGCGTGCGCCATCGATGGTCTGGTCGCGAAAGCCGCTGCGATCGTCATCCAGCGCGTGATCCTTGGTGTGGTTGCGGGCGATGATCTCGCCACGCAGCGAACTGACCTGGCAGGCCATGCCGTCCGGCACGCTGAGCTGGTCGGCGCTCAGTTTCGCGCCCTCGCCCCTGGCCACCAGCGGCTGCGGCATCTGGTCGATCAGGCCGGCCACCATCCGCGCCGAGGCCACCAGGCGCTGGTCCAGGGAAAACATCATCTGGTGGCGCAGGTCGCGCAGCATCCAGGCCGCCGCCAGTGCCCAGATCACGACGAAAGCAGCGCCCAGGATCAGGGTCAGGCGTACACGCAGGCTCATGGTTGTTCCACTTCGGGCAACTGCGCAGGCCCCAGGCGATAACCCAGGCCGCGCACGGTTTCGACAATGCCATTGCCGAGCTTGCGGCGCAGGTGATGGATATGCACGTTCAAGGCGTTGCTCTCGACCTCGTCGCCGAAGCCGTAGACGCTGTCCTTGAGCTGTTCGCTGGAGAGCACCCGGCCACGGTTGTGCAGCAAGGCCTGCAAGAGTGCCTGCTCGCGCCGCGACAGGTCGACCGGCACCCCGCCCAGGCAGGTTTCGCGGCTGCTGGGGTCATAGCTGAGCGGGCCGTGTTCGATGACATTGACCGCCCGCCCGGCCGCGCGCCGCAACAAGGTGTGCAGGCGCGCCGCCAGTTCGCGCAGGTCGAAGGGCTTGAGCAGGTAGTCGTCGGCGCCGGCCTGCAGGCCGTCGACCCGGTCGGTGACGGCATCGCGCGCGGTGAGCACCAGCACTGGCAGGCTCTCGCCCTGCTGACGCAGGCGCTCCAGCAGTTTGAGCCCGTCTTCGTCGGGCAGGCCCAGGTCCAGCACCATGACGTCGAAGGTCGCTGCCTGGAGCATCGCCTGGGCCGCGCCGGCCGTGGCGACCCGGTCGACGGTCATGCCCTGGGCGGTGAGCCCGGCGGCAATGCCGCTGGCAATCAGGTCGTCATCCTCGCAGAGCAATACGTGCATGGTGGGTCTCGCAACTGAAAGTGGCAGTGAAGCGCAGGCGGATTAAGCCAGGATTATGCCGTGCCGCCAGCGGATCGTCGCGGTTGGGGCGACAATCGAACCTTGCGGGTTAACACTCGGTTAATCGTACTCGGCCAACATCGACCGTTCATCGCACTGCCAAGGCTTGAAGATGCGCGTTCTACTGATTGCCCTCATGTTCCTGTTCAGCGGCCTGAGCCAGGCCAACCCCTTTGCCCAGAGCGACTTCCTGCCGGTGGACAAGGCATTCGTGTTCACCAGCGAGCGACTGGCCACCGGCGAGATGCGCCTGCACTGGAAAATCACCGAAGGCCACTACCTGTACCAGAAGCGCCTGAAGTTCGACGGCCTGCCCGCCGAGCAGCAGCCTGCCCTGCCACCGGCCCTGCCCCATCAGGACGAGTTCTTCGGTGAAACCCTGGTTTATCGCGGCGAGTTGCAACTGATACTGCCTGCCGGCGCCACAGGCCAATTGCGCATGGGCTGGCAAGGTTGTGCCGATGCCGGTCTGTGCTACCCACCGCAAACCAGCCAGGTCGACCTGGGCGGTACGCCTGTGGCCGGACAGGCCAGCGATCAGGCCCTGGCCGGTGGCCTGCAGCAATCGGGCCTGGCCTGGAGCCTGCTGGCCTTCCTTGGCCTGGGCGTGTTGCTGGCCTTCACACCTTGCTCGTTGCCGATGCTGCCGATTCTGGCCGGGCTGGTCCTGGGCAATGGCGCCAGCGCCCGTCGCGGCTGGGCCCTGGCCAGTGTCTATGTTTTGAGCATGGCGCTGGTGTATGCCGCCCTCGGGGTGGTCGCCGCCCTGCTGGGCGCCAGCCTGCAGGCCTGGCTGCAACAGCCATGGCTGCTCGGCACCCTGGCGGCCTTGTTCGTGCTGCTGGCCTTGCCGATGTTCGGCGTCTTCGAGCTGCAGTTGCCGGCCTGGCTGCGTGATCGCCTGGAGCGCGCAGGGCACGGCACCCGTGGCGGCAACCTGTATGGCGCCGCCCTGCTCGGCGCCTTGTCGGGGCTGCTGATGGGCCCATGCATGACCGCCCCGCTGGCAGGCGCCCTGCTGTACATCGCCCAGAGCGGCAACGCGGTGCATGGCGCCCTGGTGCTGTTCACCCTGGGCCTGGGCATGGGCCTGCCGCTGCTGTTGCTGGTCACCCTGGGCAATCGCTACCTGCCGCGCCCCGGCGCCTGGATGAACCTGGTCAAGGGCCTGTTCGGCTTCGTGTTCCTGGCCATGGCCCTGTACACCCTGCGCACGGTGCTGGAACCTTCGCTCTGGTTGGGGCTGGCCGGTGCCTTGCTGATCGCCCTGGCCTGGGCGGCCTGGCCGGTACTGCATGGCCTGCGTCCGATCCGCGCCTTGCCGCTACTGCTGGGTTTCTGGGGCAGCCTGCTGGTCATTGGCGCCGCCGCCGGTGGCAGTGACCTCTGGCAGCCGTTGCACCCCTTTCGCGCTGGCGGCGTCGCCGTAGCCAGCAGCGCTCACAGCGATGCGTTCATCACCGTCAGCCAGCCGGCCGACCTGCAACGTGAACTGGATACCGCCAAGGCCCAGGGCCAATGGGTGATGCTGGACTACTATGCCGACTGGTGTGTGTCGTGCAAGGTCATGGAGAAACAGGTGTTTGCCCGCGCCGACGTGCTGGCGGCCCTCGACGGGGTACGCTTGCTGCGCCTGGACGTCACCGCCGATGCCCCGTCCAGCCGCGAACTGCTGCAACGCTATCAGGTACCGGGACCACCGAGCCTGATCTGGATCGGGCCCGAAGGCAGCGAACGCCGTGCCCAACGGATCACCGGTGAAATCGATGCCGCCAACTTCCTCGAACATTGGGCCCGGACCCGGAGTCAAGGCTGATGCTGACGGTGAACCTCGGGCCGCTGACCATGGCCTTCAACCATTTGCTGCTGCTCTGTGCCCTGGCCCTGGCCAGCCTGGTGGGCTGGCGGGTCGCCCGGCGCGGGGGTGACAACCCCGAGTCGGTGTTGTTCTACCTGTTCCTGCTGGGCCTGCTCGGCGCCCGCCTGGGTTTTGTGCTCAGCTACTGGCCCCTGTACCGCGCCGACCCGCTACAAATCGTCGACCTGCGCGACGGCGGCTTCCTGCTCTGGCCGGGGCTGGCAGTGGTCGCGCTCGGCGCACTCTGGCAAGGCTGGCGGCGCCCCACCCTGCGCCGCCCGCTGGGCTGGGGCCTGTTCAGCGGCGCCCTGCTCTGGCTGCTCGGCAGCCTGGCCAGCCACCTGTATGAAACCGGCACGCAACTGCCCGAGGTGAGCCTGCGCAAGGGCAACGGCCAGGCCGTGCAACTGACCGAGTACCGTGGTCGGCCGCTGGTGATCAACCTCTGGGCGACCTGGTGCCCGCCGTGCCGGCGCGAAATGCCGGTGCTGCAACAGGCCCAGCACGAACATCCGGACATCACCTTCCTGTTCGTCAACCAGGGCGAATCCCCGCAGACGGTCAGCACGTTCCTCGCCAC
Source organism: Pseudomonas sp. NPDC090755 (assembly GCF_044769005.1). Lineage (NCBI taxonomy): Bacteria > Pseudomonadati > Pseudomonadota > Gammaproteobacteria > Pseudomonadales > Pseudomonadaceae > Pseudomonas > Pseudomonas sp. NPDC090755. The sequence continues at coordinate 142,040 of NZ_JBIVXC010000014.1, read as the reverse complement.
CACCGGCCTCAACCTGTCCCATGTGCTGTTCGACAGCGGCGGACAACTGGCGCAGAAAGTCGGTTCCATGGCCCTGCCCACCACCCTGTTCTACAACGCCGAGGGCCGCCTGATCGGCAGCCACCTGGGCGAGCTGTCGCGGGCGAGCCTCAGCCACGCCCTGGAATCTTTCGAGCGCACCCCCGCACCCGCTGTCACCGACACTGCAAGGAACGACACATGCACGCTTTGCTGAAACTGCCCCTGACCCTTACCTTCGGCCTGCTGGCCAGCCAGGCCGTGGTGGCCGAAGAACTGCCCAAGGCCGTGCAGCAGATGGAAGCCAAGGGCGTGAAGATCAAGGGCAGCTTCGATGCCCCCAACGGCTTGCGCGGCTACGCGGCCCAATACCAGAACCGTGGCATGGCCCTGTACTTGACGCCCGACGGCAAGCATGTGCTGGTCGGCAGCCTGTTCGATGAACAGGGCAAGGACCTGAGCGAGGCGCCCCTGGAGAAGCTGGTCTATGCCCCCATGGCCAAGGAAATCTGGGCGAAGATGGAAAAGACCGCCTGGATCGCCGACGGCAAGGCCGATGCGCCACGCATCGTCTACCTGTTCAGCGACCCCAACTGCCAGTACTGCAGCCTGTTCTGGCAACAGGCACGCCCCTGGGTCGAATCGGGCAAGGTCCAGTTGCGCCATATCATGGTCGGCATCATCCGTGAAGACAGCCCGGGCAAGTCGGCGGCGCTGCTGGCCAGCAACGACCCGGCACAGGCCCTGCTGCAACACGAAAAAGCCGGTAAGGCCAGCAAGCTCAAGGCCCTGGACAACATCCCCGCTGCCGTGCAGGCCAAGCTCGACGCCAACCTGGCACTGATGGAGGAAATGGGCCTGGCAGCCACCCCGGCGATCTTCTACCTGGATGAACAGCAACAGCTGCAGTCCCAGCAAGGCGCCCCCCGTCCGGAACTGCTCGGCAAGATCCTCGGCAAACGTTGATCCGGTGCTGTAACACCAGCCCCCACGGCGTCTGGAGAGTCCCCCTGACCGCAGAGGCACTCTCCATGACCCGGCCCGCCTACCTCATAGCCCTTCGAGCTCTGCCATCAGGTCGCTGAGACGATCGACCTTGTCGTCGCTCAGCACCCCGGCCTTGAGCCCCTCCACGTAGTTCGCCAGTTCCTCCACGGTGCTGCACTCGAACATCGCCCGCAGCGGCACGTTCAACTGCAGCGCCTTTTGCACCCGCGAGGCGATCTGGGTCGCCAGCAGGGAGTGTCCGCCCAGCTCGAAGAAATTGTCGCGTACCCCGACCCGCCCGGCCTTGAGTACCTCGGCCCAGATCGCCGCCAGGGTCTGCTCCAGCTCGTTACGCGGCGCCAGGTAGTCCTGGGAGTGCAGCGCACCGATGTCGATGGCCGGCAAGGCCTTGCGATCGAGCTTGCCGTTGGCATTGAGCGGCAGTTGCTTGAGCCAGGCCCAGTGCAGCGGGACCATGTACTCAGGCAACTCGGCGCGCAGGCGTTGCTTGATCGTGTCGAGCAGCGCCGTCGTGTCTGCCGTTGCATCCGCAGCCACCAGGTAGCCGACCAGGTGCATGCCGTTGGCGCCCTCCTGAACGCCTACGGCGCCATCGCGCACCTCGACCTGCTCATGCAGGCGCGCCTCGATTTCACCCAGCTCGATGCGGTAGCCGCGGATCTTCACCTGGTGGTCGATGCGCCCGACGTACTCGAGCACACCATCGGCACGGCGCCGGGCCAGGTCACCGGTGCGGTACAGACGCTCCCCCGGTGCCCCGAACGGATGCGGGATGAACGCCTGGGCCGTGCGCAGCGGGTCAGCCACATACCCGCGCCCCACGCCGGTGCCCGCCACACAGAGCTCACCCACGGCGCCCAGCGGCACCAGTTCCTGATCGTCACCCAGCAGGTACAGGCGGTTGTTGTCGGTCGGCGTGCCGATAGGCAGGTAGCTGCCGCGGGTCGAGGCCTCATCGACGCGGAAGAACGCCACGTCATCGGAACATTCGGCCGGACCATAGGCATTGACCAGGCCAATGTGCGGGTAGCGCTTGAGCCATTGCGCGGCCAGTTCCGGCGGCATCGCCTCGCCGGTCGGCAGCATCCAGCGCAGGCCGTCGAGTTGCTGGTGCTCGTTGGCAAGCATGCCTTGGATCAGCGAGGGCACGCTTTCCAGCACGGTGATGCCACAGGCCTGGACATGTTCGAGCAAGCCTTGCGGATCATGGGCCACGGCGTTGGGCACGATGGCCACCTGGGCACCGAACAGCGGCGCGGCGAGGAACTGCCAGACCGAGATATCGAAACTTTGCGAGGCGGTCTGGGCAATCACGTCCCGTTCATCGAGCTGCAGGTACGGCACCTTGCTCAACTGGTTATTGAGCATGCCGCGCTGCTCGACCATCACACCCTTGGGCAGGCCGGTGGAGCCGGAGGTGTAGATCACGTAGGCGAGGTTGTCCGGCGCGCTGTAAATACCCGGGTTGCTGTCGGCCAGCCCGGCCTCCTGCACCTGTTCCCAGACCAGCAGCTTCGGCCTTGCGGCGCAGGACAATTCGTCCAGCAAGGCACGCCCCTGCTCGGCACAGGCCGCGCTGCAGACCAGCACCGGCGTGCGGCTGAGCTCGACAATACGCTGCAGGCGCGCAGCAGGCAGACCCGGGTCCAGCGGCAGGTACCCGGCGCCGGCCTTGAAGCTGCCGATGATCATGCCCAGCAAGGGCACGTCGCGCTCGGCCAGCAACGCCACCGGCTGGTCGAGCGTCACCCCGGCGGCTACCAGGGCATGCCCCAGGCGGTTGGCCTGGCGGTTGAGTTCGACGTAGCAGATCGAGCGGTCCAGGCAACGCGCCACGGTGCGTTGCGGATGAGCGGCGACGCGCGCTTCGAACTGTGCCACATAGCTCTGTTCCAGGTTGTAGGCCCGCTCGCTGTGGTTGCACGCTTCGAGCAGGAAGCGACGCTCCTGCTCACCCAGCAACGGCAACTCGCTCATGTCGCCCTGGAAGCCATCGGCCAGGGCCAGCAGCAGGCGCTTGAACTCGGCCAGCAGGCGTTCCACGGTCGGGGTGTCGAAGTAGCGCTGGTCGAACGACAGGTGCAGGCCCAGGTCGTCGCCCGGGTAGCAGACCGCGGTCAACGGGAAGTTGGTGTGGGTGCGTCCGGAGTCGGAGCTGGCATTGAGGTGCTGGGCACGGTCGAGCACCGTCACTTCCACCGGCGCGTTCTCGAACACGAACAGGCTGTCGAACAACGGCTGTCCCTTGGGCAGCTCGCTGCATTCCTGGATGCTCACCAGCGGCAGGTACTCGTACTCGCGCAGCTCCATGTTGCGTTCGAGTAGGCCCTTGAGCCATTGCCGCACGCTGCAGCGCTCACCGGCTGCCGGCAGCTTCACCCGCAAGGCGATACTGTTGATGAACAATCCGACGGTGCGCTGCATCTGCGGCATGCTCACCGGGCGACCAGCCACAGTGACCCCGAACACCACGTCGCGCTCCCCGCTGAAGCGGCTCAACACCAGGGCCCAGGCCGCCTGGGCAAAGGTATTGACGGTCAACTGATGGGCCTGGGCCAGTTCTCGCAGGCGGGCACCGTCGGTTGCATCGAGGCGGGTGTAGCAGTCGCCGACGATCATCCCGGCGTTTTCGCCGCCATGGTCGCGCAGCAACGGACGGTCGCTGGGTACAGCCGTGCTGCGTTCGAAACCCTGCAGGTTATCGCGCCACCACCGGCGCGCTTCGTCCAGGTCCTGGTGCTGCAGCCAGCCGATGTAGTCGCGATAACGCGGCGGCACCGGCAATTGCGCCTCACGGCCCTCGCCCATGGCCATGTACAACTCGAAGAAGTCGTTCATCAGCAACGAACGGCACCAGGCATCGATGAGGATGTGGTGGTTGCTCATCATGAACCAGTAGCGGTCGGCCCCGACGCGGATCAGGCGCAGGTGGAAGGGTGCCTGTTGCAGCAGGTCGAAGCCGGCCTCGCGTTCGGTCTTGTGCAGGGCCTGCAGGCGTGCTTCCTGTTCGTCCTCGGCCATGTCGGCCCAGTCCTGGTAGTCGAGCGGCGTATTGCCTGGCTTGTGGATGATCTGCAGCATGGCTTCGCCGGCGTTCCAACTGAACGAGGCGCGCAGTGCTTCATGGCGTGCCACCACGACCTGCCAGGCCTGGGCGAAGCGTTGCGGGTCCAGGGCGCTGTGAATCCGGTAGCGGTCCTGCATGTAATAGATGCCGGTGCCGGGTTCGAGCAGGGTGTGCAGCAACAGGCCTTCCTGCATCGGCGTCAGCGGGTAGACATCCTCGATCTGCGCCATAGGCACAGGCAAGGCGTCGATCTGCTCCTGGCTCAAGTGTGCCAGGGGGAAGTCCGACGGTGTGAAGCTGCCATTGCCCGGGGCCAGGCAATGCTCGACCAGACCGAGCAACTCGGCCTTGTACGCCTGGGCCAGTTGCTCGATGGTGCGCTGGTCGTAGCGTTCACGGCTGAAGGTCCAGCGCAGCTGCAACTCGCCAGCGTAGACCTGACCATCGACACTCAGCCAGTTGGGCAGCGGCGCGTCCAGGTCATGGGCGCTGCCGGCCGGCTCATCCACCGGCTGGTAAAGGGCATCGGCCTGGAACTGCTGGTCGAACTGCCCCAGGTAGTTGAAGGTGATCCGCGCCTGGGGCAAGGCGGCCATGGCTTCGCGCACCGGGGTATCGGCCAGGTAGCGCAGCACGCCGTAGCCCAGGCCCTTGTGCGGCACCTGGCGCAGTTGTTCCTTGATCGCCTTGATCGAGTCACCCCGCTCGGCCGCCGGGCTCAGGCTCAGCGGATAGGCGCTGGTGAACCAGCCGACGCTGCGGGTCAGGTCCATGTCGTCGAACAGGTTTTCCCGGCCATGGCCTTCCAGCTGTACCAGCACCGAGCTGTCGCCACTCCAGCGGCACAGGACGCGCGACAGGGCGGTCAGCAACAGGTCGTTGACCTGGGTGTGGTAGGCCGCTGGCGCATCCTTGAGCAATTGCCGGGTGTGCTCGGCGCCCAGGCTCATGCTCAGGGTATGGGCCTGCCTGTGCAGGTTCGCCCCTTGCGGATGGTCGCAGGGCAACTCGCGGTGCGCAGTGCTCAACTGACGCTGCCACCAGTGCTGCTCATCACGCAGCGAATCGCTGCCGGCATAGACGGCCAGGCGCGCGGCCCAGTCGCTCATGGCACGGGTCCTGGCGCCCAGGGCCTGGCCACGGTACAGCGCCTGCAGGTCTTCGAGCAGTACCCGCCAGGACACTCCGTCGACCACCAGGTGATGAATCGCCAGCAGCAGGCGCTGCTGCCCCTGGCTGTCCTCGACCAGCAAGGCCCGCAGCAACGGTCCTTCCTGCAGGTCGAGGCTACGCTGCACATCGCTGTACAACGCCTGGCAATCGGCAAGGTTGCTGACCGAGGCCTGCCATAGCAATTCACGTTGCTGTGCCTGGACGTAGTCGCCCTGCCACTGCCCTTGCGGCGCGGTAAAGCGCAGGCGCAAGGCATCATGGTGTTCGACCAGTTGCCGCAGGGCCTGCTCCAGTGCCTTGGGCACCAGCGTCTGCACCGGCGCCAGCAGCACCGCCTGGTTCCAGTGCTGGGGCTGTGGCACTTCACTGTCGAAGAACCAATGCTGGATCGGTGTCAGCGCCGCCCGGCCGGTCATCGGCCCCTGGTCGACAGGACGTTCGTCACTGCAGCGCACCACCCCGGCCAGGGTCTGGATGGTCTGGTGCTGGAACAGGTCGCGCGGGGTGAAATGCAGGCCCGCCTGGCGGGCACGGCTGACCACCTGGATCGACAGGATCGAGTCGCCGCCCAGTTCGAAGAAATTGTCCTGCAGGCCGACCCGCTGCACATTCAATACATCGCGCCAGAGGTCCGCCAGTTGTTGTTCAAGCCCGGTGCGCGGCGCCTCGAAGCGCTCGCGGCCCTGTTCAAGATCCGGCGCTGGCAGTGCCCGGCGGTCGAGCTTGCCATTGCCGGTCAGGGGCATTTGCTCAAGCAGCAGCAGATGAGCCGGCACCATGTAATCCGGCAGGTGCAGGCGTAGCTGCGCCTTGAGCGCCTCGCGCAGCGTCGATGGCTCGCCGGCCTGCTCACACACCAGATAAGCCGCCAGTTGCTTGCCCCCCGGCATGTCCAGGGCCAGTACCACCGCCTCGCGAACCGCCGGGTGCTCCAGCAGGCGTGTCTCGATCTCGCCCAGCTCGATACGGAAACCGCGAATCTTCACCTGATGGTCGATCCGGCCGACGTACTCGACCAGACCATCGGCGCGCTGGCGCACCAGATCCCCCGTGCGGTACAGGCGCCCGCCGCGGGTGCTGAACGGGTCGGCGACGAAACGTTCGGCACTCAGGCCGGGGCGCTCATGGTAACCCTGGGCCACGCCCGCGCCGCCGACATACAACTCGCCAATGCCTCCCTGGGGCAACAACGCCAGCTCAGCATCGAGGACATAGGCCACCCGGGCACCGACCACGCTGCCGATCGGCACACTGCCGGCGCCAGCGTCCAGTTGCTCGGGTGCAAGGCAGGCCAATGGCATCACCACGGTTTCGGTCGGGCCGTAGGCGTTGAAGAACTGTTGCGGCGCAAACGCCTGGCGAATCCGCTGCAGGTGCTCGCCGGTCAATGCCTCACCACCGGTGATGCACAGGCGCACCGGCAGCGTCTCGTCGCGGCTGGCCAGCCATTGCGCCAACTGGCTGCCATAGCTTGGGGTAAAGCCGAGGACCGAGACCTGCTGCTCGCGAATCAAAGTGCAGATCTCTTCGGCGCCCCACTGCCCCTGCGCCCGCAACACCACCCGCGCGCCGCACAGCAGCGGCACCAGCAGGCGCTCGGTGGCAGCATCGAAGTTGATCGAATAGAAGTGCAGTTCGCAGTCGTCGCTGCGCATGCCGAAGCGTTCGATCACTGCCTGGCAATGCATGGCGATTTCGCCACGGCTGACCACCACGCCCTTGGGCTTGCCGGTGGAGCCTGAGGTATAGATCAGGTAGGCCTGGTGGCCTGGCAGACTCAGCGACGGCAGCGGCTCATCATTGACCCGGGCCAGTGCCGGACCGTCGTCTTCCAGGCTCCAGCGCTCGACAGCGCCCGGCAGTTCCCCCAACGCATCGAACAGGCTGCGCTGCCCGAGCAGCAGGCTGATGCCGCTGTCCTCGATCATGTAGTGCAGGCGCTCCAGCGGGTATTCCGGGTCCAGCGGCACGTAGGCGCCCCCGGCCTTGAGAATCGCCAGCAGGCCGATCACCATCTCCAGTGACCGTTCCAGCGCCAGGCCGACACGCACCTGCGGGCCGACACCGCGCTCACGCAGCACACGGGCCAACTGGTTGGCGCGGGCATCCAGCTCGGCGTAGCCCAGGTGCTGACCGGCAAAGGTCAGGGCCAGGGCCTCGGGGTGGCGCGCCACCCGGGCACTGAACAGGCCTTCGACGGTCTGCTCAAGATTCGCCCCGCCATCGCCTTCGAGGGTCGCGCGTTGCTGCTCTTCAGCGGACAACATGGGCAACTCGCAGAGACGCTGCAGGGGATCGTCGAGCATGGCCGCCAACAGGTTCTGCCAGTGCGCGGCCATCATCGCGATACGCGGCTCGTCGAACAGGTCGCGGCTATAGGTCAGGCAGCAGCCCAGGCGACGGTCCAGGTCGGTGACTTCCAGGTTGAGGTCGAACTTGGTCGCCCGGGCGTCATTGACCAGGTAATCCACCTGCATGCCAGCCAACTGCCGGCTCTGCTGGAACTCCCAGCGCTGGACGTTGCACATCACCTGGAACAGCGGGTTGTAGGCGGTGCTGCGCGCCGGCTGCAGGGCCTCCACCAGTTGATCGAACGGCAGGTCCTGGTGCGACTGGCCCTCGATCACGGTCTGACGCACCTGGTCGATCAGCTCGCCCACGCGCATCTGCCCGTCGAGCTGGCAACGCAGCACCTGGGTGTTGAGGAAGGCACCGATCAGCCCTTCGCTTTCCGGACGGATGCGGTTGGCCACCGGCGCACCGATGCGCAGGTCCTGCTGGCCGCTGTAGCGGTAGAGCAATACGGCCAATGTGGCGGTCATGGTCATGAACAGGGTCAGGCCACGCTCGGCATTGAAGGCCTGCACGCGCGCCGCCAGTTGTGGGCTCAGGTCGAAGCGATAGAGCTCGCCACGATGGCTCTGCACCACAGGACGCGGGCGATCGGCCGGCAGTTCCAGCACCGGATGCTCATCACCCAGTTTGGCTTTCCAGTAATCCAGCTGCCGCGACCCTTCCCCGTCCTCCAGCCACTGGCGCTGCCAGACGCTGTAGTCCAGGTACTGCACCGGCAACGGCGGCAACGGCGACTCGCGCTCGTCGACAAAGGCTTCATACAGCTCACCCAGTTCGCGGGCGAAGATGTCCATGGCCCAGCCTTCGGTGACGATATGGTGCAGGGTCAGGACAAAGTAGTGCTCGCGCTCGCTGGCCTTGACCAGGCAGGCCCGCAGCAGCGGACCGCGCTCCAGGTCGAACGGCTGGTGCGCCTGCGCGTCGGCGAAGGCCTGCAGGCGCTGTGCGCGCAGCTCGGCGCTGTCGGCGGAAAAGTCCTGCCAGTCCATCTGCACCGGGCTGTCGCTGTTGACGCACTGGTAGGGCACGCCATCGATACTCGGGAAGGTGGTGCGCAAGGTTTCATGGCGAACGATGAGCGCCTGCAGGGCGTGTTCGAAGCGGCTGACATCCAGCACGCCGCGCAGTCGCGCCATGCCGCCGACGTTGTAGGCCGGGCTGTCCGGCTCCATCTGCCAGAGGAACCACATGCGCTGTTGCGAGTATGACAACGGCACCGCCTGGCGCCGGTCGATGCGGGCGATCTCGCCCTGCAGGTTGTGCGCCCCGCTGTGCTGGATGCGCTCGACTTCGGCGCAGAAAGCGCCCAGCTCGCTGGCATCGAACAACACCCGCAGCGCCAGTTCGACATCGCAGGCCTGACGGGTGCGGGAAATGATCTGGGTGGCCAGCAGCGAGTGTCCGCCCAGGGCGAAGAAGTCATCCTGCAGGCCAACCTGCTGCAGGCCCAGCACATCGCGCCAGATGGCGGCGATCCGCTGTTGCAGCGCAGTACCCGGCTCGATGTGTTCGCGGGTGGTCCACACCGGTTCCGGCAGTGCCTTGCGGTCGATCTTGCCGCTCGGGCCCAGCGGCATTTGCACTACCTGCATCAACAGCGCCGGCACCATGTAGGCAGGCAGCTGCTCGCCCAGTGCGGCCAACAGGCTGGCCGTGTTTTCCACGCCGCTGTAGTAGCCGACCAACTGGGCGCCGGCGACGGTCTGGCGAATCAGCACCACCGCCTGATCGACACCGGCTTGTGCCAGCAGGCAGGCCTCGACTTCTTCCGGCTCGACACGAAAGCCGCGCAGCTTCACTTGCTGATCCAGGCGTCCCAGGTACTCCAGTGCCTCCAGCGAGGCAACCCAACGGGCCCGGTCGCCACTACGGTAGAGGCGCTGGCCATCGCCGTCGGGCTGCGGTACGAAGCGCTCGGCCGTGAGCCCGGCCCGGCCCAGGTAACCCCGCGCCAGCCCTGCCCCGCCCAGGTACAGCTCACCGGGAACACCCGGCGCGCTCGGTTGCAGTTCGTCGTCCAGCACCCGGCACAGCACGTTGGCCAGCGGCCGGCCGATCGGCGAACGCGTACCGTCGGTCCCGGCGCAGTGCCAGTGGGTGACGTTGATTGCGGTTTCGGTCGGCCCGTAGCGGTTGTGCAGTGCGACCTGTGGCAGCACCTGCAGCACGCGGTCACGCAGCGCGGCAGACAGCGCCTCGCCACCAGAGAACAGACGACGCAGGCTGGTGCAACCGGCTGCCAGCGGCTCCTGGATGAACACCTGCAACAGTGCCGGTACGAAGTGCAAGGTGGTCACGCCATGCTCGCGCACCAGCGTGGCGATGCGTTGCGGGTCGCGGTGCTCGCCAGGGCCGGCCAGCACCAGGCGGCAACCGGTGACCAGTGGCCAGAAGCACTCCCACACCGACACGTCGAAACTGATCGGCGCCTTCTGCATCAGCACATCGTGCTCGTCCAGCGCATACTGCGCCTGCATCCATTGCAGGCGCTCGGCCAGTGCCGCGTGGGTGTTGCCCACGCCCTTGGGCTGGCCGGTGGAGCCGGAGGTGTAGATCACGTAGGCCAGGTTGTCGCCGTGCAGGTGCAGGCCCGGTGGCTGGCACGGCCAGCTGTCGAGCTTGAGCCGGTCCATGGCGATGGCACTGACGCCCGTCACCTGCGGCAGGCGCTCCAGCACCTCGCTGTGGCTGAGCAGCAGGCTCGCGCCACAGTCGGCGAGCATGTAGGCCAGGCGCTCGGCCGGGTAGTCGACGTCCAGCGGCACATAGGCACCGCCGGCCTTGAGGATCGCCAGCACGCCAATGAGCAACTGCGGCGAACGTTCGGCGGCGATGGCCACGCAGACATCCGGGCCAACCCCCTTGTCGCGCAGGTAATGGGCCAGGCGATTGGCCTGCTGGTGCAGGCTGGCGTAGTCGAGGCTGCCACCGTCCCACACCAGCGCGGTGCGCTGCGGGGTCAGGCGGGCCTGCTCGTTGAGCTGCTCGACCAGCCACTGCCCAGGTTGCGGCGCGGGTGCCTGACCCCATTGCTGCAACTGCGCACGTCCTTGTGCATCGAGCAACTGGACGTCGCCAATGGCCAGGGCTGGCGCCGCACAGACCTGTTCCAGCAAGCCGAGCAGTTGCGCGCCCAGGCGCTGCACGCTGGCGGCATCGAACAATGCACTGGCGTAGTCGAAGGACAGGGTCAGGCGACCCTGGTGATCTTCCTCGCTGTGCAACTGCAGGTCGAACTTGGCCTCGCGGCTATGCCAGGGCAGTTCTTCGGCGAGCAGCCCGGGCAAGCGCCGCAGTGCCCCGAGGTCGCGTTGCTGGTGGTTGAACATGACCTGGAACAGGCCCTGCTCGCGGGCGTCGGGGAAGGCGGCGAGCAGCTGTTCGAACGGCAGGTCCTGGTGGGCCTGGGCCTCCAGTGTCGTCTGCCGGACCTGGGCCAGCAGGTCACTGAACGGCAGGCGCGAATCCAGCTGGGCGCGCAGCACCTGGGTATTGATGAAGAAGCCCACCAGCCCTTGGGTTTCCCGGCGGGGACGGTTGGCGTTGGGTACCCCGACACGAATATCGGACTGGCCGGTGTAACGGTGCAGCAGGCTCTGGAAGCCGGCCAGCAGGACCATGAACAGCGTGCTGTCATGCTGGCGGGCAGTGTTGCGCAGCGCTTCGCTCAAACCCGCCGGTACGCGCAGGCTCAGGCGTGTGGCAGCCTGGCTGTGCTGGCCTGAACGCGGATGATCGGTAGCCAGGTCGAGCACGGGATGCTCGTCACCCAGGTGCGCCTTCCAATAAGCCAGTTGTCGAGCCGCTTCACCCTCGGCCAGCCATTGCCGCTGCCAGGCGCCATAGTCGGCATAGTCCAGGCTCAATGCCGGCAGCTGCGCCTGCTGCCCCTGGCAGCGTGCTGCGTACAGGCGTGAAAACTCGTCGATCAGGATGTTCATCGACCAGCCGTCGGCGATGATGTGGTGCAGGGTCACCCACAGTTGATGATCTTCGTCATCGAGGCGCACCAGGGTCACCCGCAGCAGGGGGCCGGCCTGCAGGTCGAATGGCTGCCGGGCTTCTTCATCGCGCCGAGCCCGCACTTCGTCGCTGTCGACGCTGCAGAGGTCCAGGTGGCGGAGTTGGAATGGCGCTGCCGGCAGGATGCGCTGCAGTGCCTGGCCGTCCTCTTCGGCGAACACCGTACGCAAGGATTCGTGCCGCTCGACCAGGGCCTGGAAACTGCCTTGCAATGCGACCTGGTCCAGCTCGCCGCGCAGGCGCAGCGCGCCGGGAATGTTGTAGGCGGCGCTGTGCGGCTCCAGTTGCCAGGTCAGCCACAAGCGATTTTGCGCCAGCGACTGGGGCAAGGCCTGGGCACGGTCAAGCCGGCCGATCGCGGTGTGGCCGCCACCACCGAGCTGCTGCACTGCAGCCACCGCGGCGCAGAAGTCGGCCAGGGTGGGCGATTCGAACAGCAGGCGCAGCTCCAGCTGCAGGCCCAGCTCATCATTGAGCCGGGCGGTGAGCGCAGTGGCGGCGATGGAGTTGCCGCCGAGCAGGAAGAAGTGATCGTCGCTGGCGACCTGCTCCACCCCCAACTGTTCACACCAGCGGCGGGCAATCACGCTGTACAGGGCATCGCCCTGTACCGCTGCGCTCGTCGCCTCGGTTGCTTGTGCATCCGGGAAGCGCGCATAGCAATCCAGGCTGCCATCGTTCATGCGCAGGCGGCAGGCCGAGCGTTGCAGCTTGCCGCTGGAAGTCTTGGGCAATGCGCCCGGGTTGAGCAGCAGCACCACTGCCGGGGCCTGCTGGCAGGCATCGGCGACGACCTGGCGCAGGGTCTTGATCAGGCTTGCAGGGGGCACGGCCTTTTGTACGTTGCGGCTGATTTCCACGGCAACGCCGATCCCCTCCTCGCCCTGGTCGTCGACGGCGAACACCGCGACCCGGCCCTTGCGCAGCACCTCGACTTCACGCTCCAGGGTCTTTTCCAGATCCTGCGGGTAGAGGTTGTGACCGCGCACGATCAGCAGGTCCTTGAGGCGGCCGGTGACGAACAGCTCACCCTCGCGCACAAAGCCCAGGTCGCCGGTGCGCAGCCAGGTGTGGCCGCCTTGCTCGACGAAGGTCCGCGCCGTGGCTTCGGGGTTGCGCCAGTAGCCTTTGGCAATGCTCGGCCCACGCGCCCAGATCTCACCGACCCGGTTGTCGGCCAGCACATCCAGGTTCTGCGGATCGACAATCTGCACACCATGCTCGGGCTGGCTGCGACCGCAGCTCATCTGTACCGAATCAGTGCCCGGCTGCGCACTGTTGCGCGCCAGGGCCTGTGCATCGAGCGTCAAGGCGCCGATACCCTGGCCCCGCGTGCCGCCGCTGACAAACAGGGTCGCCTCGGCCAGGCCGTAGCTGGCGAAGAAGCTGTGCTCGGCAAAGCCGCAGGCGGCAAATTTTTCCGCGAAAGCCTGCAGGCTGTCCTGACGGATCGGCTCGGAGCCGGAATAGGCCACGCGCCAGCGGCTCAGGTCGAGGCTGGCCAAGGCGGCATCGCTGACCCGCTCACTGCACAGCCGATAGGCGAAGTCGGGGCCACCGCTGATGGTGCCGCCATGGTCGCTGATCGCCTGCAGCCAGCGCTGCGGCCGAGCGAGGAAGTAGGCCGGCGCCATCAGCACGCAAGGCACGCCACTGAAGATCGGTTGCAGCAGGCCGCCGATCAGGCCCATGTCGTGGTACAGCGGCAACCAGCTGACAATCACGTCGTCCGGGTTCAGGTCGATGCCGAAGCCATGACGGATCAACACCTCGTTGGCCACCAGGTTGCCGTGGCTGACCTGCACGCCCTTGGGCAAGGCCGTGGAACCGGAGGTGTATTGCAGGAAGGCGATGTCATCGGCCTGCAACCCGGGGGCCTGCCAGCGGCCGGCCAGGTCCGCGCCCAGGTGATCGACCGCCAGCAACTGCGGTGCCGCTTCCCCGCCCAGCACCTCCAGGGCCTGGAGGCTGTCGTGCAGGGCGCTGGTGGTGAGCAGCAGGCGCGGCGCGGCGTCGTCGATTATCGACAGCAGCCGCTCCTGGTGATGACGGCGCGACGACTCGGGTGGATAGGCCGGCACGGCAATGACGCCGGCATACAGGCAGCCGAAGAACGCCGCGACGTAGTCCGGGCCGCTGGGAAACAACAGGATCGCACGATCGCCGAAGTCGGTACGCGCCTGCAGCGCTGCTGCGATGGTTCGCGCGCGCAGGTCCAGGTCCTGGTAGGTCAGCACGGCTTCCTCCCGCGGGTCGTCGGCCAGAAAGCGCAAGGCAACCCGCTCCGGGGTTTGCGCAGCACGTTGTGCCAGTGCCTGGACCAGCGTAACCGGGAGTTCGAAGGCGTCCGTCATGGGAAGGTTCCTGCCAGAGTCTGTACGTGAAATCAGGGCCCGACCGTCGCGCCTGCCACGGGTACGGCAAGCGGGTGCGCGTCGGGCGCCGGGGGATGTACACAGAGGAACGGATGGCCAGGGCAAATAATTAGGTGGATGCCTGCCGGGAACAGGAGGCCCGGAACGAAGGATTTTTGAAGCGGATCACAATCCCGGGCTTAGAACAAAAAGATATGAAGAAACATTACTTTTCGCATTTGACAATAATTATCATTACGAATAGTTTGTCGCACGTCGTAGGAAGCCTCCTAGTTTGGAGTGCTTCCCTTCCCTCATAGAGCAAGGTGATTTCCATGGCGGAACAACTATCCACAAGTAAGTGCGATTCACCGTTACTCCAGGCGTTCGTCGACAACCGCAGCATCCTGGTCAAGATTGCCGCACGTATCACCGGCTGCCGTTCCCGCGCCGAAGACGTGGTGCAGGACGCCTTCTTCCGGCTCAACTCGGCCCCCCAGATCACCTCCTCGTTCAAGGCCCAGCTCAGCTACCTGTTCCAGATCGTGCGCAACCTGGCCATCGACCACTATCGCAAGCAGGCCATGGAGCTCAAATACTCCGGCAGCGAAGAGGAAGGCCTGAACGTGGTGGTCCAGGGCGCCTCGCCGGAAGCCACGCACATCAACTACGCCACCCTGGAACACATCGCCGAGGCGCTGAACGACCTGCCCCAGCGCACCCGCTACGCCTTCGAGATGTACCGCCTGCATGGCGTGCCGCAGAAAGACATCGCCAAGGAACTGGGGGTTTCGCCCACCCTGGTCAATTTCATGATCCGCGACGCCCTGGTGCATTGCCGGAAAGTCTCAAGCCAGAAGGTTTGAGCGCTACACGCCGCAAGCTTCAAGTTGTGCACGCCCGCTTGCAGCTTGAAGCTTGAGCCTCAGGCGAGCCTGCTCCGCTCGAAGAAGCGCTCCCTGCCCAGAATCATCAACGCCGCACGCTTGTGCGGGAAATCGAACTCCTTCTCGCAGTGAAAGCACTGGTCGTGCATGTAGCCGATCATCTTGCCGTTGTCGGCGCGCGGTTCGGCTACCACTCGCTGGGTACGCGGATCATCGAGGAACAGGTAGTGGACCAGGGCCGACAACCAACTGGCCACCTTGTGCGGCCCGCGGTGCTGTTCTTCACCCACCAGCATATGGATGCCGCGGTCGTAGTCATCGACGGCATAGAAGGGAGCGATGCGGTCTTCCTTGGCCCAGTAGGCCTCGAAGTAGGCGAAGGGCTCGTTGTCGAAACAGCCGATCAGGGTCAGGCTGTGCGGGTCGGCCGCGAGCTTGCCCAGGTAGTCGCGATGCTGTTCCAGGCTGCCGCCTTCCTGCCAGAAGTTCAGGACCCTGGGATTGTTCTGCCAACGGTTGAAACGCTCCAGGTCCTGGTCGATTTCCAGCGTGCGCAGCGACACCCAGGCGCCCAGCCTGGCGTCGAACCGGCGATACACTTCGCCCCGGGGTTTCGGCGCGCGACGTGGATGGCGCTTGCCCTCGGTAATCTGCATCTGCTGCGGGTAGGCACCACTGTAGGTCTGGCCCAGCCAGGGCTGCGGCAACTGCCAGAACAGTGTGCGCTCGCAGTTGTAGAGGCCGGCCTGGCCCTGGGCAACCAGCAAGCCGCTGCGCAAGGCTTCGATGGGCGCCGGGTCCAGGTGCCAGGTCAGTCGCTGGCAATCGGGATCACGGGCAAAGAGCCAGTAGCACGCGGCCCACAAGGCCTGCTGCGGGCGGTCCCGGGCGAAATCTTCAAGATATACCTGCAAGGTTTCGCCGCGTTCCAGGCGCACGCGAATCAGCGGGCTGCCTTCGAGCACCAGGCTCAGACGGCAATCACGTTCATCGGCGGCCAGGTCGCGCCAACGGGGCAAGGTGTGCGAAGCAGTGTCGAACGGCATGATCTGGGCTCACGAAGGAAAGAGTGCTCACCCTTGTGAACGTGGCCGCCGTGGGCAAATTTAGTCGGTCGTGGGCGACGTGACGTCAATGCGATAAGGCTGGAAAATCCGCAGCAACTCACCCTGCTCGCGCAATTGCTGCAACAACCTGGCAAAGTCCTGGGCACTGATCGGCGCGCCGGGGCGCAGCAAGGCGTAGTGGTGATAGACCTGATCGAACCGCTCGGAAGCCAGCAGCTGCCCGACACTCTTGGGGTTGCGCGCAAGAAAATCACTGAGGTAGGAGCGCGTCACCAGGGCGATGTCCGACCGTCCACGCTGGACCATCTGCAGGTTGCTGTCATGGGAGTAGGTCAGGGTCGCGTTGTAATGTCTGGCCAGGTACCCGGGATCGGAATTGAAGTCGGCGAATGCATAGTGATAACCGCTATACAACGCCAGACGCTTGCCTCGCAGGTCGGCAAAATACTGCTCGCCGCGATCGGGTTGTCGGTGGGTGACGTACAGTTCGGCATCCTCCAGCCCCATGTCGACCGCCTCATGGGCAATGCCCTCCCAGCCCCAGCGAGGATTCTCGAAAATCGCCATGTCGGTGCGCCCCTGCTGGAGATCACCGAATCGACGGGGAATGGAGGTGGGGACCAGGACGAAACGGTAACGCTGCTGGATAGTGTTCAGGGCGTGGACCAGCTGCGGCAACAGTCCGGTATCGTCACCTTTTTCAGGACGCACCGTATAAGGAGGGAAATGTGCCGCCCCCACCTTGACTTCGACTTCTTCCAGCGCCCGGGCCGGTGACACCACCCACAAGGCGGCGAACATGATCAGGACGGACATCACCTGCGGCTTGGGCGTTGGAATCAAAGCAACACACTCTTTGTGGGTTTGAGTCGGAATCCCCTTAAGCTAGGCGTTTTCCGGACACCGCACAACTGGCAGATGTGCCAGTTGACGCATACAGGCAAAATGCCAGGGTGTATCGTGAGCGCCCGAGTTTGGCTACGCTCTAGCGAGTCTTGGAGGGGAGCCTACTATGGGCCATTGGCTGGTGATCGACCTGGAAGCAACCACCGACGATGGGGGTTGGCCGGTCACGGATATGGAAGTCATCGAAATCGGTGCGACACTGGTCAATCGCCAGGGGCGTGAGATCGACCATTTCCAGCGTTTCATCAAACCGCGGCGACGCCCGCAACTGACCCCCTTTTGCCGTGAATTGACCCATATCAGCCAGGCCAGTGTCGACTCGGCTGCCGCCTTCAGTGACGTCTGGAGTCAGTTCGAACGCTGGATCGGTCACCATAAGGCACACCTGCAAGCCTGGGTCAGCTGGGGCGACTACGATCGCCAGCAATTGCTCCAGGAATGGCAGCAACACCAGATCCACAGCCTGCTGGAGGCGGTACCGCACATCAACCTCAAGCAGCGCTTCGCCAAGGCTCGCCAGCTCCAGCGCCCACTGGGCCTGAACGGCGCCCTGCAACTGGCCGGGCTGCAGTTCAGCGGCCAGCAGCACCGGGCCCTGGAAGATGCCCGCAACACCGCACGCTTGCTGCCCCTGAGCCTGCCGGCGGTTGGCACCTGAAAGCGGATGACGGCGCCGGGAGCCTTGGGCATACTGGCCAGCCTTTTCAGCCCCTTTTCAGGAGTCGCCCATGTTTAAGGTCAACGAGTACTTTGATGGCACCGTCAAGTCGATCGCGTTCGGCACCGCCGAAGGCCCGGCCACCGTCGGCGTAATGGCCCCCGGCGAGTACGAATTCGGCACTGCCCAGCGTGAAATCATGCACGTTGTTTCCGGCGCCCTGACCGTCAAGCTGCCAGACAGCGACAACTGGGAAACCTTCAGCGCCGGCAGCCAGTTCAATGTACCGGCCAACAGCAAGTTCCAGCTGAAGGTGGCCGTGGATACCGCCTACCTCTGCGAATACCGCGGCTGATACAACAACTGTAGGAGCGGGCTTGCCCCGCGATGCGATGCGCCTGACAAAACGCAATCGCGGGGCAAGCCCGCTCCTACAGGAATGCTGCAATCCTCTGCGCAGCCGTCTGCAGATGATCCCCATGGCTGAACCCCGACGCCTTCAAGGGCTTGAGGTCATGGTCCCCCGCCTCCAGCCAGCACAGCTCGATCGCCGGCGATAGTTCATACCCCTCCACCGCCTGGCGGTTACCCAGCGCATCCCGCTCACCCTGGATGATCAAGGTGCGCGTCTTCAATCCGGCCAAATGCGCGACCCGGGGCTTTTCCGGCTTGCCCGCGGCATAGAAGGGATAGCCCAGGCACACCAGCGCATCGGCCCCCAGTTCATCGGCCACAAGGCTCGCCATGCGCCCGCCCATGGACTTGCCACCAATGGCCAGCGGCCCCGTGACCCAAGGTCGCACCTGGGCATAGACCTCACGCCAGCACTCCAGCAATTTGGCCTGGGGATTCGGAGGCCTTTTGCCACCATCGACGCGCCGCTGAGCCATGTAGGGAAACTCGAAGCGCAGCACCCCCAGCCCTTGTGCGGCCAGCCTTTGCGCCATCTCGTCCATGAATCCGCTGTCCATCGGCGCACCCGCGCCATGGGCCAGGATCAAGCATCCAACCCGTGCGCCATCCCCCTGATTTTGCGGGGTATTCCAACGCCAGCCGCGACTTTCGACCAGCCGTGCCCATTGATCCCCGTCAATACCGGCCAGTTGCCCATTACTCATGCTTGCCTCGCTAATTAGTCTGCCTATAACCGTGGATGGGAACCCATACATGAACACAACCAGCAGTACCGCCTACAACTACAAGGTGGTCCGCCAATTCGCCATTATGACGGTGGTGTGGGGAATAGTCGGGATGGGGCTCGGCGTTTTTCTCGCCGCGCAACTTGTCTGGCCTGCGCTCAACTTCGACCTCCCCTGGACCAGCTTCGGCCGTCTGCGACCGTTGCACACCAACGCGGTGATTTTCGCCTTCGGTGGTTGCGCGCTGTTCGCGGCGTCGTACTATTCGGTGCAGCGCACCTGCCAGACCACCCTGTTCTCGCCGCGCCTTGCCGCCTTCACCTTCTGGGCCTGGCAGCTGGTGATCGTGCTGGCCGCCGTCAGCCTGCCGCTGGGGTACACCAGCTCCAAGGAATACGCCGAACTGGAATGGCCGATCGATATCCTGATCACCATCGTCTGGGTCGCCTATGCCGTGGTGTTCTTCGGCACCCTGATGAAGCGCACCACCAAGCACATCTATGTGGGCAACTGGTTCTTCGGTGCGTTCATCATCACCGTGGCGATCCTGCACATTGTCAACAACCTGGAACTGCCGGTCAGCCTGACAAAGTCGTACTCGCTGTACAGCGGCGCCACCGACGCCATGGTCCAGTGGTGGTACGGCCACAACGCCGTAGGCTTTTTCCTCACCGCAGGCTTTCTCGGCATGATGTACTACTTCGTGCCCAAGCAGGCCGAGCGGCCGGTGTATTCCTATCGCCTGTCGATCGTGCACTTCTGGGCGCTGATCACCCTGTACATCTGGGCCGGTCCCCACCACCTGCACTACACCGCCCTGCCCGACTGGGCGCAATCGCTGGGCATGATCATGTCGTTGATCCTCCTGGCGCCAAGCTGGGGCGGCATGATCAACGGCATGATGACCCTCTCGGGCGCCTGGCATAAGCTGCGCAGCGACCCGATCCTGCGCTTTCTGGTGGTCTCCCTGGCGTTCTACGGCATGTCGACCTTCGAAGGTCCGATGATGGCGATCAAGACCGTCAACGCGCTGTCCCACTACACCGACTGGACCGTCGGCCACGTACACGCCGGCGCCCTGGGCTGGGTGGCGATGATCTCCATCGGCGCGCTGTACCACATGATCCCGAAAGTCTTCGGTCGCGAGCAGATGCACAGCATCGGCCTGATCAACGCGCACTTCTGGCTGGCCACCATCGGCACCGTGCTGTACATCGCCTCGATGTGGGTCAACGGCATCGCCCAGGGCCTGATGTGGCGCGCGGTCAACGCCGACGGCACCCTGACCTACTCCTTCGTCGAAACCCTGGTAGCCAGCCACCCTGGCTTCATCGTGCGCTTCGTCGGCGGGGCGATCTTCCTGTCCGGCATGTTGCTGATGGCCTGGAACACCTGGCGCACCGTGCGTGCCCCGGTGACCGCGACTGCCCCTGCCGCCGCGCAGCTGGCCTGAGGAGACCCAGATGAAACACGAAGTAATCGAGAAGAACGTCTTCCTGCTGGTGCTGTTGATGGTATTTGCCGTCAGCATCGGCGGCCTGACCCAGATCGTCCCGCTGTTCTTCCAGGACGTCACCAACAAGCCGGTCGAAGGCATGAAGCCCTACACCGCGCTGCAACTGGAAGGCCGTGACATCTATATCCGCGAAGGCTGTGTGCAGTGCCACTCGCAGATGATCCGTCCGTTCCGTGCCGAAACCGAACGTTACGGCCACTACTCGGTCGCCGGTGAAAGCGTCTGGGACCACCCGTTCCTGTGGGGTTCCAAGCGTACCGGCCCGGACCTGGCCCGTGTCGGCGGCCGCTACTCCGATGACTGGCACCGCGCCCACCTGTACAACCCGCGCAACGTCGTGCCCGAGTCGAAGATGCCGGCCTACCCCTGGCTGGTCGCGAGCCAGGTCGACAGCAGCCACACCGAAACCAAGCTGCGCACTATGCGCACCCTGGGCGTGCCCTACACCGATGAGGACATCAGCGGTGCGGTGGCCTCGCTCAAGGGCAAGTCGGAAATGGATGCGCTGGTCGCCTACCTGCAGGTGCTGGGCACCGCGATCAAGAACAAGAGGTAAGGGCCATGGAACTGACATTGGATATCGGCCAGCTGCGCGGCCTGGGCACCCTGCTGGTGGCCATCGCGTTCATCGGCCTGTCGTTGTGGGTGTTCAACGGTCGGCGTGACCGCGAGTTCGCCGAGGCCAGCCTGCTGCCCTTCGCCGATGACCGCCTGACACCTGCCGCCAACGAACCCGAATCGAGGAGTAACGGGCAATGACCACCTTCTGGAGTACGTACATCTGCGTACTGACCATCGGTAGCCTGATCGGCCTGACCTGGCTGCTGCTGGCCACGCGCAAGGGTGAAAAGCCCGGAACCAGCGACCAGACCATGGGCCACAGCTTCGACGGCATCGAGGAGTACGACAACCCGCTGCCCAAATGGTGGTTCTGGTTGTTCGTCGGCACCCTGGTGTTCTCGGTGGGCTACCTGATCCTCTACCCTGGGCTGGGCAACTGGAAAGGCATCCTGCCAGGCTACGAGAATGGCTGGACCGGGGCCAACGAATGGCAGAAGGAAATGGACAAGGCCGACGCCAAATTCGGACCGATCTTCGCCAAGTTCGCCGCCATGCCGGTGGAAGAAGTGGCCAAGGATCCCCAGGCACTGAAAATGGGCGGTCGCCTGTTCGCCTCCAACTGCTCGGTCTGCCACGGCTCGGACGCCAAGGGTGCCTACGGCTTCCCCAACCTGACCGACAAGGACTGGCGCTGGGGCGGTGACCCGGACACCATCAAGCAGTCGATCATGGCGGGTCGTCACGGGGTGATGCCAGCCTGGGCCGAGGTGATCGGCGAGCAAGGCGTGGCCGATGTGGCCGCCTTTGTCCTGACCAACCTCGATGACCGCACCCTGCCGGAAGGCGCGAAAGCCGACCCGGCCAACGGCCAGAAGCTGTTCGCTGCCAACTGCGTGGCCTGCCACGGCCCCGAAGGCAAAGGCACGCCGGCCATGGGCGCACCGGACCTGACCCATCCGCAGGCATTCATCTACGGTTCGAGCTTCGCCCAACTGCAACAGACCATCCGCCATGGCCGCCAGGGCCAGATGCCGGCGCAGCAGGACCTCCAGGGCAACGACAAGGTCCACTTGCTGGCCGCCTATGTCTACAGCCTGTCCCAGGAGGAAGAAGTCGTAGGCGAAAGCCTTTCTGCCAAGTAAAAAGTTCGACTGACTGAACCTTGACGCAAACCGCCGCACCTGCCCGGGTGCGGCGGCCTTTCTCGCCCCTTGCGACCAAGTGTCGCACCTCCCCCGCCCCCCTGCTTGCACCCCTCCTGATCGCAACTAAGCTTGTTGCCACAGTGGCTCCAGTAAAGGCTGTGGCCTTTCCTTGCTGACAAAGTGCTCATTGAAGAATGAGTGCAAAGGCAGAGGGGACCGGCACGACCTCCTTTGCGGACGCCGGCGGGCGAAACAACCTGTCCACAACAAGCCTGACCGATTGGACAAGAAAATATGAATTACGGTACACATATCAATAAGATAATTGTGTACACTTCCGCCACCAAGAGCGTCCGAAACAGCGGTAGATCGGGCTTTGGCAAGGGTCGGCGCGAGTGCCATCGCGTTGCAATAACCACACGGTTTATACATACTTGCGCCGATTTTTTAACCTACAAAAACACCCAAACCGTGGAACCTTAGAATGAGCACAGCAATCAGTCCGACTGCTTATAACTATAAGGTCGTCCGCCAGTTCGCCATCATGACGGTGGTCTGGGGGATCCTTGGCATGGGGCTTGGCGTCTTCATCGCCTCGCAACTGGTATGGCCCCAGCTGAACCTGGACCTGCCATGGACGAGTTTTGGACGACTTCGCCCATTGCACACCAACCTGGTGATCTTCGCCTTCGGTGGCTGTGCGCTGTTTGCCACTTCCTACTACGTCGTGCAGCGAACCTGCCAGACGCGACTGATCTCCGACAGCCTCGCGGCCTTCACCTTCTGGGGTTGGCAAGCGGTGATCGTCGGTGCGCTCATCACCCTGCCACTGGGTTACACCACGACCAAGGAATACGCCGAGCTGGAATGGCCGATCGCCATTTTGCTGGCCATTGTCTGGGTCACCTACGGTGTGGTGTTCTTCGGTACCATCGTCAAGCGCAAGACCAAGCACATCTATGTCGGTAACTGGTTCTACGGTGCCTTCATCGTGGTCACCGCGATGCTGCACATCGTCAACCACATGTCGCTGCCGGTGAGCCTGTTCAAGTCCTACTCGGCCTACTCGGGCGCCACCGACGCGATGATCCAGTGGTGGTATGGCCACAACGCCGTGGGCTTCTTCCTGACCACCGGCTTCCTGGGCATGATGTACTACTTCGTGCCGAAACAGGCCGAGCGTCCGATCTACTCCTATCGCCTGTCGATCGTGCACTTCTGGGCACTGATCACCCTGTACATCTGGGCCGGTCCTCACCACCTGCACTACACCGCCCTGCCGGACTGGGCGCAGTCGCTGGGCATGGCCATGTCGATCATCCTGCTGGCACCGAGCTGGGGCGGCATGATCAACGGCATGATGACCCTGTCGGGCGCCTGGCATAAGCTGCGCACCGACCCGATCCTGCGCTTCCTGGTGGTCTCCCTGGCGTTCTACGGCATGTCGACCTTCGAAGGTCCGATGATGGCGATCAAGACCGTCAACTCGCTGTCGCACTACACCGACTGGACCGTCGGCCATGTGCACGCCGGTGCCCTGGGCTGGGTCGCAATGATTTCCATCGGCGCCCTGTACCACCTGATTCCGAAAGTCTACGGCCGCGAGCAGATGCACAGCGTCGGCCTGATCAACGCGCACTTCTGGCTGGCTACCATCGGTACCGTGCTGTACATCGCCTCGATGTGGGTCAACGGCATTACCCAGGGCCTGATGTGGCGTGCGATCAACGACGACGGCACCCTGACCTACTCCTTCGTCGAAGCCCTGCAAGCCAGCCATCCAGGCTTCATGGTGCGCGCCCTGGGCGGTGCGTTCTTCGCCTCCGGCATGCTGCTGATGGCCTACAACGTCTACCGTACCGTACGCGCTTCGAAACCGGCCGAAGCTGAAGCCGCCGCTCAGATCGCTGTAGTTGGAGCCCACTGATGAAGCATGAAGCAGTCGAGAAGAATATTGGCCTGCTGGCCTTCTTCATGGTCATCGCCGTGAGTATCGGCGGCCTGACCCAGATCGTCCCGCTGTTTTTCCAGGACGTCACCAACAAGCCGGTCGAGGGCATGAAGCCGCGCACCGCGCTGGAGCTCGAAGGCCGGGACATCTACATCCGCGAAGGCTGCGTGCAGTGCCACTCGCAGATGATCCGTCCGTTCCGTGCCGAAACCGAGCGCTACGGCCACTACTCGGTCGCCGGTGAAAGCGTCTGGGACCACCCGTTCCTGTGGGGCTCCAAGCGTACCGGCCCGGACCTGGCCCGTGTCGGCGGTCGTTACTCCGACGACTGGCACCGCGCCCACCTGTACAACCCGCGCAACGTCGTGCCCGAGTCGAAAATGCCGGCCTACCCATGGCTGGTCGAGAACAAGCTCGACGGCAAGGACACGGTCAAGAAGATGGAAGTCCTGCGTACCCTCGGCACGCCGTACACCGATGCCGACATCGCCGGTGCCCGCGACGCGGTCAAGGGCAAGACTGAAATGGACGCCCTGGTTGCCTACCTGCAAGGCCTTGGCACCATCATCAAAAGCAAACGGTGACATTGATGGATATCGGGATGATTCGAGGCCTGGGCACCGTCGTCGTGATGGTGGCGTTTGTCGGCCTGGCGTTGTGGGTGTTCAGTTCTCGGCGCAAGTCCGAGTTCGACGAAGCGACCATGCTGCCCTTCGCGGATGATCCCGAAGCCAGCAAGCACGTCGAGCAAGCGCAAGCGAAAGCGTCTAGGAGTAACAACGAATGACTACCTTCTGGAGTCTGTACGTCACCGTTTTGAGTCTGGGCACCATCTTCGCCCTGACCTGGCTGCTGCTGTCCACCCGCAAGGGCCAGCGCAGCGAACCCACGGATGAAATCGTGGGCCACTCGTTCGATGGTATCGAGGAGTACGACAACCCGTTGCCCAAATGGTGGTTCTGGCTGTTCGTCGGCACCATCGTCTTCGCCCTGGGTTACCTGGTGCTGTACCCGGGCCTGGGTAACTGGAAAGGCGTGCTGCCGGGCTACCAGTACCTGGACAACGAGAAGAAAACCGAGTTCGCCAACGGCCAGGCCGGCTGGACCGGCGTGCACGAGTGGGAAAAGGAAATGGCCCGTTCGGATGCCAAGTTCGGACCGATCTTCGCCAAGTTTGCCGCCATGCCCATTGAAGAAGTGGCCAAGGATCCGCAAGCCCTGAAGATGGGTGGCCGCCTGTTCGCCTCCAACTGCGCGGTCTGCCACGGTTCCGACGCCAAGGGTTCCTACGGTTTCCCCAACCTCACCGACAACGACTGGCGCTGGGGCGGCGAGCCGGCAACCATCAAGGCCACCATCATGGGCGGTCGTCACGGGGTGATGCCGGCCTGGGCCGAAGTCATCGGCGAGCAAGGCGTTGCCGATGTGGCCGCCTATGTCCTGACCAACCTCGATGGCCGCACCCTGCCTGAAGGCGCGAAAGCCGACCCGGCCAACGGCCAGAAGCTGTTCGCTGCCAACTGCGTGGCCTGCCACGGTCCGGAAGGCAAAGGCACCCCGGCCATGGGCGCGCCGAACCTGACCCACCCGCAGGCGTTCATCTACGGTTCGAGCTTCGCTCAACTGCAGCAGACCATCCGTTACGGCCGTCAGGGCCAGATGCCTGCCCAGGAAGCGATCCAGGGCAACGACAAGGTCCACCTGTTGGCCGCCTACGTCTACAGCCTGTCGCACCCCGCTGAAAAGACTGCCGACGCGAAGTAACTTGTGCGGCAATAAAGGGCCCCGTCAGCGAAGGCTGGCGGGGCTTTTTTGTGGGAGCGGCGGTGCGACGACGCCCACCATGACCTGCGTCAATTGACAGGGGCCAATACACTAATACCCGCAATTCCCCAACGCGGCCAAAGGTCGCACCCCTCCCCCTGACCGGCGGGACAGGCGTATCATGCGCCCTAGAGCATCAAGCTTCCGACTGCGGCCGGCATGTACTGGCCGCGGCACCCCTCCACTGCCGTGGGACTCAATGATGAGCAAGCAGATTCCGGTACATGATGTCACCCCGCCTGCCAGCAAGGACAAAGACAGCGTCGATCTCTACGCCTCCCGGGAGAAAATCTACACCCGGGCCTTCACCGGCGTGTTCCGCAACTTGCGCATGGTCGGCGGCGCCGTCCTGTTCCTGTTGTACTTCGGGACGGTCTGGCTGAACTGGAGTGGCCACCAGGCCGTCTGGTGGAACCTTCCGGAGCGCAAGTTCTACATCTTCGGCGCCACCATCTGGCCCCAGGACTTCATCCTGCTCTCGGGCCTGCTGATCGTTGCGGCCTTCGGCCTGTTCTTCATCACTGTGTTCGCCGGGCGCGTCTGGTGCGGCTACACCTGCCCGCAGAGCGTCTGGACCTGGATCTTCATGTGGTGCGAAAAGGTCACCGAGGGTGATCGCAACCAGCGCATGAAGCTGGACAAGGCGCCCATGAGCGCCAACAAGTTCCTGCGCAAGGCCACCAAGCACAGCCTGTGGCTGCTGATCGGCTTCGTTACCGGCATGACCTTCGTCGGCTATTTCTCGCCGATTCGCGAGCTGGCGGTGGAGTTCTTCACCGGCCAGGCCGACGGTTGGGCCTACTTCTGGGTCGGTTTCTTCACCCTGGCCACCTATGGCAACGCCGGCTGGCTGCGCGAGCAGGTCTGCGTGTACATGTGCCCCTACGCCCGCTTCCAGAGCGTGATGTTCGACAAGGACACCCTGATCGTTTCCTACGACCCGCGCCGCGGCGAAACCCGCGGCCCGCGCAAGAAAGACCTCGACTACAAGGCCAAGGGCCTGGGTGACTGCATCGACTGCACCATGTGCGTCCAGGTCTGCCCGACCGGCATCGACATCCGTGACGGCCTGCAGATCGAATGCATCGGCTGCGCCGCCTGCATCGATGCCTGCGACACCATCATGGACAAGATGAACTACCCCAAAGGCCTGATCAGCTATACCACCGAACACAATCTCTCGGGCCAGAAGACCCACATGCTGCGCCCGCGCCTGATCGGCTACGCCCTTGTCCTGCTGGCCATGATTGCTCTGCTCGCCACGGCCTTCGTGACCCGCTCGCTGGTGGGCTTCGATGTCAGCAAGGACCGCGTCCTGTATCGCGAGAACGCCCAGGGCCGGATCGAGAACGTCTACAGCCTGAAGGTGATGAACAAGGACCAGCGCGACCACGTCTACGTGCTCGAAGCCACTGGCCTGCCAGGCCTGAAGCTCGAAGGCGCGGGAGAAATCCGCGTGGAGGCCGGCGACATCGTCAGCCTGCCGGTGCAACTGTCGATGGCCCCGGAAAAACTGCCGTCGTCCACCAACGAAGTCACCTTCATCCTCAAGAACGCCGACGACAGCGGCGACCAGGTTGAAGCCAAGAGCCGGTTCATCGGCCCACAAATTCGATAAGAGAGCCACTACATGCCTGCAACTGCCGCCAGCCCCTGGTACAAACATCTCTGGCCCTGGATCATCATCGGGGTGCTGGCCACCTCGGTGACCCTGAGCCTGACCATGGTCACCATTGCCGTGAACAACCCGGACAACCTGGTCAATGACAACTACTACGAGGCTGGCAAAGGCATCAACCGCTCACTGGACCGCGAACTGCTGGCCCAGACCCTGAACCTCAAGGCCAGTGTGCACCTGGACGAGCTGACCGGCGAAGTCGACCTGCGCCTGACCGGCAACAGCCAGCCGCAGACCCTGGAGCTGAACCTGATCTCCCCAACCCAGCCAGAGAAGGACCGCAAGATCGTCCTGACCCGCAGCGACAGCGAAGCCGGGCGCTACCTGGGCCAGCTTGGCGACAAGGTCGAAGGCCGGCGTTTCGTCGAGCTGCTGGGCAGCCAGGATGAGCACGTATGGCGGTTGTTCGAGGAGGAGAAGGTCGAACATGGCGTGACCCTGCAGCTCGGTGACGAAGCCTTGCAAGGGGCCGAACACCTGGAGAAATGATTCGCACCTGATCACCGGCTATGCCGGCTCCCACACATGTGGGAGCCGGCGTAGCCGGTGATGGCGTCCTGAATTACAGCGAAGAGTGCCATGACCAGCCCCACGCCCTGCTACCACTGCGCCCTGCCCGTGCCTGCCGGCAGCCACTTCACCGCCGTGGTACTCGGCCAGCCCCGGCTGTTCTGCTGCCCCGGTTGCCAGGCCGTGGCCGAGGCCATTGTCGCCGGCAACCTGGAAAGTTATTACCAGCACCGCAGCGAGGCCAGTGCCAATCCCGAGGCGCTGCCCCAGCAACTGGTCGACGAGTTGGCCCTGTACGACCGCGCCGATGTGCAGAAGCCCTTCGTGCACCACACCGGGGAGCTGGCGCACACCACCTTGCTGATCGAAGGCATCAGCTGCGCCGCCTGCGGCTGGCTGATCGAAAAGCACCTGCGCAACCTGCCGGGCGTCGCCGAGGCGCGACTGAACCTGTCCAACCACCGCCTGCAGGTCAACTGGGCCGACAGCCAACTACCGCTGTCGAAACTGCTCGCCGAGCTGCGCCACATCGGCTACGCCGCCCACCCCTACCAGGCCGACCGCGCCGCCGAACAACTGGCCAGTGAAAACCGCACCGCCCTGCGCCAGCTGGGGGTCGCCGGCCTGCTGTGGTTCCAGGCGATGATGGCGACCATGGCCACCTGGCCGGAATTCAATATCGACCTGAGCCCGGAACTGCACACCATCCTGCGCTGGGTCGCGCTGTTCCTGACCACCCCCATCGTGTTCTACAGTTGCGCGCCGTTCTTTCGCGGCGCCGCCCGCGACCTGCGCACCCGCCACCTGACCATGGATGTCTCGGTGTCCCTGGCCATCGGCCTGGCTTATGGCGCCGGCATCTGGACCGCGATCACCGGCAGTGGCGAGTTGTACTTCGATGCCGTGGGCATGTTCGCCCTGTTCCTGCTGGCCGGCCGTTACCTGGAGCGCCGCGCCCGGGAACGCACGGCGGCGGCCACGGCGCAACTGGTCAACCTGCTGCCAGCCTCCTGCCTGCGCCTGGGCGCGGCGGGCCAGAGCGAGCGGATCCTGCTCAGCGAACTGCAACTGGGCGATTGCGTGCTGATTCAGCCCGGTCACGTGGTCCCCGCCGACGGGCGCATCGTCAACGGCCAGTCGAGTGTCGATGAGTCGCTGCTGACGGGCGAATACCTGCCCCAACCCCGCCGCTCGGGCGATGCGGTCACCGCCGGCACACTGAACGTGGAAAGCGCGCTGACCGTCGAGGTCCAGGCCCTGGGACAGGACACCCGCTTGTCGGCCATCGTCCGCCTGCTGGAACGGGCGCAGTCGGAAAAGCCGCGCCTGGCCGAGATCGCCGACCGCGCTTCGCAGTGGTTCCTGCTGTTCTCGCTGGTCGCTGCGGCGGCCATTGGCCTGCTCTGGTGGCAACTGGACCCATCGCGCGCCTTCTGGATCGTGCTGGCCATGCTGGTCGCCACCTGCCCGTGCGCCCTGTCCCTGGCCACCCCGACCGCCCTGACCGCCGCCACCGGCACCCTGCACAAGCTCGGCCTGCTGCTGACCCGCGGCCACGTGCTGGAAGGCCTGAACCAGATCGACACGGTGATTTTCGACAAGACCGGCACCCTCACCGAAGGCCGCCTGACCTTGCGCGCCATCCGCCCGCTCGGAGCCGTCGATGCCGACCAGTGCCTGATGCTCGCCGCCGCCCTGGAAAACCGCTCCGAACACCCGATTGCCCGCGCCTTCGGTCGTGCCAGCGTGCCTGCCGACGAGGTCCGCGCCGAGCCCGGGCTGGGGCTTGAAGGCGTCGTCCAGGGTCAGCGCCTGCGCATCGGCGCTGCGGATTTTGTCTGCGCCCTCAGCGGCATTGCCGTGCCATCGATGCCCAGCGAACCCGGCCAGTGGCTGTTGTTAGGTGACAGCCAGGGCGCCCTGGCCTGGCTGGTGCTCGACGACCGTCTGCGCAGCGACGCCGCCGACCTGCTGGCCGCCTGCCGCGCACGGGGCTGGCAAACCCTGCTGTTGTCGGGCGATAGCTCGCCAATGGTGCAGAGCGTTGCCGCCGAACTACAGATTGACCAGGCCATCGGCGGCCTGCGCCCGGACGACAAACTGGACAAGCTCAAGACCTTGCAACAGCAGGGCCGCAAGGTGTTGATGATCGGCGACGGCGTCAACGACGTGCCGGTGCTGGCGGCTGCCGACATCAGCATCGCCATGGGCTCGGCCACCGACCTTGCCAAGACCAGCGCCGATGCGGTGCTGCTGTCCAATCGCCTGGACGCACTGATCCAGGCCTTCAGCCTGGCACGCCGCACCCGGCGGATCATTATCGAGAACCTGTTGTGGGCGGCGCTGTATAATGGCCTGATGTTGCCCTTCGCCGCCCTGGGCTGGATTACCCCGGTATGGGCGGCGGTCGGCATGTCGGTCAGTTCGCTGATCGTGGTGCTCAACGCCCTGCGTTTGACCCGCATCAAAGGCCTGCCGGCCAACGGCGCACCAGCCAGCGCTTCACACCCTGCCACGGCCTGACCAGGAGCCACCATGCCTGCGCTATACGTCATGATCCCGGCCGCGCTGCTGATCGTCGCCATCGCCGTGTACATCTTCTTCTGGGCGGTGGACAGCGGCCAGTACGACGACCTCGACAGTCCGGCCCACAGCATCCTGTTCGACGACCAGGACCCGCAGCACACTGCCGCCATGGACGAAGCCGACGGCAAGAAACCCGACGACGGTGCGCCACCCCGTGCTTGAGTTGTTACCCCTGCTCAGCTCGGCGCTGATTCTTGGCCTGCTCGGTGGCGGCCACTGCCTGGGGATGTGTGGAGGCCTGATGGGCGCGCTGACCCTGGCCATCCCCAAGGAGCAACGCAGTCGCCGTTTTCGCTTGCTGCTGGCCTACAACCTGGGCCGCATCCTCAGCTATGCCCTGGCCGGCCTGGTGCTGGGCCTGGCCGGCTGGGCCGTGGCCAACAGTCCGGTGGCCCTGGGTCTGCGCGTGGTGGCGGCCTTGCTGCTGATCAGCATGGGTCTGTACCTGGCGGGCTGGTGGAGCGGCCTGAACCGTATCGAAGGCCTGGGGCGTGGGTTGTGGCGACATATCCAGCCCGTGGCCAACCGCCTGCTGCCGGTGTCCAGCCTGCCCCGCGCCCTGCTGCTCGGCGCCTTGTGGGGCTGGCTACCCTGCGGCCTGGTCTACAGCACCTTGCTCTGGGCCGCGAGCCAGGGCAACGCCGTCGACAGTGCCTTGCTGATGCTGGCGTTCGGCCTGGGCACCTGGCCGGTGCTGCTGGCCACCGGACTTGCCGCCGAGCAAACCCAAGCCCTGCTGCGCCAACGGGGCGTGCGCATCGCCGGCGGCCTGCTGGTGATCCTCTTTGGCCTCTGGACCCTGCCGGGGCCGCACCAGCACTGGTTGATGGGCCACTGAAGCGCCTTTGATACAAATCAAAACAGATTTTCTCGCCACTCCCTAGACTCCGGACACTAGCTGTTACATCCGGGGACTGCCCACATGATCGACGCACTTCGCTGGGACACCGGCCTGATCCGCCGCTACGACCTGGCCGGCCCACGCTACACCTCCTACCCGACCGCTGTGCAACTGCACAGCGAAGTCGGCTCCTTCGACCTGCTGCATGCCCTGCGTGACAGCCGGCGCGCCGTGCGTCCCTTGTCGATCTACGTGCATGTGCCGTTCTGCGCCAACATCTGCTACTACTGCGCCTGCAACAAAGTCATCACCAAGGACCGCGGCCGTGCCGCGCCCTACCTGCAGCGCCTGGAACAGGAAATCCAGCTGATCGCCTGCCACCTGGACCCCAGGCAGACCGTCGAGCAACTGCATTTCGGTGGCGGCACCCCGACTTTTCTCAGCCATGTCGAACTGCGCCAGCTGATGGCGCATCTGCGCAAGCATTTCAACCTGCTCGATGATGACTCCGGCGACTACGGCATCGAGATCGACCCCCGCGAAGCCGACTGGTCGACCATGGGCCTGCTGCGCGAGCTGGGCTTCAACCGCGTCAGCCTCGGCGTCCAGGACCTCGACCCGGTGGTGCAGCGGGCAATCAACCGCCTGCAAAGCCTGGAGCAGACCCGGGCGATCATCGACGCAGCCCGCACCCTGCAATTTCGCTCGATCAACCTGGACCTGATCTACGGCCTGCCCAAGCAGACCCCGGAAGGCTTTGCCCGCACCGTGGACGAAGTCATCAAACTGCAACCGGATCGCTTGTCGGTGTTCAACTATGCGCACCTGCCGGAGCGCTTCATGCCCCAGCGACGCATCGACAGCAATGACCTGCCGGCCCCTGCCGCCAAGCTGGAAATGCTGCAACGGACCATCGAGCAACTGACTGCAGCCGGCTACCGCTACATCGGCATGGACCATTTCGCCCTGCCCGACGACGAGCTGGCCATCGCCCAGGAAGAATCGACCCTGCAGCGCAATTTCCAGGGCTACACCACCCATGGCCATTGCGACCTGATCGGCCTGGGGGTCTCGGCCATCAGCCAGATCGGCGACCTGTATTGCCAGAACAGCAGCGACCTGAACACCTACCAGGACACCCTCTCCACGTCGCAGCTGGCCACCAGCCGCGGCCTGGTGTGCAACGCCGACGACCGCCTGCGCCGGGCGGTGATCCAGCAACTGATCTGCCATTTCGAACTGGACTTCGAGACCATCGAGCAGGCGTTCACCATCGACTTTCGCGGTTATTTCAAGGAGGAATGGCCCGCCCTGCAGGCCATGCACAAGGACGGCCTGATCAGCCTCAGCGACCAGGGCATCGAGGTACGACCCGCCGGCCGCTTGCTGGTGCGTTCGGTGTGCATGGTGTTTGACGCCTACCTTGGCATGCACAGCCAGCAGCGCTTCTCCCGGGTCATCTGATTTACAGATTTCCTTGTAAAGCACACTATGTTCGGCGAGGTCGGACGATAGGCCGCACCTCAGCCAGCATGCCTTACCCGGCATGGACTGGCCGAAACCCCATGCCCTGAGTTACCCTTACGGCTTATGTGTGCTTTCCCACAAGGAATGAAGAAATGTCTGAGCCAGTCAAACTGCGCGCCCACAACCAGGCTCACTGCAAGGATTGCAGCCTGGCGCCTCTGTGTCTGCCCTTGTCGTTGAACCTGGAAGACATGGATGCACTGGATGAAATCGTCAAGCGCGGGCGACCGCTGAAAAAAGGCGAGTTCCTGTTCCGCCAGGGCGACAATTTCGATTCGGTCTACGCCGTGCGCTCTGGCGCCCTGAAAACCTTCAGCTTGAGCGACGGTGGTGAAGAACAGATCACCGGCTTCCACTTGCCCAGCGAGCTGGTCGGCCTCTCCGGCATGGACACCGAGACCTATCCGGTGTCGGCCCAGGCCCAGGAAACCACCTCGGTATGCGAAATCCCGTTCGAACGCCTGGACGAGCTGTCGGTGCAACTACCCCAGCTGCGCCGGCAACTGATGCGGGTGATGAGCCGCGAGATCCGTGACGACCAACAGATGATGCTGCTGTTGTCGAAGAAAACCGCCGACGAGCGCATCGCCACCTTCCTGGTCAACCTCTCGGCGCGCTTCCGTGCCCGCGGCTACTCGGCGAACCAGTTCCGCCTGAGCATGTCGCGCAACGAGATCGGCAACTACCTGGGCTTGGCAGTGGAAACTGTTTCACGGGTTTTCACCCGCTTCCAGCAAAATGGCCTGATCG
The DNA here is from genome assembly GCF_044769005.1 of Pseudomonas sp. NPDC090755. Classification (NCBI taxonomy): domain Bacteria; kingdom Pseudomonadati; phylum Pseudomonadota; class Gammaproteobacteria; order Pseudomonadales; family Pseudomonadaceae; genus Pseudomonas; species Pseudomonas sp. NPDC090755. The sequence continues at coordinate 108,496 of NZ_JBIVXC010000014.1, read as the reverse complement.
CCGCTGAAGGCAAGGAAATCCACATCCTCGACCCGATCCAGCTGTGCGCGCTGGCCGGTGGTTCGCTGGAGAGCTGAGCCCGCAGGATAAAGGGTATACTGGCGGGCATTCGTTTTTCAGGATACCCGCCCCATGCACAGCGATACCTTCGACCTCAAAGCCCTGATCCGCCCGGTGGTAGACTTCCCGAAGCCCGGCGTGATCTTTCGCGACATCACCCCGCTGTTCCAGTCGCCACGGGGGCTACGCCACGTGGCCGATGCGTTCATCGAGCGTTATGTCGAGGCCGAATTCAGCCACATCGGTGCCATGGACGCCCGGGGCTTCCTGATCGGCTCGATCATCGCCCACCAGTTGAACAAGCCACTGATCCTGTTCCGCAAGCAGGGCAAGCTGCCAGCCGACGTGCTTGCCGAGGGCTACCAGACCGAGTACGGCGAAGCCTTCCTCGAAGTGCATGCCGACAGCCTGTGCGAAGGCGACTCGGTGCTGATTTTCGATGACCTGATCGCCACCGGCGGCACCCTGCTGGCGGCCACCAAGCTGGTGCGGCGCACGGGCGCCGAGGTGTTCGAAGCGGCAGCGATCATCGACCTGCCGGAGCTCGAAGGCTCCAAGCGTCTGAATGATGCAGGTGTCCCTACTTTCTGCCTGACCGCGTTCTCGCTGAGCGAGTACTGAAAGCATCGCGGGGCGACGACTCGACTTACCCCGCGATTGAAGGTCGATGGTTACAGCGAGATGGGTTTGCGCCCGGCGAACGAATGCGCCAGGGTGCCGCCATCGACCAGTTCCAGCTCACCGCCCAAAGGTACGCCATGGGCGATGCGCGAGGCGACCAACCCCTTGTCGGCCAGCAACTGGGCGATGTAATGGGCCGTCGCCTCACCCTCCACTGTCGGGTTGGTGGCCAGGATCACCTCGGTGAAGGTGCCCTGCTCTTCGATACGCGCCATCAACTGCGGAATGCCGATGGCCTCGGGGCCCAGACCATCGAGCGGCGACAGGTGCCCCTTGAGCACGAAGTAACGGCCGCGATAGCCGGTCTGCTCAACGGCATAGACGTCCATCGGCCCTTCCACCACGCACAACAATGTGTCGTCACGCCGTGGATCGGAACACTGCGGGCAGAGTTCCTGCTCAGTCAGGGTCCGGCACTGGCGGCAATGCCCCACCCCTTCCATGGCCTGGCTCAGGGCCTGGGCCAGACGGGTTCCGCCGCTGCGATCACGCTCCAACAGTTGCAACGCCATGCGTTGGGCGGTTTTCTGGCCAACGCCAGGCAAGATACGCAACGCGTCGATCAGCTGTCGGATAAGTGGACTAAAGCTCATGGGAAAAAACCTTGGTGCAAGTGAAGGCGGTTTATACCCGGCTGTTAAGCCTGCGTCAAACCGGGCAGTGACCGCACTCAGTAGCGTAGGAAAATCGCAAGATTATCCACCAAACAAGAATATTACCTACACACACGGACACTATCAAAGTACCAGCTTCCAACACAGACAACTTCCTACATCACTGGGTAGATAGCTCCACACAACCAAAGACCTCTAACCTACATCCCCACCCTACAAGAAAATCCATAATTACGCCGCCCAACAACATTGCTGCTCAAAACTTCAGAACCCCAGTTATTGAAGTTCGCATCAATGAAGTTAACGGCACAACAACTTACTACCAATTATGGACGCAACATGAAAAAAAGTATCATTGGTTTCGCCCTCTCCCTGCCACTCCTGGCCGGCATGAGCCTCACTGCTCAAGCCAACGATGGACAGATTGATTTCACTGGTAGCATCGGCAGCTCTACCTGCATCATCAACGGTGGCGCCGGTGGTCAGAACTTCACCGTTGCCCTTAAGCCGGCACAACGAAGCGAGCTGGCAGCCACTGGGCAAACCGCACAACCGGAACCCTTTCAAATCCGGCTGAGCGAATGCACGCCTGCTGCCGGGAGGGTAGATATCTCCTTTCCCCCTGGCCCTCAGGTGGATCCTACCACTGGTCGCCTGAACCTGCTCTCGGGTGGTGCGCAAAACGTCCAGTTGCAGCTGCTCAACTCCGCTAGTCAACCTATTCGCATCGGTGCGGCCCCTGGTTCGCAGGACACCATTCCGGTGGATCTGAGCGCGGGCGCCGCCACCCTTGATTACACCATCCGATACTTCGCGACCGGAGCCGCCACTGCCGGTGCCGCGAACAGCAATGTGCAGTACCTGATTCGCTTCCCGTAAGTCTCGCCACTGGCAGTTGTCCGAGACCGGGCAGCTGCCATTGCGGCGGGCGCCCATCCGTCCCTACCCCTCAGGATAGATGAACTCCAATGATTCACTCGCTTCCCAAGCTACTCATATCCCTGACATTGCTGGCGATTTTCACTCAGGCACATGCCAGTGTAGTGATTTCCGGCACCCGGGTGATCTTTCCTGCCCAAGAGCGTGAAGTCACCGTTAACCTCACAAATACTGCCAAAACCCCTTCTCTGGTTCAGGTCTGGCTCGATGATGGCGATGCCGAAGCGCCACCCGAAACCCTGCAGGTCCCCTTCACGATTACCCCGGTGCTGACGCGCATCGAGCCCGAACAAGGGCAGGCTATTCGCCTGATTCACAACGGCGCGCCCATGAGCAAGGACCGCGAGACCCTGTACTGGTTGAACATGCTTGAAGTGCCACCCAAAGCCCAGCAAGCAAACCACTTGCAGATGGCCTTCAGGACCCGCATCAAATTGATGTATCGGCCACAAGGGCTACCAGGCAAGGCCGCTGAAGCCCCCGCCCAGGTCACCTGGAGCACGATGGACGGTGAAAACGGCAAGGGCCTGGTGCTCATCGGACGTAACCCAACCGCCTATTACATCAACATGGGCGAGATCATCTATGAACAAAATGGCAAAGCAGAATTACTGGGCACCGGCTATATCGCGCCATTCAGTAGCGAACGCTTTGTAATAAAAGAGCATTCAACTCCCCACGCCGATGCCCGAGTAAAAATCATCAGTATCAATGACTATGGCGCGGGCACACCTAATACGTTCAGCCTCGACAAACTGCGTTAAAACAGCCGACGCACTTAGCCCACCTTACATACCCATTAATGCCTCTCAGTGCCCGCACTGCGATTGTCCGTGGCCGCCAACTATTACTACAGACGCCCCCAACATGACTTCAATCAAACTTTGTGTGCCTGTACCGGACAAAGTTATCAGTCTAGTGGCCTTGATGCTACTTCACGCCAGCGCCCAGGCCGAAACGACGTCCGCATCCGCAACTCAATTTGAACCGGCCTTCCTGATCAACGGCAGCGGCCAGGCGATTGACCTGTCACGGTTCGAGCACCGCAACATTGTTGCCGCCGGCACTTACAACGTCGATGTGTTTGTTAATCAGGCCTGGCAGGGACGTTTCGACCTGCCCTTCAAGGCTGACGATCAACATAACGACGCCCAAGCCTGCTTTGATCTGGCGCTTATGGAACACCTGGCCATCAACCCGCAAGGCCTGAGCCTTGAAGTCCAGGAGCGCTTGGCGCCTCAGGGGGCGTGCCTGCCACTGGCACAAGCGATCAGCGATGCCAACAGCCGCTTCGAGTTCGCCAGCCAACGCCTGTATGTGTCCATCCCTCAGGCTTCGCTCAAACGCACTGCCCGCGAAACGGTCGATCCCGAACAGTGGGACAGTGGAGTGACTGCGGGCTTTATCGGCTACAACCTCAACCTTTACGGCAGCCGTCAGCGACAACAGGCACAGAACAGCCTGACCCAGGGTTACCTGGGGCTCAACACCGGCCTCAATCTCGGTCAGTGGCGCTTGCGCCACGATGGCACCCTGAACTGGAACAACCAGGGTCAACAGCACTACCAGAGCATCGCCAGCTACGCCCAACGGGATATCACGCCGTGGACTTCGCAACTGACCTTGGGCGAGGCCTACACCTCTGGGGAACTGTTCGATTCGGTCAGCTTTACCGGTTTGCGCCTGGCCAGCGATGACCGCATGCTACCCAACTCCTTGCGCGGCTTTGCCCCTGTGGTTCGCGGTGTGGCCAGCAGCAACGCACGGGTGGTGATCCGCCAGCGCGGCACCCTCCTGCATGAAACCACCGTCGCACCGGGCGCGTTCGTTATCGACGACCTGTATGCCACCGGCTACGGCGGCGACCTGGAAGTAACGGTGATTGAAGCCGATGGCCGCGAACACGGGTTCTCGGTGCCCTACGCAGCGGTACCGCTATCCCTGCGCCCAGGCATCAGCCGCTACAGCGCCACGCTGGGTACGTTGCGTAACCCGCAGCTGGACAGCGACCCGGTGTTTGTCGAAGGCACCTGGCAGTATGGCCTGAACAACCTGGTCAGCGCCTACAGCGGCATGAACCTGGCTTCCGGCTATGGCTCGGCGCTGCTCGGTGCGGCCCTGAATACCGAACTGGGTGCGTTCGGCGCCGACATCACCCAGGCACGCACCCACCTGCAGGGCCAGGGCAGCGTCCAGGGTCAGAGCCTGCGCCTGAGTTATGCCAAGACACTCGCCGACACCGACACCCAGATTGCCCTGGCCACCTACCGTTATTCAACCAGTGGCTTTTTCGGCCTGGAAGACGCACACCTGCAGCGCCAATACCAACGCGACCATGTCGACAGCGACGGTTTCTGGCGCCAGCGCAACCGAACCACGCTTGCCCTGGGGCAACCGCTTGCCGACACCTATGGCCAATTGCACTTCAGCGCATCGGCAGCCAGCTACTGGAATCGCTCAGGCAGCGACCTGAGCTACACCTTCGGTTATAGCAATCGCTACAAAGCCCTGGGCTACAGCCTCAATGCCAGCCGTGAACGCAGCCCATCCGGGCGCAGTGACAATAGCCTGCACCTGGGCCTGTCCTTGCCACTGGGCGGCGAACACTCACGCAGCCTGAGCGCCAGTGCTTCGCGAGACAACCATGGCCGTACCAGCGGCCAGACCACGCTGACCGGCACCGCCGGCGATGACCGCAACCTCACCTATGGCGTGACCGCCAGCCACGACCGCGCCGAAAGCCAGCAAACCAGCACCATCAGCACCCACACCCTGTATCGCAGTTCGGCGGCAGAACTCAGTGCCTCCCTCAGCCGCGGCAGTAATACCTCACAGGCCTCGGTCGGTGTGCGCGGCGCCGTGGTCGCTCACCCTGGCGGTATAACGTTGTCCCAGCCGCTGTCGGACACCTTCGCCGTGGTCAAGGCCGAGCATGCCCAGGGCGCACGGGTGTCCGGTGGCACAGCGCTCAAGCTCGATAGCCGTGGTTACGCCGTAGTGCCGAGCCTTACCCCCTACCGCCGCAACACGGTCAGCCTGGACCCCAAGGGGATCTCGACCGACGTTGAACTGCAGATCAACAGCCAGCATGCCATTCCAAGGGCCGGCGCCATCCCGTTACTGGCGTTCAAAACCACCTCTGGGCGCTCAGCGATCATTCACGCCACACGTCCCGACGGAACCGCCCTGCCCTTTGGTGCAAGCGTATTGGACGAGACCGACGCAGAAATAGGCGTCGTCGGCCAGGGCAGCCAGATCTTTGCTCGCGGCCTGCAGGAACGCGGCATCTTGCACGTGAGTTGGGGGGACAGTTCCACCACCGGCTGCGCAATTGCCTACACGTTCCCGGCAAAGCCACCAGCCGATGCCCGAACCCCACAGCTGCATGGCACCTGCAGCCCCCTCACGCCCGACCAGCCTTCGCCGGAAGCATGACCCATGATATTACCCACTGCTTTGCAAGCCTTTGCCATGAGATTCGCTGCGAGCAAGTCAGTGCCCCACCTGACGGTAGGGGCAATGATTCTGGGCGCCTGCCTCAACCAGGCGGCGGCGGACACCCTCAACAGCTGTAGCTACGCCGATGGCGCAGGCCCGCAAACCTACAACTTCAACCTACCGCCGCGCCTGGTTATCAACAGTGCCGATCCGGTTGGCCATGAGCTCTATAGAGAGCGAGTGAGTGGCAATCCAAGCAACGTAACCTGTACACCCGGATCGCAGTTCACCCACGGTTTCAGTAATGCACTATCCGTGGCCACTGGCGATGTCTATCAAACCAACATCCCTGGCGTGGGTGTTCGTATCCTGGTTGATGAGGGACAGCAGCTCTCTATGCAATGGCCTCGTCGCTCCACCCATCAGCCGACAGTCGGCGCCGCGCCGAGCCAATCTGAATTTACCTTGAGCCTGATCAAAACCGGGACCATCACGCCGGGCACACTCAGGCTACCAGTAGAGTTGGCACACCTGACAGCCGCCGCACTGACCCCTGCAACATTGCGGATGAGCAATCCGCAAACCGAGATCGTGGAGGCCAACCCGACTTGCTCGGTCGATGCGGGCTCAAAGCTGATTCCGGTGTTTCTAGGCGATTATCCGCGCAGCTACTTTATCGGCGTCAACCATACCACCCCTCCAGTAGAGTTCACTATTCTCCTCAACTGCTCTGGTGGAGCATCAGGTGGAAGCAAGGGTATTCGCTTCATGATTACCGATACCCACGACCCAGCAAACAGCACCAGCGCATTGAAGCTGGCGCCTGGCGCAGGTGCCAGTGGCGTTGGAATACGTATTCGACGCCTTTTGAGTGGAGACAATCCGCTGATCCAATTGCGTACCATGCAAAATGCCGGAACTGTATTTCCCGGAGAACCTCGCTTTGAAATCCGCCTGAGTGCCCAGTACGTTCAACAAGTACTTCAGCCACAGATACTCGAAGGCCCGGCGCCAGGTCGAGCGTCGTTCAACATTTTCTACAACTAATCAAGAAAGAAAAAGCCAGGCATCGCCTGGCTTTTTTACTTTAGAACGGCATCTTGAAGCCCGGCGGCAACTGCATGCCGGCGGTCATGCCGCCCATTTTTTCCTGGCTGCTGGCCTCGACCTTGCGCACGGCGTCGTTGACGGCGGCGGCGATCAGGTCTTCGAGCACTTCCTTGTCCTCCTGCATCAGGCTGTCGTCCAGGCTGATGCGCTTGACGTCGTGACGACCAGTCATCACCACGCTGACCAGGCCGGCACCGGATTGGCCGGTCACTTCGGCGTTGGCCAGTTCTTCCTGCATCTTGGCCATTTTTTCCTGCATCTGCTGGGCCTGCTTCATCAGGCCGGCCATGCCACCTTTCATCATGGGGATCACCTCAACTATAACGTTACGGAATGCGGCGCGGGTCTGGGCCGGGCCGCTTGTGTCATTCGGTTATTCGCCCCGGGTATCCGGGGCGTCCACAGGTTCAATCGTATCCTGCCGGACCATGGCGCCAAACTGCTGAATCATCTGCTGGATGAGTGGATCGGCGTGAATCGATGCCTCGGCTTCGCCCTGGCGCTCGGCACGCTTGCGCGCCGCCGCCTGGGCCGGTGTTTCCTGCTCAGGGCGAATCAGCTCGATGGACAGCCTGAGCGTGCGTCCGAAATGCTGGTTCAGGGCCTCATTCAGGCGCCGCTGCTGGGTGGCGTTGAACAGGGCACTGTGGGCCGGGTCCAGGTGCAGTAGCCAGTCATCGCCCTGCGCAGCGATCAGCGTACAGTTGGCGGCGATACTGCCGGTCATCCCGGAAATCGGCAACTGCGGGAATAATTCCAGCCATTGCAAGGCCAGGCCGGTGGCCGGCTGGGCGGCCGGCAGGGGCTCGGGCTGGGCGAGCGGCGCAGCCTCGTGGACATGCTCGATGGCCAGTTCATCCAGATAACTGTAGCTGGCCGGGTCCATGTCCGGCGCGTAATAGTCTTCGTCCAGCGGCGGCTCATCGTCGCGGTCCATGCCCACCGGGCTGTAGCCCATGCCGTCGTCGTGCGGCGGTTCATCCTGAGGAGCGCCGGCCTGGACCGGTGCCGGTACCGGTACCGGCTGCGGTGCTTCAGGTTCAGCCTCGACAACAGGCGGCGCCTCGACCGGATCGTTCCAGGGCAGATCGACAACCGGCTCGGGCGCTTGCGTGACCACCTCGACCGGCTCGGGCTCAGTTAGCGGTTCCACGACAGGGACGGCCGGGGCAGGCGCATCAACCGGCGCAGCACTCACGGCAGGCGCAGCCGGGCTGGCTGCTGCCACCTTGCTCGCAGAATCAGCTGTGGCCTGGCTGATCCCCACCGGCTTTAGTACCGGCGTCGGCGCGTCATCGGTATCGGCGGGACGGAACGCCAGCATGCGCAGCAGGACCATCTCGAACCCACCGCGAGGATCCGGCGCCAGCGGCAGGTCGCGGCGGCCGATCAGGCCCATCTGGTAGTAGAACTGTACGTCTTCGGCCGGCAACGCCTGGGCCAGGGCCAACACCCGCTCACGGTCGCCCTGGCCGTTGTCGACCGCCTCGGGCAGCGCCTGGGCGATCGCCACGCGGTGCAGCACGTTGAGCATCTCGGCCAGCACGCCGTTCCAGTCCGGCCCCTGCTCGGCCAGGTGCCGCACTGCCTCGAGCAACCCCCGGGCATCGCCGTCGAGCAATGCCTGCAACACGCCATAGACCTGGCCGTGATCGAGCGTACCGAGCATGGCGCGCACATCGGCCGCCAGTACCTTGCCTTCCCCGAAGGCAATGGCCTGGTCGGTCAGGCTCATGGCATCGCGCATGGAACCGTCGGCGGCGCGGCCCAGCAACCACAGGGCATCGTCTTCGAACGGAACGTTCTCGGCCGCCAGTACATGGCTCAGGTGCTCGACCACCCGCTCGGGGGTCATGTTCTTCAGGGAGAACTGCAGGCAGCGCGACAGGATGGTCGCCGGCAGCTTCTGCGGGTCGGTGGTGGCCAGGATGAACTTGACGTAGGGCGGCGGCTCTTCCAGGGTTTTCAACAAGGCGTTGAACGAATGGCTGGAGAGCATGTGCACTTCGTCGATCAGGTAGACCTTGAAGCGCCCACGGCTTGGCGCGTACTGCACGTTGTCGAGCAGTTCGCGGGTGTCTTCGACCTTGGTGCGGCTGGCGGCGTCGATCTCGATCAGATCGACGAAGCGACCTTCGTCGATCTCCCGGCACACTGAACAGGTACCGCAGGGGGTCGAGGTGATGCCGGTCTCGCAGTTCAGGCACTTGGCGATGATCCGCGCAATGGTGGTCTTGCCCACGCCGCGGGTACCGGTGAACAGGTAGGCATGGTGCAGGCGCTGGTTGTCCAGCGCGTTGATCAGGGCCTTGAGCACATGGGTCTGGCCGACCATTTCGCGGAACGAGCGCGGACGCCATTTACGTGCAAGAACCTGATAACTCATTGAAAACCGTCGCGCCTGGCATGCTGGAAAGGGCTAATGCTAGCGGAGCGGGGGCAAAATTGCACCCCGCCCGCCACACGCAAGCTGTCGATCAGCCGTCTCTGCGCGGTTCAACCCCTGGCAATCCCAACGCCTCCCGGGTGAGGCGCCTGAGCAAGGCCCATTCAGCATCGGAAAGCTGCTGCTGCAGCTCCAGCTCCCGGGCCTCCCTCTGACTTTGCGACAAATCGGTCCAGGTCAGGCGCCGGGCAATCAGTCGCTCCCTGAACAATGCGTCCAACGCGTTCAGATTGTGCCATCGGGTTTGCAAGATGTACTGAATCCAGTAGTCACGCGCAGCCAGAAAGCTCGCGAACGCATCGTCTGTGCCGGCCAGCACATGGGCAATCGCAAGGGCCAACCGATCTTCTGCAATGACCAGGTGGCCAGGCGGGCCGCTCAGACGCGCCCCCGGCAGCTCCAGACGCTGATGCAGCGCATGGCGATAGGCCAGCGTGACATCCTCGCCAGCCTGCTGCAGCGCCGCGCTGCCTTCCACCTGCTGGCGAACGAACGCATCCAGGCGCTGCTGCCGGAAACTGGCACGGGAAAACGCCACCAACGCCGTTGCCGAGCCACTTTCAATACCCTCGCGCAGGGCTTGCAGGGCCTGGACCCGGTGTTCCAGGGCTATGAATGTGCGTAGAGGGCTTTCACCGCGCATGACCGGATTGGCCAACTCCAGCGCAAGCTCCCGCGCCATGCGAGGCCCCCTGGCGGCCTCCAGCAGCATCCGGACGCGCGCCCGCAACTCCTCGGTGAATTCATGGGCGACTTCCGAGCTCGACAATCGCTCGAATAACCGCAACAGCGATTGGCAATCCGGATCGCGTTCAAGCAACTGCCAATGCTCCAGCGCCTGAGGGTACAGACTCCGTGGCGCCAGCCAGAACAGTTCATTGCTCGAAGCCCCGGTCGCCATCAATGCCGGCAGGGTTTCCGCCGCCTGCAATTGCAGGAATGCTTGATAGTCCTGCGTTGACAGGGGGTTGTCGTCCAGGCTGACACTGCGCAGAAAGTCTGCAGGCTCTTGTAGAAAAGTCGGCGGCAATGCGCTGATCTGATTGTCACGCAGATCGATCATGTGCAGTTGGGCGAGGTTTTGCACGCCCGATGGCATTTCCTCCAGCCCGGTGTTGCGTAACTGAACGACCCGCAGATGCGGTTGCAAGGTGAAGTCCGGTGCTTGTGCAAGCGCTGTCCCGGTCAAGTCCAGGGTCTCGAGCGATTCGATAAGCTGCAGTTGCGCCAGGTCCGCCTGAGTCAGAAGCTGGCCGTTGTTACGCAATTGAAGGTTGCGCAGGAACCCGCAGGTCACCAGGCGCCGAGGGAAGGAATTGAGTCGATTCCCGGACAAATCCAACATCCGCAAGCGAGGAAATGACTGAAGCAGCCCATCGACTCCTTCAGCAAGATCCATGTGCGATAAGTCCAGTTCAACCACATGACTGAAATCGATACCGGTCAAGTTGGGCAATTCGCCAACATGCAAGCCTGATAAAGACAGCGAATAACCCAAATGCTGCCCGAACGCCGTAAGCACACCTCGGCCCTGGCGCCTCCAGGCTAATTCCAGACGCTGGCCAAACGCCTGACGATGAACGCCCTGGCGCAGCGTACCCGGTTGCTCCTGCCAGCGCCCCAGCACGTGTCGCAACTGCTGCAACTGTTCGCGCTGTTGCCGCAGCAAGGCATGCAACGCCTGTGGTCGCTGCGCATAGGGCTGCATGAAGGCGGCAATATCCTGCTCGGTGAAATCCGGGTACAACGCAAGAATCATCTCGTTGACATCGCCCGCCGCCCCTGGCAGCACACCTTTACCACTCAGGGCATAGCCCAGTCGACCATCCTCGAAACGCTGCAACGGCATCCACCAGCTCCGCTCCTTGATGCCCAGGACACTACGACTGACAGAACGACGGGCCGCAGCCTGCAGACCCAGTTGTCGGCGTAATGCATTGATGCCCTCGGCAGGATCCAGATTGGCGAGGTTTAGCGCCAGCTCGATCAGGTCCAGTGGTCGTGCGGTAGGTGTACGCTCATCGACAAAGCCATTACCGCGTCTGTGTAAACTTACCACGCCCTCCTCACCGCGCCCTTCGATTGTCAGCTTCAGGGACGACGGCCAGCGAGCGTCGAGGCTGAGAAAGTGCAATAGCAGGCGGTGATTGTCATCATTGGCCAGGCGTGGCCAGAAAAAACCTTCCAGTGCCTGATCGATACGCTGCTCACGCAAGGCGCTACGCGCCATTTCGCCGAGACGCAACGGCAATCGTCTTTCCACCGCCAGAGACCTTGACTCCTGTGCCGTCGCCATAGCCTCGAGACTGGCGGCCCAGTGCCGACCCAGTCCCGGGAAATACGGATACAGCAACCCCGGCTGCAATAGCTCTTCGCGCTGCAGGCACTGTGCAAAACACGCTTGCCAGTTGCTCTGCAGCCAGTCGCTCAAGCTGTGCCCCAACTGACTGACACTGCGCCCGGCAACCTGGACGCCCGGCATCAGCAGCAGCCGCTCGTCCTCCTGCAGTGCCGTGAACACTGTCTCCAGCAGACCGTCACGCTCCACCTCTGAAGTGAGAAGTTGCATGCTGTACCTGGCGTCCTCAGTCCGCGCTGCAACCAGCTCGATCTGACGCGCCGATCGCCCTTCGTGCATCAGTTTAATCAACGCCAGCGTCAGTTCTGGATCAATTGCCCTGGCTGAAGTGTTCAGGTGCTCATTGAATCGCTGCAACCGCCGATAAATGCGCAAACGCGCGCAGGCATCGAGCAATCTGCCATCCAGAGGACGACGTCGCTCGAACAAACGTCGCAAGTGAGCGTCATCCCTTCCCGCGATGGCCATCAGCGCCTCGATCTCCTGCTCATCCAAGCCTTTGGCGACCTGCCCGGCGCGACGGAACAAGGCAGCACCCCCCGGCCACTGTCGTGGGCATTCGAACGCGGCCCACCAGCCCCCCTGGCCGTTATGCTCAAGCTCCGGTTGCCAGGCCTGGTCGCGGCGTGGGTGATGCAGGCGGTAGCGGCCCTCGGCATCCTTTTGCACGTGATAATAGCGACCTTGCATCTCGATGAACGACTGCCCCTCCAACGGGTAGATACCCTTGTCATCCGCCATGCCGAGCTCTTCCGGCCGCAGGTTGCAAGCATAGGGCTCCAGGTCAGGGTTCCACAGATACTGCTTGTTACCATGCTTGACGGACAGCAGCCGCTGAAACAGCGCCGACTGACGAAACAGGATGCTCACCGAACTGATCACCAAGGCGCCTGCAGCCAACCCGGCGACCTCGGCAGCCACCTGTGACAAACAATGCGCTGCTTCGTAATGATCACCCTCAGCCCAGTCCTCAAAGCCGGTAAACACCTCCCCCATCAACTGCGCCACGGTTACCCCGAACAGCAGCTCACCCGCTCCCGGCAGTAGCAGGGAGGCCACTCCCAGCACATCGAGGCCGATTTCCAGCGCCTTTTCCAGCGCCTGTCGACGTGCCGTATTGTCTTGTTCGGCTGTCGGCACAGCGCAAAAGCGGGCGTCATCCTTCATTTGCTCCAGACGTTTGTGAAAAACGTCATCGAAATACCCCCCAGGACGCCGCAGCGAATCGAGCCAGAGTTCAGGTGCCGGGCGCAAAACCGTCTGCCCGTCCACGACACTGAACAGCGCCTGCTGCAATCGCTCGAGCAACCGGGGCTGATCACGCTTATGGGCGAAGCCGAGGAAGAAGTCTCGGTAATGTTCGTCGGCGAGCTTGTCGATCAGGTCCTGCTCGAATGCTCTCCAACTGGTGTACTCCTTCAGCGGGAAGCGGATATCGTTGGGAATATGCACCAGTAAACGGACCCAGGGCCGCTGCGCCCCGGCCAGCGCCCCCAGCGGGGTAAAGGACCATTCGAACACCCCGATGCCAGGCAATTTGATCCCTTCCAGCGACAAGGTGCGATAACTGATCGGCAACGAGTTGTAGGAAACATCTTGCTTGCCTGTGCTTATGTCGATCAACCGCGTATACATGTCGCGGCTGATACGCTTGTGGATCAAGGCAAGATGAGCATCGATCTGCAGGCTAAACCGGTCACAATCGGTGAACAACTTGCGGATACTGGCGCTCGCCGCCCCTCCATCGTCGGGCGTGAACAACGCGCCGATATGTTTCTGATATTGCCCGCCCAGATCCAGTTGGCGACAGAACCGTGCATACGCGGCCGCCGAAACGCCGGCCAACACCTTTCCTTGTCGCAAGAGGGTTACCGATTGCTCCGCCCCTTCACCTTCCACTGCATCTGTCGCATTGAAGTTGTGCAACGCGGCTTGCAACAGGGTCTGCGAACTCAAGCTCCGCCGATATACCGGCCGGTAACTTGGGTAACTGAACTCCTTCAAGGTGTGATGGGTTCGTGAACATGTATCGGACAGGGGGTTCAGCAAGGTCCCGAACTGCCTGTTCAGTTCCTGTTCGAAGCGAGGCTTGACGAAGTCCTGCAACGGTTGCAGCGGCGCGAGGAAGGCACGTCGTTTGTAATTGCTTTTCACACTGTTGGAGAGGCTATCAGAAAGCGCCTTGAGCAAAACGGCATCTCCATCCTGCAAGGAAATGCGCAACTGCTTTCTGATGAATGCCAGATTATCACTGGCCGCTGAAAAGTCCGCGGGGGCGAGGTCGGCCTGATCTGTTGAGGTGCCGGTCATGGTGCAACTCCTGGGCTTTGAAAAGCCGGGAGCTTAGGCAATCATTATTGAGCAGGTGCGGTACAAGATTATTACCCGGCGCGGGGCGCATCAGGTGGCAAAATCGGGTATTGGATGCTGGGCAGAGGCGCCCTGAAGATGGAGGCAACCCCACCAGCCACACCCCGGCACACAATGTCACCGCTGCGGCTGCTCCCTTCCGGGCCTGACCGGGTTCACGGCTGATCGTTGCGGGGGGACCGATGGGGTCACCATAACGATGCTCGCCTGGCAGCGAGCGGGGCCATTGTACCGGTCTGACGCCAAGATACAACCTCTACTGAACGAAAAAACCACTTTACCTCAAGGACTTGAGTCGCTTTTGTCGGTCATGCATCGATTCCTCCGGGCCGCTGCCAAGGCCAGCCCGGTGTCGCCAAACGGCTACAGCTGCGTTACACGGCTATACCCTGCCCGGCCAGGAAGGCGACGAAAGCGTCCTCGTCCAGCACCTTCAGCCCCAGCTCGCTGGCCTTGGCCAGCTTGGAGCCAGCGCCGGGCCCGGCCACCACGCAGTGGGTCCTGGCCGACACGGAGCCTGCAACCTTGGCCCCCAGGCTTTCCAGCTTGTCCTTGGCGACGTCGCGGCTCATGCGCTCCAGCGAGCCGGTCAGCACCCAGGTCTGCCCGGCCAGCGGCAAGCCCGCCGCGACTTTCTTCTCGCTCGACCAATGCATGCCGAAATCACGCAGCTGCGCTTCGATCGCCAGAGCCAGGGCGGCATTCTCCGGTACCAGGAAGAAGGTGCGCACCGCTTCGGCCGGCTTGGCGGCCAGGGCCTGACGCAGGTCGATACCGTCGGCGGCAATGATCTTCTCCAGGCTGTCGAGCTTGCTCACCAGCTTCTCGGCACCGGTCGGCCCCACCGAAGGGATGTCGAGCTTGGCGATCAGGCCGGCCAGGGTGGTGCTGGCGGCAAATTCGGCGCCCAGCTCGCCCTCGTCCTGCAACTGCAGGCCGCGCTCGAGCAACTGGGTGATCACCGTGCGGTTGTGCTCGTCTTCGAAGAAGCTGTGGATCTCGTGGGCCACTTCCAGACCGATATCCGGCAGGTAGGTCAGCACTTGCGGCAATGCCGCCATGACCCGCTGCAACGACCCCAGGGAACGCGCCAGGACCTTGGCTGTTTCTTCGCCGACATCGGGGATGCCCAGGGCATAGATAAAGCGCGCCAGGCCCGGTCGCTTGCTGGCCTCGATGGCCGCCAGCAGGTTCTTGCTCGACAGCTCGGCAAAGCCTTCGAGGCCGACCACCTGCTCGAACGTCAGCTGGTACAGATCGGCGGGCGAGCGGATCAGGCCCTCATCGACCAGTTGCTCGACGCTCTTCTCGCCCAGGCCCTCGATATCCATGGCCCGGCGCGACACGTAGTGAATAATCGCCTGCTTGAGCTGGGCGGCGCAGGCCAGGCGACCGACACAGCGGTACACGGCGCCTTCGGTAACGGTTTCCTTGCCCTTGCTGCGCTTGACCAGCTGGGTGCGCTCGACCTGCGAGCCGCAGACCGGGCACTCGGTGGGAATATGCACCGGCCGCGCATCCGCGGGACGCCGCTCGGTGACCACCTGCATGACCTGGGGGATCACATCGCCTGCCCGGCGTATGATCACCGTATCGCCGATCATCAGCCCCAGGCGCGCCACTTCATCCATATTGTGCAAGGTGGCATTGGCCACCGTCACACCGGCGACCTTGACCGGCTTGAGCCGCGCCACGGGCGTCACCGCACCGGTACGGCCGACCTGGAACTCCACATCCAGCACTTCGGTCAGCTCTTCCATGGCCGGAAACTTGTGGGCAATCGCCCAGCGCGGCTCACGAGCGCGGAAACCCAGTTCACGCTGGGAGGCCAGGCTGTTGACCTTGAACACCACACCGTCGATCTCGTACGGCAGGTCGTTACGTCGCTCGCCAATGTCCTTGTAGTACGCCAGGCACTCGGCCACGCCCGCCGCATGACGCAGTTCGCGGCTGATCGGCAGGCCCCAGGCCTTGAGCTGCTCGAGAATACCGATGTGGGTATCGCCAAACTGCTCCGACACCTGGCCCAGGCCATAGCAGCAGAATTCGAGCGGGCGGCTGGCAGTGATCTTCGAGTCCAGTTGGCGCAGGCTGCCGGCAGCGGCGTTGCGCGGGTTGGCGAAGGTCTTGCCGCCCTGCTCGATCTGGGTCTGGTTCAGGCGCTCGAAGCCAGCCTTGGACATGTACACCTCGCCGCGCACCTCCAGCACTGCAGGCCAGCCTTCGCCCTGCAGCTTCAGCGGAATGTTGCGCACGGTACGTACGTTGACACTGATGTCTTCGCCGGTGGTGCCGTCGCCACGGGTGGCACCTTGCACCAGTTGCCCGTCGCGGTACAGCAGGCTCACCGCCAGGCCGTCGAGCTTGGGCTCGCAGCTGTAGTCCACCGCTGCGCCATCGCCGAACAGGTCGCCGCTGGGCAGGTCCAGGCCTTCGACAACCCGGCGGTCGAACTCGCGCAGGTCATTCTCCTCGAAGGCGTTGCCCAGGCTCAGCATCGGTACTTCATGGCGCACCTGGCTGAACGCCGACAGCGCGGCGCCGCCGACACGCTGGGTCGGCGAGTCGGCCGTCACCAGTTGCGGGTGCTCGGCCTCCAGCGCCTTGAGTTCATTGAACAGGCGGTCGTACTCGGCATCCGGCACGCTGGGCTCGTCGAGCACGTAATAACGGTAGTTGTGCTGGTCGAGTTCGGCACGCAGTTCAAGGATTCGGGATTCGGCGGTCATCAAAGTGTTCTCTTGCAAAGCAAAAGAGCAGCCTGGGCTGCTCTTGCGTGTTCTTCATCGCGGGGCAATCAGCGTTTCTGGGTCAGCGCACGGCGCTCGAACTCGACGATCCGCTGACGGTAGTGCTCGATGGTCTGGGCGGTCATTACGCTGCGCTGGTCATCCTTGAGCTCGCCGTTGAGTTCATGGGCCAGCTTGCGAGCGGCAGCCACCATGACATCGAAGGCCTGCTTGGGATGGCGCGGCCCCGGCAGGCCGAGGAAGAAGCTCACGGCGCGGGTGCTGAAATGGTCGATGTCATCCAGGTCGAACACTCCCGGCTTGACCGCGTTGGCCATGGAGAACAGTACCTCGCCGTTACCGGCCATGCTCTCGTGACGGTGGAAGATGTCCATTTCGCCGAAACGCAGGCCGCTTTCGAGGATGTTCTGCAGCAACGCCGGGCCCTTGAAACCGCCTTCGTCGCGGGAGATCACGCTGATCACCAGCACTTCTTCGACCGGTGGCAGCTCGCGGCCTTCGCTGGTGCCGTAACCTGTGCCGTTGCTGCGGGCTTCTTCGGGGAAATCGTCGTCGACATTGGCGAACAGGTCGGGTTCACGCTCACGCGGCTCGGCGGCCAGGTTCAGGTCGCCCTGTTGCGGTTCGTTACCGCGCTTGCGCTTGGCGGCTTTCGATTTGCTGCTGTTGTCACGCGCAGGCGCACTCATCGACGGCAGGTCATGCTCGTCCAGTTCAGGCTCCTTGTGGGTGTCCAGCACCCGTGGCGGGCCGAGCACCTCGGCGCCACCCTCTTCATCCGGCAGGTTGGAGAAGCTGCGGTCCAGGCGGAATTTCAACTTGCCCTTGCCGCCACGCATGCGACGCCAGCCGTCGAAAAGAATACCGGCAATGACAATGATGCCGATGACGATCAGCCACTCGCGCAGACCGATTTCCATGTAATCCCGTGCCTCTGTAAAAAATGCTGAAAAATAAAGGGTTTAAACCCCTTTAAGACGTGGCGCCAACTCTATGTTCTGACAGGCGTTTTACCCACGCGAAAAATAAGTGACATTAAGCTAGCACGACCAAAGATAACTTTACACCGTCTGTCGCAACTGACAGGGCTATTTACCGCAGGTTCGCGCCTTATCGCCTCCGATCAGGCGTCGACCATCGCCATCGCCTCCTCCACATCAACTGCAACAAGACGTGAACAGCCCGGTTCATGCATGGTAACGCCCATCAATTGCTCGGCCATTTCCATGGCGATCTTGTTGTGGGTGATATAGATGAACTGCACCGTCTGACTCATCTCCTTGACCAATCGGGCGTAACGTCCGACGTTGGCATCGTCCAGTGGCGCATCGACTTCGTCGAGCATGCAGAACGGTGCCGGGTTGAGTTTGAAAATGGCAAACACCAGGGCCAGGGCGGTCAGCGCCTTCTCACCGCCCGAGAGCAAATGAATGGTGCTGTTCTTCTTGCCCGGTGGCCGCGCCATGATCGTCACCCCTGTATCGAGTAAATCTTCGCCCGTCAGTTCCAGATAAGCGCTGCCGCCACCGAAAACTTTTGGGAAAAGTGCCTGTAATCCGGCATTTATCTGATCAAAGGTATCCTTGAAGCGGTTGCGGGTTTCCTTGTCGATCTTGCGAATGACGTTTTCCAGCGTGTCCAGGGCTTCGACCAGGTCGGCATCCTGGGCATCCAGGTAACGCTTGCGCTCGGACTGCTGCTGGTACTCGTCGATGGCCGCGAGATTGATCGCACCCAGGCGCTGGATGCGTCCGTCGAGACGCTCCAGTTCCTGTTCGGTGTCCTGCTCGCTGGTGGCCTCGGTCAAAGTCGCCAGCACACCCTGCAGGTCATAGCCATCGGCCTGCAGTTGTTCCTGCAAGGTCTTGCGCCGCACGCTCAGGCCCTGCCACTCCAGGCGGTGCTGCTCCAGCTGGCCGCGCAGCATCTGCGCCTGCTGCTCGGCCTGGGTCCGGCGCTTTTCCACATCACGCAGTTCGCGGTCTGCTTCATCCATGTGCAAGCGAGCCTGACGCATTTCGTCATCCACGCTCATGCGCTTTTCCAGCAGTTCTGCGAGTTTCAGGCGCAACTCTTCCAGCGGCGCCTCGCCTTCCTCAAGATTGAGGGTGAGCTGCTCACGCCTTTCCGTGAGTCGCAGCGCCTGCAACTGCAGGCGCTCCAGGGCCTGGCGGGTGGAGTCGTGCTGGGCGCGCAGCGAACCCAGGCGCACTGCCAGTTGATGGGCGTGATCCTTGTGCTGGCGGGCCTCCTGGCGCACGCGATCGAGGCGTTCGCGCAGGCTGTCGCGCTGGGCCAGCAACAACTCGCGCTGCTCGGTGTCCCGGGCCATCAGGTCGAGGGCTTCTTGCAGCTGCAGGCGCGACAGCCCGAGGTTCTCGGTTTCTACCGCACGCTGCTCCACCAGCTCGGCCAGCTCTTCTTCCAGGCGCTGACGGCGCAGGCTGAGCTGCTCGGCACGGGCCTTGCCCGCCGACAGGCGGGCATTGAGCTCGCTCTGCTGCCGGGCTTCGTCCTGGGTGCGACGGCGCAACTGCTCGCGCTGCTCCTCAAGGGCCTGTTGCTGCTCGCGTAGCTCCAGCAGCCGGGCCTCAAGCGACTCCAGGGCGGCTTCCTGTTCCTGGCGCTCAAGATCGAGTCGCTCGATCTCCTGGCCCCGGGCCAGCACGCCACCCTGTGCCTCACCGGCGCGGTTGACCCGCAGGAAATGCCGGCCGACCCAATAGCCGTCACGACTGACCAGGCTCTGGCCGTCGCTCAATTGACTGCGCAAGGCCAATGCCTGCTCCAGGCTTTCCACCGGCCGCACCTGCCCAAGCCAGGGTGCCAGGTCGATGCGCCCCTCGACCTTGTCGAGCAGGCTGCCTGGAATCCGTGCACCTTCGGCAGATGCATCCAGCAAGCGCAGATCGCCCTGAGTGAAAGCCCCCAGATCAAGGCCGGCGAAGTCATCGACCAACACCGCCTGCAGGTCGGCGCCCAGCACGGTTTCCACCGCCAGCTCCCAACCCGGCTCGACCCGCAGGCCTTCGGCCAGGCGCGGGCGTTCTTCCAGCCCCTGCTCACGCAGCCATTGCGCGGCGCCGGTGCCAGGCTCCAGTGCCGCCTGCTGCAAGGCCTCAAGCGATGCCAGTCGCCCGCCCAGGCGCTGCAACTCGCCCTGGGCCTGCTGCTGGGCCTGCACCGCCTGCTGTAACTGGTCACGCAGCGACTCCAGCTGCTCGACTACCTGCAATTCCTGAATCTGCAGCTCTTCCAGCAACAGCTCGCTGCTGGCCACCTGCTCGCCCAACTCCACGATCGCCGCGTCTTCCGGGTCGGTGCTGAGCTGATCGCGCTCTTCGCCGAGCTTGCGCTGGCGTTCGGCCAGGCGCTCCAGGGCTTGCTCAAGCTGCTGGATCCGCGCCTGCTGCACTTCGGCCTGCCGACGCGGCTCGGCCGAGCGCGTGTTGAAACTGTCCCACTGCTCCTGCCAGCCGTGCATGGTGACTTCGGCGTCTTCCAGGGTAGCGGCGGACTCTTCGGCAGCGGCCAGGGTCATTTCCTGCTCGGGCTCGAGCATGGCCAGCTCTTCGCCCAGGGTCTCCAGCATCGTGCGATCATGGCCCAGGTGCGATTCGGTCTCCAGGCGCGCGCGCTCGGCTTCCTTGAAGTCGTCCTGCAACTGGCGCAGGCGTTGCTGGCCATGCTGGATGCTCTGCTCGACCCGGGCGATATCCCCGGCGACCGAATAGAAGCGCCCCTGCACCAGGTTGAAGCGCTCGGACAGCTCATGGTGACCATCACGCAGGCGCTCGATAGTGGCATCGGCATTGCGCTGTTCGGCCATCAGGGCCTCGAAGGCCACTTCCTGATCGCCGATCACCGCCTCGCGCTGCCCGACCTGCTGATCCAGCGCCTGCCAGCGCAACGCCGACAGCTGCGCCTTGAGCTGGCGCTCCTCGGCTTTATATTCCCTGTACTTCTCCGCCGCCTGGGCCTGGCGGTGCAGGCGCTCCAGCTGGCGCTCCAGCTCTTCGCGCAGGTCGGTCAGGCGTTCGAGGTTTTCATGGGTGCGGCGGATGCGGTTCTCGGTCTCGCGCCGGCGCTCCTTGTACTTGGAGATGCCGGCCGCTTCTTCGATGAAGTTGCGCAGATCCTCGGGCTTGGCCTCGATCAGCTTGGAGATCATCCCTTGCTCGATGATCGAGTAGCTGCGCGGCCCGAGGCCAGTACCGAGGAAGATGTCGGTGATATCACGACGCCGGCACTTGGTGCCGTTGAGGTAATAGGTGTTCTGCCCGTCGCGGGTCACTTTGCGACGAATGGATATTTCCGCGTAGGCGGCGTACTCACCGACCAGGGTGCTGTCGGAGTTGTCGAATACCAGCTCGATGCTGGCCTGGCTCACCGGCTTGCGGCTGGTGGAGCCGTTGAAGATGACATCGGTCATCGACTCGCCACGCAGGTTCTTTGCCGAGCTTTCGCCCATCACCCAGCGCACCGCATCGATGATGTTGGACTTGCCGCAGCCATTGGGCCCGACGACGGCCGCCATGTTGCTGGGAAAGTTGACCGTGGTCGGGTCGACGAACGACTTGAACCCGGCCAGGCGAATGCATTTGAGGCGCATGCTCAGGCAGTCGCCAGGGCCGCCAGCACCAGCTCGCAGCTGCGCTGGCAATACTCGACCAGCACCGTGCGGATACGTGCCAGGTCACGGGCTACCACGGCTTCAAGCAGGTTGGCGAACAACGCCAGGAAGTCGCTCATTTCGGCCTTGCGCTGGTCCAGTGCCAGGTAATAGGCGCGGCTCATGGCCGGCTGCAGGTTTTCCACGGTTTCCTGCAGGTAGGGATTGTTGGCGAACGGATAGGCCGCGCGCATCACGGCAAAGCTTTCTTCGACGAACGACTTGATGTCTTCGCGCTCGCAGGCCGCGGTCAAGCGTTGCTGGATGTTCAAGAACGGCAGCAGGTCGCCCTGCTGGC
This sequence comes from Pseudomonas sp. NPDC090755, assembly GCF_044769005.1. NCBI lineage: Bacteria > Pseudomonadati > Pseudomonadota > Gammaproteobacteria > Pseudomonadales > Pseudomonadaceae > Pseudomonas > Pseudomonas sp. NPDC090755. The sequence continues at coordinate 86,759 of NZ_JBIVXC010000014.1, read as the reverse complement.
GCCAGCCCTGGGCCACCGCATTGCCCAGCAGGATATAGAACTCGGCCATCAGGGTGCACAGGCTGCGCACGCCATGGGCGTCGAGCTCGGTTACATGGGCGCCACGACGCGGCAGGATGGTCACCAGATGACGACGTTCGAGGATCAACAGGGCCTCACGCACCGAACCGCGACTGACATTCAACGCCTGGGTGACCTTCTGCTCCTGGATCCGCTCGGCGGGCTTGAGCTCGCCGCGAATGATCCGCTCGGCCAGGTAATGGGCAATTTGCTCGGAGAGACTGTCCGGCGCCTTGAACGTCATGGTTTTCCTTCAAAATCATTGAACTGTGTACAAGGGGCGGATTGTAGCGCACTTGCCCCTGCGCCGCGCAGGGGCAAGAAAGCGGAAGTTGGCACTGTGGATGCAAAAGAGTCGAGGTCGCCCTGGCGAACTATGCTCTATGGAGAAGCACCTGCGGCAGGGGGATTGGTCATGGAAAATTTCCTGACCCTAAAGTCAGAAAATTGTTGACCTGAAAATCAAGTCTGCTTACAGTCCGCTCAACAACAATAAACCGCGTGTGAGGCCTTCCCGTGATCCAGTTTCTACTCAACCAGGAGCTGCGCAGTGAGCATGCCCTGGACCCCAACCTGACCGTGCTCGAGTACCTGCGCGAACACCTGGGCAAGACCGGTACCAAGGAAGGCTGCGCCAGCGGCGATTGTGGCGCCTGCACCGTGGTGGTCGGCGAACTGGAGCAGGATGACAGCGGCCGCGAGCATATCCGCTACCGCAGCCTGAACTCCTGTCTGACCTTCGTTTCGTCGCTGCACGGCAAGCAATTGATCAGTGTCGAAGGACTCAAGCACCAGGGCAAGCTGCACAGCGTGCAACAGGCCATGGCAGACTGCCATGGTTCGCAGTGTGGTTTCTGTACACCAGGCTTCGTCATGTCGCTGTTCGCCCTGCAAAAGAACAGCGATGCACCTGATCTGCACAAGGCCCAGGAAGCCCTGGCCGGCAACCTCTGCCGCTGCACCGGCTACCGGCCGATCCTCGCCGCCGCCGAACAGGCGTGCTGCCAGGCCTGCCCCGACCAGTTCGACAACGGTGAAGCCCAGACCATCGCCCGCCTCAAGGCCATCGCCCCGAGCGAAACCGGTGAGCTCAACAGCGGCGACAAGCGTTGCCTGGTGCCGCTGACCGTGGCGGACCTGGCCGATCTCTACGGCTCGCACCCCGAAGCACGCCTGCTGGCCGGCGGCACCGACCTCGCGCTGGAAGTCACCCAGTTCCACAAGACCCTGCCGGTGATGATCTATGTCGGCAACGTCGCCGAACTCAAACGCATCGAGCGCCAGGGTGAATGCCTGGAAATCGGCGCTGCCACCCCGCTGACCGATTGCTACGACGCCCTGAGCCACGAATACCCCGATTTCGGCGAGCTGTTGCACCGCTTCGCCTCCCTGCAGATCCGCAACCAGGGCACCCTGGGTGGCAACATCGGCAACGCCTCGCCGATCGGTGACTCCCCGCCCCTGCTGATCGCCCTGGATGCGCAGATTGTCCTGCGCAAGGGCCAGAGCACCCGCACCCTGGCGCTGGAGGACTATTTCATCGATTACCGCATCACCGCGCGCCAGGAAAGCGAGTTCATCGAGAAGATCATCGTACCCAAGGCCCGCGAGGGTTGGACGTTCCGCGCCTACAAAGTGTCCAAGCGCCTGGATGACGATATTTCCGCGGTGTGCGCCGCGTTCAACCTGCGCATCGAGAACGGTGTGGTGCAAGCGGCGCGCATCGCTTTCGGCGGCATGGCGGCGATTCCGAAACGGGCCCGCGCCTGCGAAGCGGCCCTGGTTGGCAAGCCCTGGAACCAGGCCAGCCTCGAGCGCGCCTGCCAGGCCCTGGGCGAAGATTTCACCCCGCTCTCGGACTTCCGCGCCAGCAAGGAGTACCGCCTGCTCGGCGCCCAGAACCTGCTGCGCAAATACTTCATCGAACTGCAAACGCCGCACATCGAGACTCGGGTGACCGCATATGTCTAACCACCACGTCGCCAAGACCCAGGCCGAAATGGCCGAACTGTTCCGCCAGGACCTGACCACCGGCGTCGGCCGCAGCCTCAAGCACGACAGCGCCGACAAGCAGGTGGCTGGCGAGGCCGTGTACATCGACGACCGCCTGGAATACCCGAACCAGTTGCACGTCTATGCCCGCATGTCGGACCGCGCCCATGCGCGCATCCTGAAGATCGACACCAGCCCGTGCTATGCCATCGAAGGTGTGCGCCTCGTCATCACCCATGAAGACATTCCAGGCCTCAAGGACATCGGCGCGGTCATGCCCGGCGATCCACTGCTGGCCATCGATGTCGTCGAGTTCGTCGGCCAGCCGGTGCTCGCCGTCGCCGCCTGCGACCTGGACACCGCACGCCGCGCAGCCATGGCCGCCATCGTCGAGTACGAAGACCTGGAGCCGGTGCTGGATGTGGTCGAGGCCCTGCGTAAAAAACACTTCGTGCTCGACACCCACACCCACAAGCGCGGTGACTCGCAGTCGGCATTGGCCAGCGCGCCGCACCGCCTGCAGGGCACCCTGCACATCGGTGGCCAGGAGCACTTCTACCTGGAAACCCAGATTTCCTCGGTGATGCCCACCGAAGACGGCGGGATGATCGTCTACTGCTCCACGCAGAACCCCACCGAAGTGCAGAAACTGGTTGCCGAAGTGCTCGACGTCCCCATGCACAAGATCGTCGTCGACATGCGCCGCATGGGTGGCGGTTTCGGCGGCAAGGAAACCCAGGCGGCCAGCCCTGCGTGCCTGTGCGCGGTGATTGCGCGCCTGACCGGTCAGCCGACCAAGATGCGCCTGCCGCGCGTCGAAGACATGTTGATGACCGGCAAGCGCCACCCGTTCTACGTCGAATACGACGTCGGTTTCGACGACAGCGGCCGCCTGCACGGCATCAACCTGGACCTTGCCGGCAACTGCGGCTACTCGCCGGACCTGTCCGCCTCCATCGTCGACCGGGCGATGTTCCACTCCGACAACGCCTATTACCTGGGCGATGCCACGGTCAACGGCTACCGCTGCAAGACCAACACCGCCTCCAACACCGCCTACCGTGGCTTTGGCGGCCCGCAGGGGATGGTCGCCATCGAGGAGGTGATGGACAACATCGCCCGCCACCTGGTGCTCGATCCACTGGAGGTGCGCAAGGCCAACTACTATGGCAAGACCGAGCGCAACGTCACCCACTACTACCAGACCGTCGAGCACAACATGCTCGAGGAAATGACCGCCGAGCTTGAAGCCAGCGCCGACTACAAACAACGCCGCGAGTCGATCCGCCGCTTCAACGCCAACAGCCCGGTCCTGAAGAAGGGCCTGGCGCTGACGCCGGTCAAGTTCGGCATCTCGTTCACCGCCACGTTCCTCAACCAGGCCGGCGCGCTGGTGCACATCTACACCGACGGTAGCATCCACCTGAACCACGGTGGCACCGAGATGGGCCAGGGCCTGAACACCAAGGTGGCGCAGGTGGTGGCCGAAGTCTTCCAGGTCGATTTCAGCCGTATCCAGATCACCGCCACCAATACCGACAAGGTACCCAACACCTCGCCGACGGCGGCCTCCAGTGGCGCCGACCTGAACGGCAAGGCGGCGCAGAACGCGGCGCAGATCATCAAGCAGCGGCTGGTCGAGTTCGCCGCGCGGCACTACAAGGTCACCGAGGAAGACGTCGAGTTCCGCAACGGCCATGTGCGTGTGCGTGACGAGATCCTGTCCTTCGAGACCCTGATCCAGCAGGCGTACTTCGCCCAGGTGTCGCTGTCGAGCACCGGCTTCTACCGCACGCCGAAGATTTTCTACGACCGCAGCCAGGCGCGCGGCCGGCCGTTCTACTACTACGCCTTCGGCGCCGCCTGCGCCGAGGTGATCGTCGACACCCTGACCGGCGAGTACAAGATGCTGCGCACCGACATCCTGCACGACGTCGGCGCCTCGCTGAACCCGGCCATCGACATCGGCCAGGTCGAAGGCGGCTACATCCAGGGCATGGGCTGGCTGACCACCGAGGAGCTGGTGTGGAACGCCAAGGGCAAGCTGATGACCAACGGCCCGGCCAGCTACAAGATCCCGGCAGTGGCCGACATGCCGGTGGACCTGCGGGTCAAGCTGGTGGAAAACCGCAAGAACCCGGAAGACACGGTGTTCCATTCCAAGGCCGTGGGCGAGCCGCCGTTCATGCTCGGCATCGCCGCCTGGTGTGCGATCAAGGACGCCGTGGCAAGCCTGGCCGACTACAGCGTGCAGCCGAAGATCGACGCACCGGCAACGCCTGAGCGGGTGCTCTGGGGTTGCGAACAGATGCGCAAGGCGGTGGCGGCGCGCGAGCCGGCTGCCATGGTCGAGACAGTGGCACCGTGAGGCCCTGATCGCCGGCGCTGCCGGCTCCCACAGGGGTGAATCGTGGGAGCCGGCAGCGCCGGCGATCAGGCCAGAACAGGCACCCCCTAGGTAACTGAATATGCACACCTGGATCAACGCCCTCGCCGACCTGCAGTCCCGTGGCGAACCCTGCGTACTGGTGACCATCATCGAAGAGCGCGGCTCGACGCCACGCAATGCCGGCTCGAAGATGGTGGTCAGCGCCGAACAGCTGTTCGACACCATCGGTGGCGGCCACCTGGAATACAAGGCGATGAAGATCGCCCGGCAGATGCTCGCCGAGCGTCGCGAATCCCCTCACCTGGAGCGCTTCAGCCTCGGCGCAAGCCTCGGCCAGTGCTGCGGCGGTGCCACGGTGCTGCTGTTCGAGCCCATGGGTCAGGTACAGGCGCAAATCGCCGTATTCGGCGCAGGCCATGTCGGCCGCGCTCTGGTACCCTTGCTCGCCGCGCTGCCCTGCCGGGTGCGCTGGATCGATTCGCGCGAACAGGAATTTCCCGAGAGCATTCCCGCCGGGGTCAGCAAGATCGTCAGCGAAGAACCGGTCGATGAAGTCGACGACCTGCCGGTAGGCAGTTATTGCATCGTCATGACCCACAATCATCAGCTGGACCTGGAACTGACCGCCGCCATCCTCAAACGCAATGACTTCACCTGGTTCGGCCTGATCGGTTCGAGAACCAAACGGGTCAAGTTCGAGCACCGCCTGCGCGAACGCGGCTTTGCCGAGGAGCGCCTGCAACGCATGCGCTGTCCGATGGGCCTGGCCGAAGTCAAAGGCAAGCTGCCGATCGAGATCGCCGTGTCCATCGCAGCGGAAATCATTGCCACCTACAACGCCAGCTTCGGCCAGCACGACACTGCTGCCAACGCCGGCCCCATTGCCCAGTTGCTGCCGCCCTCACGGCGCAGCCAAGCCCAATGACGAGAGCCTTATGAGCGCAACACGCAAAGCCTACCGTGCCGCCATCCTGCACAGCATCGCCGACCCTGCCGAGGTAGGCGTCGAAGCGTCCTACCAGTATTTCGAAGATGGCCTGCTGGTGATCGACAACGGCAAGATCAGCGCCCTGGGCCATGCCAGCGAGCTGCTGCCGACCCTGGCGGCCGACATCGAGATCGAGCATCACCAGGATGCCCTGATCACCCCGGGCTTTATCGACACCCATATCCATTTCCCGCAGACCGGCATGATCGGCTCCTACGGCGAGCAATTGCTGGACTGGCTCAACACCTACACCTTCCCCTGCGAAAAGCAGTTCGCCGACAAGGCCCACGCCGACAAGGTGGCGAAGATCTTCATCGAGGAACTGCTGCGCAACGGCACCACCACGGCCCTGGTGTTCGGCAGTGTGCACCCCGAGTCGGTCGATGCCTTCTTCGAAGAAGCCGAGCGCCTGGACCTGCGGATGATCGCCGGCAAGGTGATGATGGACCGCAACGCCCCGGACTACCTGACCGACACCGCCGAATCAGGCTACCTGGAGAGCAAGGCGCTGATCGAGCGCTGGCATGGCAAGGGTCGCCTGCACTACGCCGTGACCCCGCGTTTCGCCCCCACCAGCACCCCGCAGCAACTGACCCTGGCCGGGCAGCTGCTGGGCGAATTCCCTGACCTGTACATGCACACCCACCTGAGCGAGAACCTCAAGGAGATCGACTGGGTCAAGGAGCTGTTCCCCGAGCGCAAGGGCTACCTGGACGTCTACGACCACTTCAAGTTGCTCGGCGAGCGCTCGGTCTTCGCCCATGGCGTGCACCTGTGCGACGACGAATGCCAGCTCCTGGCCGAAACCGGCTCGGCCGTGGCCTTCTGCCCGACCTCCAACCTGTTCCTGGGCAGCGGCCTGTTCAACCTGCCGCAAGCCGAGAAGTTCAAGGTCAAGGTCGGCCTGGGTACGGACGTGGGTGCCGGCACCAGCTTCTCGCTGCTCAACACCCTCAATGAAGCCTACAAGGTCATGCAGTTGCAGGGTGCGCGCCTGAGTCCGTTCAAGTCGTTGTACCTGGCCACCCTGGGCGGTGCCCGGGCGCTGAGCCTGGATGACCGCATCGGCAGCCTGCAACCGGGCAACGATGCTGACTTCGTGGTCCTGGACTACAAGGCCACTGCCTTGATGGACTACCGCATCCAGCAATCGAACAGCATCGACGAGACGCTGTTCGTGCTGATGACCCTGGGCGACGACCGTACCGTCAAGCAGACCTTCGCTGCCGGCCGCTGCGTGCACCAGCGTTAGTCGACACAAAAAAAATCGCGGGGCAAGCCCGCTCCTACGTAACTGGTAGGAGCGGGCTTGCCCCGCGATCGGCGTTTATTGGCCTCAGCCTTTTACCGGCGCCACCCCACCCCGCTTCTTGGTCTGCAACAGGTGCGAGAACACCGCATGCAGGTCGTCCGAGGCGCTCTCTTCGTCGAGGTTGAGCTTGCTGTCGATGTGATCCATGTGATGCATCATCAGGCTCACCGCCTGTTCGAGGTCACGGGCCTCGATGGCGTCGATCAACTGCATGTGTTCGTCGTAGGAGCAGTGCGAGCGGTTGCCGCTCTCGTACTGGGCGATGATCAGCGAGGTCTGCGACACCAGGCTGCGCTGGAAGCTGATCAGCGGCGCATTGCCCGCCGCTTCAGCCAGCTTGAGGTGGAACTCGCCGGAGAGGCGGATGCCGGCACCCCGATCGCCGCGGGAGAAGCTGTCACGCTCTTCGCGCACCATCTGACGCAATTCGTTGAGTTGCTCGAGCGTGGCATGGGCAACCGCCAGCTCGGTGATGGCACGCTCGACCATGCGCCGGGAGAAAAACACCTGGCGAGCTTCCTCGACCGTCGGACTGGCCACCACCGCACCGCGGTTGGGCCGCAGCAGCACCACGCTTTCATGGGCCAGGCGCGACAAGGCGCGGCGAATGATGGTGCGACTGACCCCGAAGATCTCGCCCAGCGCTTCCTCGCTCAACTTGGTACCCGGTGCCAGGCGCTGCTCGAGAATGGCCTCGAAAATGTGCGCGTAGACAATGTCGTCCTGGGTTCCGCTGCGACCGGCCTTGCCGGTACGCACTGGTTTCTTGAGAGGTTGCAGCTGTTCGTTCATGGGCGCTCGAGCACGGAGGTCCGCCAGTCGGACCCTGACTGTTCTAGCAGCCGGTGGGTCGAAGGCAAGTCCTGATTAAGAAAATTAAACGATTAAGGTATGACCACATTGTACACAGCCGCAGCGATTTCTGCAGGGGGTGATGGCCTTTATAGCTGCACGGCGAAATTATCTGCGCACAACAACGAAAACATTATTTGCATTCTTTGTATACAAACGCATAATCCATCCGTGCAACTTCCTGACTCAGAAGTCAACAAACGGTCCGGTCGCCTGCCACCCCATCCGCCTCATAGAGCCCCCCAGTGCGTGCGCAGGACTGGCTCTGAAAAACAAGAAAAGACTTGAGGAGTACATGCTGTGGAAAGCCGCAAATCCGAAGCCCCTACGCTGGATCTTGCCCCACCGCTCGAAACGAGCTGGCTGGAGCGGATTTTCAAACTCAAGCTACATGGCACCACCGTCAAGACCGAAATGATCGCCGGGTTGACCACCTTCATCACCATGGCCTACATCATCTTCGTCAACCCCAACATCATGGCCGATGCCGGCATCGATCACGGTGCGGCGTTCGTCGCCACCTGCATCGCCGCCGCCCTGGGCTGCCTGTTGATGGGCCTGTACGCCAACTGGCCGGTCGGCCTGGCGCCGGGCATGGGGCTCAACGCCTTCTTTACCTACACCGTGGTCGGGACCATGGGCTACACCTGGGAGGCCGCACTGGGCGCGGTGTTCGTCTCCGGGGTGCTGTTCATGCTGCTGACTTTGTCGCGGGTGCGCGAATGGCTGCTCAACAGCATTCCCGTCAGCCTGCGTCATGCAATGGGTGCCGGCGTCGGATTGTTTCTCGGACTGATCGGTCTTAAAACCGCGGGGATTGTCGTCGACAGCCCGGCAACCCTGATCAAGCTCGGCTCCCTGCACGAGCCTGGCCCGCTGCTGGCGGCCATCTGCTTCTTGATGATCGCGGTGCTCAGCTACCACCGCGTGTTCGGCGCGATCCTGATCAGCATCATCAGCGTCACCCTGGCCGGCTGGGGCCTGGGCCTGGTCGAATACGGCGGACTGTTCTCGCTGCCGCCGAGCCTGGCACCGACCTGGATGGCCATGGACGTGGCGGGCGTGTTCAACGTCAGCATGATCGCCGTGGTGTTCGCCTTCCTCTTCGTGCACATGTTCGACACCGCCGGCACCCTGATGGGCGTTGCCCAGCGCGCCAACCTGGTGAATGCCGACGGTCGCATCGAAAACCTGTCGCGGGCACTGAAGGCCGACAGCGCCTCGAGCGTGTTCGGTGCGGTGGTGGGTGTGCCGCCGGTGACCAGCTATGTGGAAAGTGCGGCAGGTGTCGCGGCCGGGGGCCGTACCGGTCTGACGGCGGTGGTGGTCGGCCTGTTCTTCATCGCGGCGATGTTCTTCGCCCCGTTGGCCGGGATGATCCCCGCCTATGCCACCGCCGGCGCGCTGATCTACGTCGCCATGCTGATGATGGGCAGTATGGCCCACATCGAATGGGATGAGGCCACCGACAGCATTCCGGCGATCGTTACCGCGATCATGATGCCGCTGACTTTCTCGGTCGCCGATGGCATTGCCCTGGGCTTTATCACCTATGTGGTACTCAAGGCCGGTACCGGGCGTTTCAGTGAGATTTCGGCGAGCCTGTGGGTACTGACCGCGATCTTCATTGCCAAGTTCGTGTTCCTGTAACCGATACGCTGCGCCCCCAAAGCCTCACCTTCGGGTGGGGCTTTTTGTTGCCTGCCCGGAAGGGGGATTGATTGCCTGGCGGTGTAGCCGCTGCCGCCAGGCTGCGATCGGTGGGAGCGGCGGTGCGACGACTCGACTTGCCCCGCGATTGAACGCTGCAACGCATCGCGGGGCAAGCCCGCTCCTACAGGCAGTCAGTCGCAGCCTCGTTCCTCGGCAGCGGCTACAGACCCATTCCCCGGACAAACCATACGCCCGGCAAACGCCAGGCAAAAAAAAGCCCGCAGTGTGGGCGGGCAAGGACCTACGAAGATTCTTCTAGCGACCAACTAGCTTCCACGATAGGTCGAGTAACTGTACGGCGAGATCAGCAGTGGCACGTGGTAGTGGTCCTGCTCGGCATTGATGCCAAAGCGCAGCACCACTACATCCAGAAAGGCAGGCTCGGGCAGTTGCACGCCACGGGCACGGTAGTAATCGCCGGCGCTGAACTGCAGCTGGTAGACACCGCTGCGGTAGTCGTCACCCTGCAACAGCGGCGCGTCGCAACGGCCATCGCTGTTGGTCAGGGCGGTGTTCACCAGTTCCAGCTGCTGGCCTTCGACCCGGTACAGCTCGACCTTGATCGAACTGCCAGGGCAGCCATGCGCGGCATCCAGTACATGCGTGGTCAAACGTCCCATTGCTTGCTCGCCTCTGTTCTATCTGTGGGCAAAAAATACCCGTACGGCACCGGCAGTAAACACCGCCGCCTACGGCTGTCGGATTATTAAGACATTTTTCTGCAAAATTGTACACAATAATTCGGTATTCTTTCCTGACACACCGATCATCCCCTGTAAATACACCATCAGTCGCAAATCCATGCCACTGGCCGACACCAGCGTCATTAGCTGACCGATCAGGCAGGTTTCTTGCAGGGTATCGCATAGCCGGTTTTCGGGGTGCAAAGGCGAAGAAATGCAAAAAAACAGGCTTACAAATCGTAAATAAAGTTGTATACAATCAACCCATCGTCGTGGCCGCTTTCCTATCCGGACGCCACGCCCTCCGAATTCACGTACAAGAAGGAAGACTGCAGTGAGCGCTGATTACCCTCGCGACCTGATCGGTTACGGCAACACCCCACCCCATCCGCGCTGGCCGGGGAATGCCCGCATCGCTTTGTCTTTCGTGCTCAATTACGAAGAAGGTGGCGAACGCAACATCCTGCACGGTGACAAAGAGTCCGAAGCCTTTCTCTCCGAGATGGTCGCCGCCCAGCCGCTGCAGGGCGCTCGCAACATGAGCATGGAATCCCTCTACGAATACGGCAGCCGCGCCGGTGTCTGGCGCCTGCTCAAGCTGTTCAAGGACAGCGGCGTGCCGCTGACCATCTTCGCCGTGGCCATGGCCGCCCAGCGCCATCCGGACGTGATCCGCGCCATGGTCGAAGCCGGCCACGAGATCTGCAGCCACGGCTACCGCTGGATCGACTACCAGTACATGGACGAGGCCCAGGAACGCGAGCACATGCTCGAAGCCATCCGCATCCTCACCGAGCTGACCGGCGAGCGCCCACAGGGCTGGTACACCGGTCGCACCGGCCCGAACACCCGTCGCCTGGTGATGGAGGAAGGCGGCTTCCTGTATGACAGCGACACCTATGACGACGACCTGCCCTACTGGGAGCCGAACAACCCGACCGGCAAACCGCACCTGGTGATCCCGTACACCCTGGACACCAACGACATGCGTTTCACCCAGGTCCAGGGCTTCAACTGCGGCGAGCAGTTCTTCCAGTACCTCAAGGACGCCTTCGACGTGCTGTACGAGGAAGGCGCCGAAGCGCCGAAGATGCTCTCCATCGGCCTGCACTGCCGCCTGGTCGGCCGTCCGGCGCGCCTGGCCGCGCTCAAGCGCTTCGTCGAATACGCCAAGAGCCATGATCAGGTCTGGTTCGCCCGGCGCGTGGACATCGCCCGTCACTGGCATGCCACACACCCTTTCCAAGCCGAGAACACCAAATGACCGCTTTCAAGACCCTCAAGCCTTCGACCCTGGATCGCGCCGCCTTCGTCGACGCCTTCGCCGACATCTACGAGCACTCGCCGTGGGTTGCCGAGAAGGCCTACGACCTGGGCCAACTGCAGGAAATCGAGCAGATCGAAGCCCTGCACCAGCGCATGAGCGACATTCTCCTGAGCGCCGATCACGCCGCCCAGCTGGCCCTGATCAACGCTCACCCGGACCTCGCCGGCAAGGCCGCGATCCAGGGTGAACTGACCGAGTCGAGCACCAACGAACAGGCCGGCGCCGGCATCCACCAATGCACCGCCGAAGAGTTCGCCCGTTTCACCGAACTCAACGATGCCTACAAGGCCAAGTTCAAGTTCCCGTTCATCATGGCAGTCAAAGGCAGCAACCGGCACCAGATCCTCGCCTCGTTCGAGAAGCGCATCCACAACTCGGTCGAGGCCGAGTTCAAGGAAGCGCTGGCGCAGATCAACCTGATTGCCCTGTTCCGCCTGCTGCAACTTTAAGGGCCAGTCCGGTACTGCCCCCCACAACACAGAATAAAGAGAACCTGCATGCGCACTTTAGTGATTGAACCCTTGACCAAAGAAGCCTTCGCCCCTTTCGGTGACGTGATCGAAACCGATGGCAGCGACCACTTCATGATCAACAACGGTTCGACCATGCGCTTCCACAAGCTGGCCACGGTCCAGACCGCCCAGCCCGAGGACAACGCGATCATCAGCATCTTCCGCGCCGATGCGCTGGACATGCCACTGACCGTTCGCATGCTGGAGCGCCATCCGCTGGGCAGCCAGGCGTTCATTCCGCTGCTCGGCAATCCCTTTCTGATCGTGGTCGCGCCACTTGGCGATGCACCTGTATCGGGCCTTGTCCGCGCCTTCCGCAGTAATGGAAGGCAGGGCATCAATTACCATCGCGGCGTCTGGCACCACCCGGTGCTGACGATCGAAAAGCGGGATGACTTCCTGGTGGTTGATCGCAGTGGTTCTGGCAACAACTGCGACGAACATTTCTTCATAGAGGATGAGCAACTGATCCTCGCCCCCCACCAATAAGAGAAGGCCTGAGCACCCGGCTACAGGGTGCCAGGGAAGAGGTAAAGACTGTGGAAGCACATCTGTTGGAATGGCTGAACCTGAGCGTGCGTTGGGTTCACATGATCACTGGCGTGGCCTGGATCGGCGCGTCGTTCTACTTTGTCTGGCTGGAGAACAACCTCAACCGGGCCAACCCGCGCGACGGCCTGTCGGGCGATCTTTGGGCAATCCATGGTGGCGGTATCTACCACCTGGAGAAGTACAAGCTGGCTCCGCCGAAAATGCCGGAGAACCTGCACTGGTTCAAATGGGAAGCCTATTTCACCTGGATGTCGGGTATCGCCCTGCTGTGCCTGGTGTTCTACTGGAATCCGACCCTTTACCTGTTGGCCCCCGGCAGCACCTTGAGCGGTGGTGAAGGTATCGCCATCGGCGTCGGTTCGCTGATCGCCGGCTGGTTCATCTACGACTTCCTCTGCGACTCGCCACTGGGCAAGCGCCCTGCCCTGCTGGGCCTGGTGCTGTTCGTGCTGGTCATCGCCGCCTGCTACGGCTTCAGCCAGGTGTTCAGTGGTCGTGGTGCCTACCTGCACACCGGCGCGATCATCGGCACCATCATGGTCGGTAACGTGTTCCGCATCATCATGCCGGCCCAGCGTCAGCTGGTCGCCGCCATCGAAGCCAACCAGACCCCGGACCCGGTACTGCCGGCCAAGGGCCTGCTGCGCTCGCGGCACAACAACTACTTCACCCTGCCGGTGCTGTTCATCATGATCAGCAACCACTTCCCGAGCACCTACGGCAGCCAGTACAACTGGCTGATCCTGGCCGGTATCGCGGTGGCTGCGGTATTGGTGCGTCACTACTTCAACACCCGTCATGACAGCAACAAGTACGCCTGGACCCTGCCGGTCGGTGCCCTGTCGATGATCTGCCTGGCTTACGTCACCGGCCCCGCGCCGATGCCGACCGCTCCTGAGCAGGCCGCCGCCAAGGTCGAGTACCAGCCGCTGCCGGAAACCGCCCTGGGTGGCAAGACCGCGGCCGAAAAAGCCGCCGAGAAAGCCGCCGCACCTGCCGAGCCCGCTGCACCTGCCCAAGCGCCGGCGGCTGCCACCGCCAAGCTCGACGATGCCGGGTTCGACAAGATCCACAGCGTCATCCAGGAACGTTGCACCGTGTGCCACTCGGCCAAGCCGACCAGCCCGCTGTTCAGCGCTGCCCCCGCCGGCGTGATGCTCGACACCCCGCAACAGATCCAGCAACAGGCCGCGCGCATCCAGGCGCAGGCCGTGACCACGCAGATCATGCCACTGGGCAACATCACCCAGATGACCCAGCAGGAGCGTGAGCTGATCGGTGCCTGGATCGCCAAGGGTGCTCCTACTCACTAAGCAACACGTTTCACGCGACAAGCTACAAGCTGCAAGCCAAGCGCGACCACCTGCTTCTGATCGAAGCCGGGCGCTTGAGCTTGCGGCGCTAAAGAATAAAAACAAAACCGAGGTGTTGCATGTCCGAGTCACGCAAGGCGTACATCCCCGTTGCGCCCCCACGACAGCCACTGCCCTTGCTCCAACTGTTCCTGGTGGGTCTGCAGCATGTCTTGCTGATGTACGGAGGCGCGATTGCCGTGCCCTTGATCATCGGCCAGGCCGCTGGCCTCTCTCGTGAAGAAATCGCTTTCCTGATCAATGCCGACCTGCTGGTCGCTGGTGTCGCCACCATCGTCCAGTCGTTCGGCATTGGCGCAGTCGGCATCCGCATGCCCGTCATGATGGGTGCAAGCTTCGCCGCCGTCGGCAGCATGGTGGCCATGGCCGGCATGCCCGGCGTCGGCCTGCAGGGGATCTTCGGCGCGACCATCGCCGCCGGGTTCTTCGGCATGCTGATCGCGCCGTTCATGTCCAAGGTGGTGCGCTTCTTCCCACCGCTGGTGACCGGTACGGTCATCACCTCGATCGGCCTGTCGCTGTTCCCGGTTGCGGTCAACTGGGCCGGTGGCGGCGCCAGCGCCGAAACCTTCGGCTCGCCCATCTACCTGATCGTCGCCGGCCTGGTGCTGGCCACCATCCTGCTGGTCAATCGCTTCATGCGTGGCTTCTGGGTCAATGTCTCGGTGCTGATCGGCATGGGCCTGGGCTACATCCTCGCCGGCTCCATCGGCATGGTCGATCTTTCCGGCCTCGACGAAGCGCCCTGGCTGCAAGTGGTCACGCCGCTGCACTTTGGCATGCCGACCTTCAGCCTGGCGCCGATCCTGTCGATGTGCCTGGTGGTGGTGATCATCTTCGTCGAGTCCACCGGCATGTTCCTGGCCCTGGGCAAGGTCACCGACCGTGAAGTCACCCCGGGCATGCTGCGCCGCGGCCTGATGTGCGATGCCGGTGCGTCGTTCGTCGCTGGCTTCTTCAACACCTTCACCCACTCCTCGTTCGCCCAGAACATCGGCCTGGTGCAGATGACCGGCGTGCGTTGCCGCTATGTCACCGTGGTGGCCGGTGGTTTCCTGATCCTGCTCAGCCTGCTGCCCAAGGCGGCCTTCCTGATCGCCTCGATTCCACCGGCGGTGCTGGGCGGCGCGTCGATCGCCATGTTCGGCATGGTCACCGCCACCGGTATCAAGATCCTCCAGGAAGCCGACATCGCCGACCGCCGCAACCAGCTGCTGGTTGCCGTCAGCGTCGGCATGGGCCTGATCCCGGTGGTACGCCCCGAGTTCTTCGCGCAGATGCCCCAGTGGATGGAACCCATCACCCACAGCGGCATTGCCATGGCCACGGTCAGCGCGCTGATCCTCAACCTGTTGTTCAACATCCTGGGCGGCGCCGAACGTGCCGCACACAACGACACCGCCCACCAGCACTGAGTTACGGGCGGCGCTCGCCGCCCTGCACCACCCAGGTTCCATGCAGCACCGTCGACCCGTGGGAGCGGGTCGGCCGGGGCGCTTTGCGCCGAAAAACCCAAGACCAACAATAACAACGCCGGGAAACACAACATGAAAGGCATCACCACTCCCCTTGTGTTGGGTAGCAGTCTGCTGGCCGCATTGCCCGCCAGCGCAGGAGACTTCCTGCTGTGGCACACCAACAGCCTCTCCTATCTCTATGGCAAGGACTTCCAGGTCAACCCCGCCATCCAGCAGACGGTGACCTTCGAACACGCCAACCAGTGGAAATACGGCGATACCTTTTTCTTCGTCGACAAGATCTTCTACAACGGCGGCACCGACCGTAACAAAGGCAGCAACACCTACTACGGCGAGTTCAGCCCGCGCCTGTCGTTCGGCAAGATGCTCGGCAAGAAACTGGAATTCGGTCCGATCACCGACGTGCTGCTGGCCATGACCTACGAGTCGGGCGAAGGCGACAACGAGGCCTACCTGATCGGCCCCGGCTTCAACCTGGCGATTCCCGGTTTCAACTACTTCACCCTGAACTTCTACCAACGCAACACCGAGGGCAGCCGTCCGGGTGATCGCGTCTGGCAAATCACCCCAACATTTTCCTACACCATTCCCGTAGGTCGGTCCGACATCCTGATCGACGGCTACATGGACTGGGTGGTCGACAACGACGAGAGCCGGCGCGGCACCTACCATGCCAACCTGCAGTTCAACCCACAGGTCAAGTACGACCTGGGCAAGGCCCTGAACCTGGGCGCCAAGCAGTTGTACGTGGGTATCGAATACAGCTACTGGAAAGACAAATACGGCATCGAGAACAGTGGACGGCTCGATTCCAACCAGAGCGTTACCAGCGCCCTGGTTAAGGTTCACTTCTAAAACCTGACCAAACGCACAGTTTTAGCCACACTCGCTCCAGGACGGAGCACTTGAGGACCCGCGCGCAAGCCAGTAATCTGCGCGCCCCCCTCGATCCGGGCAGGATGGATCCTGCCCGCGTTTGCTGACCGCTCAGTCAATGAATACTGGCGATCGGTGGACGTGACGCCAGCCTGAAAGACCCCCTTTCATCTGTTCAGAAAGACGTCGAGCAGGATTGTTGTGCCGTACCCGGAAAGTTGGCGCAGCTCTTGCCAAACAGCTGTGGCCAATCGAAAAAAACTGACCCAAAAGACAAGTATTTAGACCCAACGGTGCCGTCCAGAGTACCGACAACAGAATCAATCAAGGGAGCAACACAGCGATGCGCATTACCAACAGCCTGATCCTCGCCAGCGGCCTGCTGGCGGCGAGCACCGCCGCCACCGCCGGTGATCTGCTGCAATGGCAGACCAACAGCCTGACCTACCTGTGGGGCAAGAATTTCGCGGTCAACCCGGAAATCCAGCAAACCGTGACCTTCGAGCACGCCGACGGCTGGAAGTACGGCGACAACTTCATGTTCGTCGACAAGATCTTCTACAACGGTGACAAGGACTTCATCAACGGCGACAACACCTACTACGGCGAAATTTCGCCACGCCTGTCGTTCGGCAAGATCTTCGACCAGCGACTGGAGTTCGGCCCGATCAAGGACGTGCTGCTGGCCATGACCTACGAGTTTGGCGAGGGCGACACCGAGTCCTACCTGATCGGTCCTGGTTTCGACCTGAATATCCCGGGCTTCGACTATTTCCAGCTGAACTTCTACCAGCGCACCACCGACGGCAGCCGTGCCGGTGACAACGTCTGGCAGATCACCCCGGTCTGGTCCTACACCATTCCCGTGGGCAAGTCCGACATCCTCATCGACGGTTTCATGGACTGGGTAGTCGACAACGACTCCACCAGCCGCCATGGCGACTACCACGCCAACCTGCACTTCAACCCACAGGTCAAATATGACCTGGGTAAAGCGTTGAACTGGGGCGAGAAGCAGCTGTATGTTGGTTTCGAATACGACTACTGGAAGAACAAGTACGGCATCAAGGATAGCGATGCCTTCGATACCGACCAGAACACTGCAAGCTTCCTGGTCAAGGTACACTTCTGATCAGGCCATAGTTGAAAACCGTGCCTTTTAAAAGGCACGGTTTAGAACTTCAGTTTCTTCCTACAAAACAATCAGAAAGTTTTTTCACCTTGTGTTCGCAAACGAACATAGAGCGCCGTCATTGCCATTCCCGGCACAATGGCGCCGAACACAAGCAACCCAAAGAGCACCACACCATCGTCCACCAGACGCAGCACATCGGCCAGCAAAAGACCCAGGCAGACAAACGCGCCAATCGCGCCCACAGACAGGCAACCGCGGGCCGATGCATCGGCCGCCTGCCTTCGGGCCCTGAGCAATAGCATGACGCACAGGGTGGTCCAGACCAGGACCGCGACCATGTACAAGCCCAGGTGAAAGACATCGTAAGTCAGTGCTCTGAATGGCATCCGATTGTTCCTTATTCAACTACCACTTGCACATTCCTGTGCGCTCATGGGGCATCACTATAAGCCAGCAGCAAACTTCTTCATTGCATTTATTTGACAATTTTTTCTCATTACCGGCGTTAGTTTGCCTGCCCTCTTCTTTGACAACAACAAGGCAAACGCCATGCGCACTACACGCTCAGCACCGCTGCGCTATTTATTGTTATTGATATCGCTGTGGTTATTCACTTTCTTACTGACAAGAAGCGTCCTGTACTTCACGCACCTGAGTGAAGCCGGCGAGTATTTTTTCTCGATTTTCACCACCGGCCTGGTCTACGACCTGAGTTTCCTGGCCTATGCCGCCCTGCCACTGGGCCTGTACCTGCTGCTGTGCCCGGCGCCACTGTGGCGCACGCGCCTGCACCGGGCTGTGCTGCACGCCGCGCTGTTCACCAGCCTGTTCGTCATGCTGTTCGTGGCCGTTGCCGAATGGTTGTTCTGGGACGAGTTCGGCGTGCGTTTCAACTTCATCGCCGTCGACTACCTGGTGTATTCCGACGAGGTGCTGAATAACATCCTCGAGTCCTATCCCATCGGGCTGATTCTCAGCGCACTGGCGCTGAGCGCCCTGGTGCTGTCGCTGCTGCTGCGCGAGCCCCTGCGCCAGATCCTCGATGCGCCCTTGCCTACCTGGCGCCAGCGCCTGGCAAGCCTGGGCGTCCTGGCAGTACTGGCGGGCGTAGGTCTGTTGCTGATCAACCAGGGTATGCCTCGCGGCCAGGGCGGCAATGCCTATGCCCGGGAACTGGCCAGCAACGGGCCGTACCAGTTCTTCGCCGCGTTTCGCAACAATGAGCTGGACTACTCGCGGTTCTACGGCAGCCTGGACGAAGGCCAGTCGACCCGGCTGATCCGCAGCGAACTGCAGGAGCCCAACGCCCGTTTCGTCGACCAGGAGCCCATGGGCATCCGTCGGCAGATCACCCAGGCGGGCACCCCGACCACGCCCAACATCGTGCTGGTCACCCTCGAGAGCCTGAGCGCCAAATACCTGGGCAGCAACGGCGACACCCGCAACCTCACGCCCAACCTCGATGCCCTGCGCAAGCAGAGCCTGTACTTCAACAACTTCTATGCCACCGGCACCCGGACCGACCACGGCCTGGAGGCAATCACCCTGTCGATGCCGCCGACCCCGGGCCGCTCGATCGTCAAGCGCATCGGCCGTGAAAGTGGCTTTGCCAGCCTTGGCCAGCAATTATCGGAAGTGGGTTACGACAGCGTGTTCGTCTATGGCGGGCGTGGCTACTTCGACAACATGAACGCGTTCTTCAGCGGCAACGGCTATCGCATCGTCGACCAGAGCAGCGTCGAGGAAGCCGACATCAGCTTCAAGAATGCCTGGGGCATGTCCGATGAGGACCTGTACAACCAGGCCATCAAGCTGGCCGACGCCGACCATGCCAATCAGGTGCCGTTCTTGCTGCAGCTGATGACCACCTCCAACCATCGCCCCTACACCTACCCCGAAGGCCGTATCGATATTCCTTCAGGCAACGGTCGTGATGGCGCGGTGAAGTACACCGACTATGCGATCGGGCGCTTCCTCGAACAGGCGCGCAGCAAGCCCTGGTTCGACAACACCCTGTTCATTTTCGTCGCCGACCACACCGCAGGCAGCGCCGGCAAGGAAGACCTGCCGGTCAGCAACTACCAGATTCCGCTGTTCATCCATGCGCCCAAGCTGATCCCGGCGCGCGAGGAATCGAAGCTGGCCAGCCAGATCGACCTGGCACCGACCCTGCTCGGCCTGCTGAACATGAGCTATACCTCGACGTTCTTCGGCCGCGACCTGATGCAGGAGGACAACCTGCCGCCCCGGGTCCTGATCGGCAACTACCAGCACCTGGGGTTGTTCGATGGCCAGGACCTGGCGATCCTCAGCCCCCGTGACGGCCTGCGCCGTCACAATCAGGCCCTGGGCAGGAGCACCGAGGTGACCAGTGACAAGCGCGATCCGTTGATCCAGCGTGCCATCGCCTACTACCAGGTCGCAAGCCTCGGCTTTACCCATCACCTGCTGGACTGGCAGCCGGATGCGAGCGAGCAGACCGCGCTGAAAAACTGAGCCCGGCAACCGGTCGGCCTCAAGCTCTGGCGACCCGCCAGAGCTTGCCGACCGCAGCCACCACGGCCAGCACCAGCGCGCCGGCAACGATACCGATGCCGCCATTGAGCAGTGCCCCGGTCAATGCCCCGCCCCGCCCTTCGCTGAAGGCTTCGACGGCGTGGTGCAACGGCGCCACGCCATGCACCAGGATCCCGCCACCGACCAGGAACATCGCCGCCGTGCCGATCACCGACAGGCTTTTCATCATGTAGGGCGCTGCCCGCAAGATGCCGTTGCCCAGGGCTTGCGCCGCACGCGAGGCTTTGCCGGTCAGCCACAAGCCCAGGTCATCGAGCTTGACGATGCCGGCGACCAGGCCGTACACCCCGATGGTCATGACAATTGCAATGCCCGACAGCACGATGATCTGTTGGGTCAGCGGCGCATCGGCGACCGTGCCCAAGGTGATGGCGATGATCTCCGCCGAGAGGATGAAGTCGGTGCGGATCGCCCCTTTGATCTTGGTCTTCTCGAAAGCCACCAGATCGACCGCAGGATCGGCCACGGCCTCTTTCAGCGCCGCCTGGTCGGCCTGCTCCTCGTCCTTGCTATGGAGGAACTTGTGCGCCAGCTTTTCGAAGCCCTCGAAACACAGGAAGGCGCCGCCGACCATCAGCAGCGGCGTCACTGCCCAGGGAATGAACGCACTGATCAACAGCGCCGCCGGCACCAGGATCAGTTTGTTGACGAACGACCCCTTGGCCACCGCCCAGACCACCGGGATTTCCCGTTCCGCGCGTACCCCCGTGACCTGCTGGGCATTGAGCGCCAGGTCGTCACCGAGTACCCCTGCGGTCTTTTTTGCCGCGACCTTGGTCATTACCGAAACATCGTCGAGTACGGTGGCGATATCGTCGATCAATACCAGAAGACTGCTGCCTGCCATGTTTGCCTGAATCCAGCGGAATGTGAGGGGCTCAGTCTAGCCCAAAGTCGCCACCTTGAGCCCTTTGCAAACGCGGTGCTACCATGCGCAACCGCCCTCCCAGGCCCGAGGAACAGCGTCAACCATGAGCAGCATTCGCGAGCGCAACAAAGAACTGATCCTGCGCGCGGCCAGTGAAGAATTCGCCGACAAGGGCTTCGCCGCCACCAAGACCAGCGACATCGCGGCCAAGGCCGGGCTGCCCAAGCCGAACGTCTACTACTACTTCAAATCCAAGGAAAACCTCTACCGCGAGGTTCTGGAAAGCATCATCGAGCCGATCATGCAGGCATCCACCCCGTTCAATGCCGAGGGTGATGCCAAGGAAGTGCTCAGCGCCTATATCCGCTCCAAGGTCAGGATCTCCCGCGACCTGCCGTTTGCATCCAAGGTGTTCGCCAGCGAGATCATGCACGGCGCCCCGCACCTGAGCCCCAACCAGGTCGAGCAGCTCAACGAGCAGGCCCGGCACAACATCGAGTGCATCCAGGGCTGGATCGACCGCGGCCAGATCGCCCCTATCGATCCCCACCACCTGATGTTCAGCATCTGGGCGGCGACCCAGACCTACGCCGATTTCGACTGGCAGATTTCGGTGGTCACCGGAAAGGCCAAGCTTGAGGACAGTGACTACGAAGCGGCGGCGCAAACCATCATTCGCCTGGTGCTCAAGGGGTGTGAGCCAGACGCCTGACTGGTTGCTGGGGGCAACCGAGGGCTCACCGGGAGTCCTAGGGAATCTTATACATTGGGGTGCTCCTTGCGCTGCCGGCCCTCGGCCGGGCGATTGATGAACAGCACATCCAGCGCGCTGCTATTCCAGCCCTTGACGGCATTCCAGTTCGCCGAGAGATGAATATAGCGACGGCGCAGCAAAGCGGTTTCCTGCTCGGTCAACGGGGTGAAGGCTTCGCCCAGGGCAACGGCCTGAAGCTTGGTGGCGATGGGTTGCAGTTCCGCCGGCAAGGCTACCCGGTTGTCATCAGGGTCGATCGACGCGAACGCCACCCCGGCGCGCACCGCCCACTCGCGCATGATGCGCAGGTACACCAGCGACAACTCGCCACGCACCTCACGTTCGCTGGTGATGGCGGCGTACACCCGCTGTTGCGCCAGCGTGTCCCGCACCCGGTGCTGGGTTGGCACCGACCAGGTCAGGATATCCAGTCCCCCGGGCGGCACATAGGTCAGCCAGTGGCGCACCTCCCGGTTCAAACGCTGTTTAGTGCGCGAGAAGGCGGCGCTGCGCTCGTTGGCCAGCAGGTCGGACTCGAGGCTGCTGTCCGGTTTGCTCAGCAGCACCTTCTCCCGCATCAGCGGCCGGTAGCCGCCGCCGATGTCCGAATGGCAACCGGGCAGCGCGATATCCCGTTCGGCCCGGGTCAGGGGGAAGTTATGGCGGTACTCATCACCGGCCACCAGGTGAATCACCTTACGCGCCGCGCCTGGCGCAAGCCGCAACTGGAGCCCGTGATTATCGGCGTCGTGCGGACTGAAATCGCCCTTGTGCGGCGAAACGATGCCGGCCACGGTGTCGAACAGCCCGATGAAATTGAGGACGAAGTCACTGCGATGGCGCCAGCCGAAGCCGCTCACCAGCAACGGCGAACCCGCCGGCAGGGCCCGGGCCAGCAGGCTGTTCGGCCCCTTGAGCAGGTCATTGGCACAGTGCCGTGCCGCTGCGGCGCCCCGGCTGAAACCGAACAGATCGATTTCGATGCGGTGAACCATGACCTTGGGGTTTGTACCCTGAAACCGATCCAACTGTTTTAGAACCAGCGCCGGCATCTGCTCGACCCGCGCGGCGACACCGGTCGCTCCACGGCCGGTACCTTGACTGTAGAGCGAATCGCCCAGGCCGCTGCGGGTGCCGATGCCCTCAATGTAAACCTTGAGGTAGGCCTCTTCGACGCCAGACGGCAGCCGTTCCCCGGCCTGATCAGGATAGAGGCCATGAAGACGCGCAACATTGCTCAGGTCATTGCCGTAGCTGTTGTCCGGCGAGCTGCCTTTACCGTCATACCCCAGGGCGACGCAGTGCTGGCGGATGTCCTCGACGACTTCCGCCGTCAGCCCTGCATCAGCGGCATGACAACCGGCCGCCGTCGCACTGTTGGCCTGATTGTTCCCGGTGCCGTCGAAGAACAGCCCCAGGCGCAGCACGATACCGGTCGCGCCCAGCTCTTCCTCTTCTTCCTCCGCTTCCAGCGAGGGCTTGTCACCCAGCGCAATGAGATAATCGATAGTCATTGAACTTCCTGTCCGCAAGGCGCCCCACACGGGTAGCGCCGCACCTTGTCCGTTGATGATGGAAGCACCGACTCGCCGGTAACGGCTGCCGGTACAACGCTCGGCCCAGAGCACAGCAGATCAGGCACTACAAGTAAGCAGGAAAGGTCTTAAAGACCGAAAGAAAGGTGTGAATCATTAGTACGAGGTGTCAGAACCTCCAGGACAGGCGGTCAGAATTGCTGGAACCAGAAGTCAGCATCACTGGAAAACCAACCTGCCATAAGGTCAGCCCCCTCGAAAGGGGATCGGTGTCCGTTACGGTCGCCGTGCAGGCGGACTCATTCACGCTGGGGTACAAGGTAGCCCCGCCCTTCGTGATGAATCCGCCCGTTCATCAAACCCCTCGCAAAATCAAGCCGCTACGCCGGCATCCGCGGTCAACCCTGCCTCCTCGATCGCACTGATCGCGCACTGCTCGTCGATGTCCGAGGTATCGCCACTGATACCGATCGCCCCCAGTACCACGCCCTGCTGATTACGGATCAGCACACCACCTGGTGCCGGAACCACCGGGCTCTGTCCCAAGCCATTGAGCGCGGCGAAGAACGCCGGGCGCTGCTGCGCGTCCAGCGCCAGCAGGCGCGAGCCCTTGCCCAGGGCAATCGCGCCCCAGGCCTTGCCCATGGCCACTTGCGGGCGCAGCAGGCTGGCGCCGTCTTCGCGCTGCAGGGCCAGCAGGTGACCACCGCTGTCGAGCACGGCAACGGTCAGCGGGGCCGAGGAAATCTTGCGGCCCGCCACCAGCGCGGCGTTCACCAGGCTGACGGCGACTTTCAAGGTCAATGCATTCATGGAAAGGTCCTCTTGTTGTTAGAAGCCCTGAGGGCAGGTGTGAAAAGCAATAGAACAAATAGAACACAATGGCGAATTTTTTTGTATACAATAATTCAAGCGCGATAACCCAATTCTGACGAAACGCCTTTTTTATGGCCTTCCCGACGAAAGCACTCATCGCCGATGAAAATGGATTGACCAGAGTCGCCTGGCGTGAATACACTCTGACGAAAAGCCATTTGTATACAATTACAAAACCAATGAGGCACAAAGCCATGAGCAAAATGAGAGCAATTGATGCAGCCGTTCTGGTGATGCGCCGCGAAGGTGTTGAAACCGCGTTTGGTATCCCGGGTGCCGCCATCAACCCGCTGTACTCGGCCCTGAAGAAAGTCGGCGGTATCGATCACGTCCTCGCTCGCCACGTTGAAGGCGCCTCGCACATGGCCGAGGGTTACACCCGCACCAAGGCCGGCAACATCGGCGTGTGCATCGGCACTTCCGGCCCTGCCGGCACCGACATGGTCACCGGCCTGTACAGTGCCTCGGCCGACTCCATCCCGATCCTGTGCATCACCGGTCAAGCGCCACGCGCCCGTCTGCACAAGGAAGATTTCCAGGCCGTCGACATCACCAGCATCGTCAAGCCGGTGACCAAGTGGGCGACCACCGTTCTGGAACCAGGCCAGGTGCCTTACGCGTTCCAGAAAGCCTTCTATGAAATGCGCTCCGGCCGTCCAGGCCCCGTGCTGATCGACCTGCCGTTCGACGTGCAGATGGCTGAAATCGAATTCGACATCGACGCCTACCAGCCGCTGCCGGTACAAAAGCCTGCGGCCAACCGCGTACAGGTCGAGAAAGCCCTGGCCATGCTCGACACCGCCGAGCGTCCGCTGCTGGTCGCCGGTGGCGGCATCATCAACGCCGATGCCAGCGACAAACTGGTCGAGTTCGCCGAACTGACCGGCATCCCGGTCATCCCGACCCTGATGGGCTGGGGCACCATCCCGGACGATCACCCGCAGATGGTCGGCATGGTCGGCCTGCAGACCTCGCACCGCTACGGCAACGCCACCATGCTCAAGTCCGACCTGGTGCTGGGTATCGGTAACCGTTGGGCCAACCGCCACACAGGTTCGGTGGATGTCTACACCGAAGGCCGTCGCTTCATCCACGTCGACATCGAACCGACCCAGATCGGCCGGGTGTTCACCCCTGACCTGGGTATCGTCTCCGACGCCGGTGCTGCCCTGGATGTGTTCCTGGAAGTGGCCCGCGAGTGGAAAGCCGCCGGTAAGCTGAAGTGCCGCAAAGCCTGGTTGGAAGACTGCCAGCAGCGCAAGTCCAGCCTGCAACGCAAGACCCACTTCGACAACGTGCCGGTCAAGCCGCAGCGCGTGTACCAGGAGATGAACCAGGTATTCGGCAAGGACACCTGCTACGTCACCACCATCGGCCTGTCGCAGATCGCCGGCGCGCAGTTCCTGCACGTCTACAAGCCGCGCCACTGGATCAACTGTGGCCAGGCAGGCCCGCTGGGCTGGACCATCCCTGCTGCCCTGGGCGTGGTCAAGGCCGACCCGAGCCGCAAGGTCGTGGCACTGTCGGGCGACTATGACTTCCAGTTCATGATCGAAGAGCTGGCCGTGGGTGCGCAGTTCAATCTGCCCTACGTCCACGTCCTGGTGAACAACTCCTACCTGGGGCTGATCCGCCAGGCCCAGCGTGGCTTCGAGATGGATTACTGTGTGCAGCTGGCGTTCGAGAACGTCAACGCACCGGAACTCAACGGTTATGGCGTCGATCACGTCGCCGTGGTCGAAGGCCTGGGCTGCAAGGCCCTGCGCGTGACCGAGCCTGGCGAAATCGCCCCGGCCCTGCTCAAGGCGCAGAAACTGGCTGAAGAGTTCAAGGTTCCAGTGGTGGTCGAAGTTATCCTCGAACGTGTGACCAACATTTCCATGGGCACCGAAATCAACGCGGTCAACGAATTCGAAGACCTGGCCCTGGTCGGCGACGACGCGCCAACCGCGATTTCCCTGCTCGACTGATCGCAACGAAGGCCCTGCTGCGAGATGCGCAGGGCCCACTTTTGCAAGGAGACAACCATGCCACGTTTTGCCGCCAACCTGTCCATGCTGTTCACCGAGCAGGACTTCCTGGCCCGTTTCAAGGCCGCAGCCGACGCCGGTTTCAGCGGGGTCGAGTACCTGTTCCCGTACGATTACAGCTCCGCTGAAATCAAGCAGCAGCTCGACGCCCACGGCCTGACCCAGGTGCTGTTCAACCTGCCGGCCGGTGACTGGGCCAAGGGTGATCGCGGCATCGCTTGCGACCCTGCCCGTGTCGAGCAGTTCCGCGCCGGCGTCGACCTGGCCATCGCCTACGCCCAGGTGCTGGGCAACACCCAGGTCAACTGCCTGGCCGGTATCCGTCCACAAGGTCCGGACTGCGCCACCGTGCGCAAGACCTTCGTCGACAACCTCAAGTATGCCGCCGACAAGCTGCAAGCTGCCGGGATCAAGCTGGTCATGGAAATGATCAACACCCGCGACATCCCCGGTTTCTACCTGAACAACACCAAGCAGGCCCTGGAAATCCAGGCCGAAGTCGGCAGCAGCAACCTGTTCCTGCAGTACGACATCTACCACATGCAGATCATGGAGGGCGACCTTGCCCGCACCATGGAAAGCAACCTGGCCAAGATCAATCACATCCAGCTGGCCGACAACCCCGGCCGCAACGAGCCAGGCACCGGCGAAATCAACTACCGCTTCCTCTTCGAACACCTGGACCGCATCGGCTACCAGGGCTGGGTGGGCTGTGAATACAAGCCGCTGACCACCACCGAAGCAGGCCTTGGCTGGTTGAAGACCCACAACGCGATCTGACCTGTGGGAGCGGGCTTGCCCCGCGATGCGATGGCGACCTCAGCGCCGCTATCGCGGGCCAGCCGCTCCTACAACAGTCCCGGTACCCAATAATTACAAGAGGCATTTCTCATGGCTAAAATCGGATTCATCGGCACCGGCATCATGGGCCTCCCAATGGCCCTGAACCTGCAAAAAGCAGGTCACAGCCTGTTCGTCTCCACCCACCACGACGCAGCGCCAGCGGACCTGATCGCCGGCGGCGGCGTGGCCCTGGCCAACCCGAAGGAAGTGGCCCAGGAAGCTGAATTCATCATCGTCATGGTGCCTGATACCCCGCAGGTCGAGAGCGTGCTGTTCGATGCCAACGGCGTGGCTGAAGGCGTCGGCCCGAACAAGGTGGTGATCGACATGAGCTCGATCTCGCCGACCGCCACCAAAGCCTTCGCCGAGAAGATCAAGGCCACCGGCGCCGCCTACCTGGACGCTCCGGTGTCCGGCGGTGAAGTCGGTGCCAAGGCCGCGACCCTGAGCATCATGGTCGGTGGTTGCCCGAACGCCTTCGAACGTGCCCTGCCGCTGTTCCAGGCCATGGGCAAGAACATCACCCGCGTCGGCGGCAACGGCGACGGCCAGACCGCCAAGGTCGCCAACCAGATCATCGTCGCCCTGAACATCCAGGCCGTGGCCGAAGCCCTGCTGTTCGCCGCCAAGAACGGCGCCGATCCTGCCAAGGTGCGTGAAGCACTGATGGGCGGCTTCGCTTCTTCGAAGATCCTCGAAGTGCACGGCGAGCGCATGATCAAGGGCACTTTCGACCCGGGCTTCCGCATCAGCCTGCACCAGAAGGACCTGAACCTGGCCCTGCAAGGCGCCAAGGAACTGAACATCAACCTGCCCAACACCGCCAACGCCCAGCAAGTGTTCAGCACCTGCGCGGCCATCGGTGGCGCCAACTGGGACCACTCGGCGTTGATCAAAGGCCTTGAGCACATGGCCAACTTCTCGATTCGAGACGGCGAATAAGTCGCACGCTACACGCGGCAAGAAAAGCAGGCTGCGCATCGACCTGCTTTCTCTTGAAGCTTCAAGCGTGCTGCTCAAAGAGCAACACCGCCCCTGGGTCGGCCTGCACGGAGGCAGATCCGGGGGCGTTTTCGATTCTGCAGAACAATAAGATTGGAGCCTGCCATGTCGCTCGATCCGCAACACTTCCTGCGCGAGCTGTTCGCCACGGCCATCGACGCCGCACACCCTCGCCAGGTGCTTGAAGCCCACCTGCCCAGCGACCGCAGCGGTCGCGTCATCGTCATCGGCGCCGGCAAAGCGGCCGCCGCCATGGCCGAAGTGGTCGAACGCAACTGGCAAGGGCCGGTGTCCGGCCTGGTTGTCACCCGTTACGGCCATGGCGCCAGCTGCTCGAAAATCGAAGTGGTCGAAGCCGCCCACCCGGTCCCCGATGCCGCAGGCCTGGCCGTGGCCAAGCGGGTGCTGGAGATGGTCAGCAACCTGAGCGAAGACGACCGCGTGATCTTCCTGCTGTCCGGCGGTGGCTCTGCCCTGCTGGCCCTGCCGGCCGAAGGCCTGACCCTGGCCGACAAGCAGCAGATCAACAAGGCCCTGCTCAAGTCCGGCGCCACCATCGGCGAGATGAACTGCGTGCGCAAGCACCTCTCGGCGATCAAGGGCGGCCGCCTGGCCAAGGCCTGCTGGCCTGCCACCGTCTACACCTATGCGATTTCCGATGTACCGGGCGACCTGGCCACGGTCATCGCCTCCGGCCCCACCGTGGCCGACCCGAGCACCTCGGCAGAGGCCCTGGCGATCCTCAAGCGCTACAAGATCGAGGCCCCGGCCGCCGTCACCGCCTGGCTGAACAACCCGGCCTCCGAAACCGTCAAGGCCGATGACCCGGCCCTGGCACGCAGCCACTTCCAGCTGATCGCCCGTCCCCAGCAGTCGCTGGAAGCTGCCGCAGTCAAAGCCCGCCAGGCAGGTTTCAGCCCATTGATCCTCGGCGACCTGGAAGGCGAATCGCGGGAAGTGGCCAAGGTGCATGCCGGCATCGCCCGGCAGATCGTCCAGCACGGCCAGCCGCTGTCGCCACCCTGCGTGATCCTCTCCGGTGGCGAGACCACCGTGACCGTGCGCGGCAATGGCCGTGGCGGGCGCAACGCCGAGTTCCTCCTGAGCCTGACCGAAAGCCTCAAGGGCCTGCCCGGGGTCTACGCCCTGGCCGGTGACACCGACGGCATCGACGGTTCGGAAGACAACGCCGGCGCCTTCATGACCCCGGACAGCTACGCCCGCGCCGCCGCCCTGGGCCTGTCGGCCAGCGACGAGCTGGACAACAACAACGGCTATGGCTACTTCGCCGCCCTCGATGCCTTGATCGTCACCGAGCCGACGCGGACCAACGTCAACGATTTTCGCGCCATTCTGATCCTCGGGAGTGCCAACCATGACGCCTGACAAAAAAGTCAAAATCCTCGCCACCCTGGGTCCTGCGATCAAGGGCATCGATGACATCCGCCAACTGGTCGAGGCCGGGGTCAACATCTTCCGCCTCAACTTCAGCCACGGCGAGCACGAAGACCACGCCCTGCGCTACCAGTGGATCCGCGAGGTCGAGAGCCAGCTCAATTACCCGCTGGGCATCCTCATGGACCTGCAAGGCCCGAAACTGCGGGTGGGCCGCTTTGCCGAGGGCAAGGTCCAGCTGCAACGCGGCCAGGCCCTGCGCCTGGATCTGGACAGCACCCCGGGCACCGCCCAGCGGGTCAACCTGCCGCACCCGGAAATCATCGCCGCCCTGGAGCCGGGCATGGACCTGTTGCTCGATGACGGCAAGCTGCGCCTGCGGGTGACCGCCAAACACAGCGACGCGATCGAGACCGAAGTGCTCAACGGTGGCGAGCTGTCCGACCGCAAAGGGGTCAACGTGCCGCAAGCGGTGCTGGACCTGAGCCCCCTGACCGCCAAGGATCGCCGCGACCTGACCTTCGGCCTGGAACTGGGCGTGGACTGGGTGGCCCTGTCGTTCGTGCAGCGCCCGGAAGACATCGTCGAAGCCCGCCAGCTGATCGGCGACCGCGCCTACCTGATGGCCAAGATCGAGAAACCCTCGGCGGTTACCCAGCTGCGCGCCATCGCCGAGCTCAGTGATGCGATCATGGTCGCCCGTGGCGACCTGGGCGTGGAAGTGCCGGCCGAAAGCGTGCCGCAGATCCAGAAGAGCATCATCAACACCTGCCGCGAACTGGGCAAACCGGTGGTAGTGGCCACCCAGATGCTTGAGTCGATGCGCTTCTCCCCGGCCCCGACCCGCGCCGAGGTCACCGACGTAGCCAATGCCGTGGCCGAAGGTGCCGATGCGGTGATGCTCTCGGCCGAGACCGCCTCCGGCGACTACCCGCTCGAAGCCGTGCAGATGATGAGCAAGATCATCCGCCAGGTGGAAAACGGCCCGGACTACCAGGTGCAACTGGACGTGGGCCGGCCCAAGGCCGAAGCGACCGTGTCCGATGCCATCAGCTGCGCGATCCGTCGCATCAGCGGCATCCTGCCGGTGGCGGTACTGGTCAACTACAGCGAGTCGGGCGCCTCGACCCTGCGTGCCGCCCGCGAGCGGCCACGGGCACCGATCCTCAACCTGACCCCCAACCTGTCCACCGCCCGGCGCCTGAGCGTGGCCTGGGGTGTACATTCGGTGGTCAACGATCGCCTGCGCCAGGTCGACGAAATCTGCTCCACTGCCCTGGAAATTGCCCAGGCACAAGGCATGGCCAGCCGTGGCGACACCCTGTTGATCACCGCCGGTGTGCCTTTTGGCAAGCCGGGATCGACTAACACCCTGCGGATCGAAACCTTGCTTTGAAGGTGATCCCCATCGCGGGCTTCGCCCGCTCCCACAGGGTCTGCATGCAGTGAACCCTGTGGGAGCGGGCGAAGCCCGCGATGCGGCCAACACACACTCACGTGGGACAACCCGGCCCGACAGAGGCTCCCCACTCCACATCAACCCAGACTGCCCCCATGTACACCAAGAATTTCGTCAACCCGTGCCCAGACTGGGCGACGGCCTTGCTCAACGGCTTCAGCCAGGTCCTGCTGCAGCGCAACCCGCTGTGCGGCCTGTTCTGCCTGCTGGCCATCACGCTCACCGCCCCCGACCTGGTCGGCGGCGCCCTGCTCGGCGCCCTCGCCGGGCTGCTCACCGCCCAGCGCCGCGGCTACAACCGCACCGATCGCCAGGCCGGCCTGTACAGCTACAACGGCGTGCTGATCGGCCTGCTGCTGAGCTACGCCCTGCCTTGGTCGGCGATCCTGCCGCCGCTGATCATCGCCGCCGGCGGCCTGAGCAGCATGATCGTGCACCAGTGGCTCAAGCGCGCCAGCTCCAACCTGCTGCTGCCGGCCTACACCGCACCCTTCGTGCTGATCGGCTGGGCGGCCCTGGCGATCAGCGAACCGGCCACCAGCGCGGCCGGCCCCATGGAACACAATGCCCTGTTTGCCCTGGCGCGCGGACTGGGCCAGATCTTCCTGCTCGACAACCCGCTGGCCGGACTGCTGATTGCCATCGGCCTGCTGATCGCCAACCGCTATGCTGCCGCCTGGGCCCTGCTCGGCGCGGCGCTGGGTGGCAGCGTCGCGTTGCTCGGTGGTGAAACCAATGCCGCCTATGCCGGCCTCTACGGCTTCAACGCTGCCCTCGCCGCCCTGGCCTTCAGCCAGACCCGCAAGCAGCCCTGGCTGCCGTTGCTGGCCATGCTCACGGCCATCGTCCTGCAACCTGTGATCGCCCAGCTGCCGGTGCCGGGCCTGACCGCGCCGTTCATCCTGGCCTGCTGGCTGGTGCTGATCGGCCAGCGCCTGCTGCGCCAGCCGCTGGCCCGCCGTGCCGGTCGCTTGCATAGCTGAAGCGCTGCCCCTAGGCTCAGCTCCATTGTGAAATGGAGTTGAGCATGCAAACCCCTTCGAGCTGGCGCGAACGGCTCTACGTCATCGTTTTTCAAACCGACACAGTCGCCGGCCGGCGCTTCGACAGCATCCTGCTGCTGATCATCCTCGCAAGCCTGGTGACGGTGATCCTCGACAGCATCGATGAAGTCCACCAGCACTACGCAGGCCTGCTGGCCGCCATCGAGTGGGGGTTTACCGCGATCTTCCTGGTCGAGTACCTGATCCGCCTGTACTGCTCGCCCAAGCCCGTGCGCTATGCCTTCAGTTTCTACGGCCTGGTCGACCTGCTGGCGATCGTCCCGGGGATCATCGCCCTGTACTACAGCGACGCCCAATACCTGTTGATCATCCGGGTGATCCGGATGCTGCGCATCTTTCGCGTGCTCAAGCTCAGCCCCTACCTCAAGCAGGCCCATTACCTGCTGGCAGCGCTGCACGGCAGCAAGCAGAAAATCATCGTGTTCCTGGTCAGCGTCTCGACCCTGGTCACCGTGTTCGGCACCCTGATGTACGTGGTCGAAGGCCCCGAGCATGGCTTTACCAGCATCCCCAAGGGTATCTACTGGGCCATCGTCACCCTGACCACTGTCGGCTTTGGCGACATCGTGCCCAAGACCCCGCTGGGCCAGGTGCTGTCGTCGCTGGTGATGATCACCGGTTACTCGATCATCGCCGTGCCCACCGGGATCTTCACCGCCGAACTTGCCAATGCCCTGCGCGGCGAACAGCTGCAGCACGACTGTCCGGTGTGCCGAAAGAACCATCATGAGCACGGCGCCGCCTTCTGCTCGCGCTGCGGCAATGCACTGTTCAAAAAACTGGAATAAGCAAAGTACTTTTTAATCTTTTAGCGCCTAAGGCCCAACCGCTATAGTCGCTGGCATAATGCCCTTAACGAAAACTCGAACAAGGAATGCGCAGTGAAAAAACTCTTCAGTGCCTCGCTTCTGGCCGCAGGTCTCGCCCTGGGCAACGTGGCCCATGCAGCGGCCCCGTTGCTCAACGTCTCCTATGACGTGATGCGCGACTTCTACAAGGACTACAACGCTGCCTTCCAGAAACACTGGGAAGCCGAGCACAAAGAGAAGATCGCCGTGCAGATGTCGTTTGGCGGTTCGAGCAAGCAGGCCCGCTCGGTGATCGATGGCCTGCCGGCCGACGTCATCACCATGAACATGGCCACCGACATCAACGCCCTGGCCGACAACGGCAAGCTGGTGCCGGACAACTGGGTCACCCGCCTGCCAAACAACAGTGCACCCTTCACCTCGGCCACCGTGTTCATCGTTCGCAAGGGCAACCCCAAGGCCCTCAAAGATTGGCCCGACCTGCTCAAGGACGGCGTCCAGGTCATCGTCCCCAACCCCAAGACCTCGGGTAACGGCCGCTACACCTACCTGTCGGCCTGGGGCTATGTACTGAAGACCGGCGGCGACGAGAACAAGGCCAAGGCATTCGTCGGCAAGCTGTTCAAGCAGGCGCCGGTGCTCGATACCGGTGGCCGCGCCGCCACCACCACCTTCATGACCAACCAGATCGGCGACGTGCTGGTGACCTTCGAGAACGAAGCCGAAATGATCGCCCGCGAGTTCGGTCGCGACCAGTTCGAGGTGATCTACCCGAGCGTCTCCGCCGAAGCCGAGCCACCGGTGAGCGTGGTCGACAAGGTGGTGGACAAGAAAGGCACCCGCGCCACTGCCGAGGCCTACCTCAAGTACCTGTGGTCGCCTGAGGCCCAGGAGATCGCCGCCAACAACTACCTGCGTCCACGGGACCCTGCGGTACTGGCCAAGTACACCGACCGCTTCCCGAAAGTCGACTTCCTGTCGGTGGAGAAGACCTTCGGCGATTGGCGCACCGTGCAGAAGACCCACTTCAATGATGGTGGCGTGTTCGACCAGATCTATACCGGGCAGTAAGCCGGTATGACGAATCCGGGGCCTGTCATGGGCCCCGGATTTTTTATGCCCGACCTTCAGACCTTGCTCCTGTGGGAGCTGGCGTAGCCTGCGATACGGACAACGCATACTCCCTCGGGCGGTTCATTGACTACCCTTTCCGTCATCCACGGTTTGAGGAGTGTCCAGTGGCCCGATCCCTATTCGCCCTTCTGCTTGCTTGCCTGCTGAGCCTGCAACTGGCCGGCGCTGCGCCTCTGCTGCCGGCCAGCAAGCCGGCCGAGCCCGCAGAGCCCGTGGTTCAGGGCGGCCTGCTGGGGGCCATTGCCGATGGCC
Source organism: Pseudomonas sp. NPDC090755 (assembly GCF_044769005.1). Classification (NCBI taxonomy): domain Bacteria; kingdom Pseudomonadati; phylum Pseudomonadota; class Gammaproteobacteria; order Pseudomonadales; family Pseudomonadaceae; genus Pseudomonas; species Pseudomonas sp. NPDC090755. The sequence goes on along the minus strand of NZ_JBIVXC010000014.1, from coordinate 52,919 downwards.
TGGACGATGTCAGCAAGGAACTCGATGTCGACAGCCACGTGATCGACAACTGGCGCCTGCGCGCCGACCGCGCCGCCGATGAAGTCGATCAACTGGTCACCGAGCATGCAGGCATCAGCCCGCTGGAACTGTGGCGCGACTTCGCCCTGCTCACCGTTACCTGGCTGGTCGCCTTCGCCCTGCTGACCAACTTCGGCCGGCTGCTCTCACGCACCTTCAACCGCTCCCGCCTGATACGCGACCGACTTCGCCCGCGCCGGGTCATCAAATACCTGCTGGCCTACACCCTGCCGGCGGTGCTGAGCCTGATCGTGACCCTCTACGTCAGCCATTTCCTCCTGCTTTCCGCCGGCCGTGCGCTGGGCATGAGCCTGGCCTACGCCACCAGCGCCGGTATCTTCTCGACCTCGATCATCTTCTGCCTGATCACCCTGTTCGACACCGGACACAAGCGCACGGCGGTGCAGATCATTCGCCGGGCAGCGCCCCGGGCGCTGTTCCTGATCGGCTTTCTGGCGGCCTGGAGCGATGCCCTGACCAGCCCGCAGATCGCCCGGCACCTGGGCGGTAATTTCACCAGCAGCGTCGCCGCCCTGACCGGCCTGCTGGCCACCCTGTCCTTCGCCGTGTTGGTGCTCAAGCTGCGCCGTCCGGTAGCGCACCTGATCCGCAACCGCGCCCTGCACGACCGCCTGCAACACCGCGCCGTGCAGGAAACCCTGCGGATCTTCTCGGCGCTGTGGTACCTGCCGATCCTGCTGATGATCCTGGTCTCGGCGATCAACCTGATCGGTGCCGGCGAAGAGAGCCAGCGCGCCCTGCAGAAAGCCCTGATGACCTCGATCCTGCTGATCGTCACGGTGTTTCTCAGTACGGTGCTGCAGCGCATGTTCAAGAACCGCGAAGGCGAGGACGCCAGGCAACGCCTGCGCCCCTACAAGGAACTGTTGCGCAACCTGGCCCACGCCTTGCTGCGTATCGTCATGGCCGTGGCCTTCATCGAACTGCTGGGGCGCATCTGGGGCGTTTCCGTGCTCGATTTCGCTCTCAGGAACAGCCTGGGCCGGGCCATCAGCGACTCACTGAGCAGCATCGGCCTGATCCTGCTGGTCACCTGGCTGCTGTGGGTGGTAATCGACACCGCTATTCAGGAAGCCCTCAAGCCCACGGTCGGGCGCCGCGCCTCGCGCCAGCCCAGCACCCGGGTACGGACCATCCTGCCGATGCTGCGCAATGCGATCAAAATCATCCTGGTGGTGATCTGCACCATCACCACCATGGCCAACCTGGGCATCAACGTCGCCCCCTTGCTGGCCGGTGCCGGGGTGGTGGGCCTGGCCATCGGTTTCGGCTCCCAGCAGCTGGTGCAGGACGTAATCACCGGGTTGTTCATCCTGATCGAGGACACCATCGCCATCGGCGACTGGGTAGTGCTCGACTCGGGCCACGCCGGTACGGTGGAGAGCCTGACCATTCGCACCCTGCGCCTGCGCGACGCCAAGGGCTTCGTGCACTCGGTGCCGTTCGGCCAGATCAAGGCGGTCACCAACCAGTCGCGGCAGTTCGCCTATGCCTTCTTCTCGGTGCAGTTCAGCTACGCCACCAACGTTGACAGCGCCCTGAAGCTGATCCGCGAGGTCGGTCACTCGATTAGCGAAGACCCGATTCTGCGCCACAGCCTGCAAGGGCCGTTGCAGGTGTTCGGGGTCGACAGCATGAACCTCAACGGCATCACCCTCACCGCCCAGTTTCGCACCAGCTCCGGCGGCCAGTATGCGGTGAACCGGGCCTTCAACGAGCGCCTGAAAAAGCGCGTGGACGAAACCGAGGACGTCAGCTTCGCCCAGTACAATCCACCTGTGTCCAGAGCCGGTGAAAAGGGGGCCTGATTCGGCTTTCTCGCCCCCGACCAACGGTGCTAAAGTCGCGCCCATGAAACCCACGCCCGCCCACCGCCCGCTGATTGCCTGGACCCTGTACTTCTGCGTCCTGTTCAATCTGTTCGCCTGCGGCATCGGTCACGGGCAGATGATGGGCCTGAAACTCAACGGTATCGGCGGCGCCTTCTGCTCGGCCATGGGCAGCGCCGGCCCGACGCTGAAAAGCGACTTCGGCGATCAGCCGGTCGCCGGCTGGGACAGCCTGCAAACCTGCCCGGTATGCGCCGCGGCGGCGGTTTGCCTGGGCCTGGTACTGGTCATCGGCTGGCTGCTGGCAGCCACCCGCATTCGTCGTTATCACCGCGAGCTGCGCAGCAAGGCGCCGCCGCGCTATTGCTGGCCTGCGGCCAATCCCCGCGCCTCCCCGCTTCTGGCTTGAACCACCTGGCAGTCCTTGCGCCTGCCTGAAAACCGGCCCTTTTCTGCCGCGCCTGCCTGACAGGTGCTGCGGGCCGCTGGCTCACTCTCCAGAGTTCGCTCCATGCCCTATTCCTATCGCTTTTCCGGTTGCGCGGCACTGTTTTGCGCGCTGTCCTTCAATGCCGCGGCCGATACGCCGCTGACCCTGCCCGACCTGCGCATCGAGGGGCGCGCCGACAACGAAGAGGGCGTGCTGCTCGACACCCCGTCGCAAACCGGCTCGCGCCTGGGCCTGACCCCGCGGGAAACCCCAGCCTCGGTGACCGTCGTCAACCGCCAGCAGATCGAACAGCGCGGCGCCCAGACCACCCAGGACATGCTCACCGGCGTGCCCGGCATGACCGCTGCCTCACCGCCCGGCTCGGCAGGCTCGGTGGCCTACCGGGGTTTCTCCGGCGCGCAGATCACCCAACTGTTCAACGGCATCAGCGTCCAGTACGACGCCATCGCCGCGCGGCCGGTGGACAGCTGGATCTATGACCGGGTCGAGGCCATCGGCGGGCCGTCGAGTTTCCTGTTCGGCGCCGGTGCCGTCGGCGGCTCGATCAACTACATCACCAAGCTGGCCAGCCGCGACGAGTCCTTCAACGAAGGGCGCATCAAGTACGGTTCCTACGACAGCAGCGAAACCTCGTTCGGCTTCAACCACGCCCTCAACGAAGGCGACGGCATCCGCAACTATGCCCGCCTGGACTTCAGCCATACCCACAGCAACGGCTATGTCGACCGCGAGGAGCGCGACGCCTGGAGCGTGGCCTTCTCGTTGCTGACCGACATCAACGATCAGCTGAGCCACACCCTGGCCCTGGAGTACCAGAACGAGACCGTCGACAGCCCCTACTGGGGCAGCCCGGTGCTCAACCCGCTGGGCGGCGAGATGAAGGTCGACGAGAGTCGTCGCTTCGAGAACTACAACGTCGAGGACGGCCGTTACGAGCAGCGGGTACGCTGGTTGCGCTCGATCACCGAGTACCGCTTCAATGACGCTACCTCGGTGCGCAACACCCTGTACCACTACAACACCGAGCGTAACTTCCGAAACCTCGAAACCTACGCCTACAACGCCGACAACAGCCGGGTCAATCGCTCCAACGCGCTGTTGCAGCGCCACGACCAGGAGCTCAACGGCAACCGCTTCGAGCTGCTGCACCAGGGCCAGTTGCTGGGCATGGACAGCCAGTGGTCGAGCGGGGTGGACTACAGCCACAACGTGCAGATGAACTACCCGCGTTCGGTCACCGGCGTGTTCGACAACGTCGACCCGGCCAACTTCGATCCCGGGCACTTCTACGACCTCAAGGGCATGGTCCCCGGCTACCAGAAGAACCGCCAGAACACCGTGGACACCTGGGCGGCGTTCCTGGAAAACCGCCTGCAACTGACCGAGCGGCTGTCGCTGCTGACCGGCCTGCGTCATGACCATATTGACCTTGAGGTGCACAACTACCGCACCGTCGATGCCAACAACCCACTGGACTACAAGCAGAACTACGAACCCACCACCGGGCGCGTCGGCCTGGTCTACCAACTGACCCCGGCGGCCAACGTCTACGTGCAGTACAGCACCGCCGCCGATCCACCGGCCGGCATCCTGACCACCGCCACCTTCGCCCAGCTGCGCGATTTTGACCTGAGCACCGGCAAGCAGATCGAAGTCGGCAGCAAGTTCGACTTCCTCGACGGCCTCGGCGCCGCCACCCTCGCCGCCTATCACATCGAGCGCAAGAACCTGGCCACCGCCGACCCGGCCAACCCCGGTTTCACCCAGCCGGTGGGCAAGCAGTCGTCGCGCGGCGTCGAGGTGTCGGCCTCCTTGCACGTCACCCCGAAACTGCTGGCCGAGGGCAACTTCGCCTATGTCGATGCCCAGTACGACGAGTTCAACGAAAACGTCGGCGGCACCAGCGTGTCGCGCAAGGGCAACACACCGACCAACATCCCCGAGCGGGTGGCCAACTTCTGGCTGACCTACGACATCGACCCCAACTGGCAGGTGGGGGGCGACAGCCGTTACGTGTCGTCGGTGTATGCCGATGCGGCCAACACCCGGCATGCGCCGTCCTACACCCTGTTCGGTGCCTTCCTCGGCTACAAGGTCGATACCGACACCCGTATCACCGCCCGGGTGCGCAACCTGACCGATGAAGTCTATGCCCGCTGGACCTCGTCGAGCATGCTCTACCTGGGTGCGCCACGGACCCTGGAGCTCGCCTTGCAGACACGCTTCTAGGACACCGCCGATGAAACGCTACCTGTACCTGTGGCACCGCTGGCTGGGGATCGGGCTGTGCCTGTTCATGGCCCTGTGGTTCTTTTCCGGGATGGTCATGCTCTATGTCGGTTATCCGAAGCTGACGCCCCGGGAGCACCTGGCCCATCTCCCGACACTGGCGCTGCAGGACTGCTGCGTCGACCTGGAAACAGCCTTGACCGCCGCCGATGCGCAGCGAACGCCTTCGGGCATTCGCCTGAGCACGGTGGCGGGCGTGCCGCGCTACCTGTTCAGCTATCCGGGTCGCAACAATGTGGCGGTGGAAGCCCGTACAGGCCAGCGCGTGGGGCCCATCGACCGCGACCAGGCCCTGGCCGGTGCCCGCCAGTACGATCCACTGGCGATGCCGAGCTACCAGGGCGTGGTGGAGGAAGACCTGTGGAGCCACTCCCGCGCCCTGGATGCCGACCGCCCGTTGCAGCGGGTGCGACTGGCCGATGTCGACGGCACCTTGCTGTACATTTCCGGGCACACCGGCGAAGTGGTCCGTGATGCCAGTGCGCTGGAACGTGGCTGGAACCTGGCCGGCGCCTGGCTGCACTGGCTGTACCCGTTGCGTGGCATCGGCCTGGACGGGCTGTGGAGCAACCTGGTGATCTACCTGTCCCTGGCTACCACGCTGATGGCGGTACTGGGCGCAATCATCGGCGTGCTGCGCTGGCGCATCCGCAAGCCCTACCGCAGCGGCTCACGCTCGCCTTATCGCGGTTTTGCCCGCTGGCACCATATCGGCGGCTTGCTGTTCGGGGTACTGGCGATCACCTGGATCTTCAGTGGCTTGATGTCGATGAACCCCTGGCGGATCTTCAGCGCTGGTGCACCGCTGGACATGGCCGCCTACCAGGGTGGTCCGTTGACGGCAGCGGCCTTCCCGGTTTCGCCAGCGCAGGCACGGTCGCGCTTTGCCGAGCAAGGGTTTGTCGCACGGGAGCTGGAATGGCGCCTGATTGGCGGTGCCGGTTACCTGGTTGCCTACGATGGCGCAGGTCGTACGCGGTTGTTATCAATGGCTGACGGGCAAGTGCTCGAACGCCTGCCGGCGCAGGTGCTGGAACAGGCCGCCCAGGCGGTGCTGCCCCGGGCACGGATGCACAGCGAACGGCTCGATGTCTACGACTTCCATTACTACGCCAGGGCTGAACAGAGCATGCTCGGGCACCTGGAGAAACGCCTGCCGGCCTTGCGCGTGCGCTTTGACGATCCGCAGCAAACCTGGCTGCACCTGGACCTGTACACCGGTGAAGTGCTGGGTGTGGTGGATCAATCCAGACGCGCCTCGCGCTGGCTGTTTGCCCTGCTGCACAGCTGGGACTGGTTGCCGTTGCTGGAGCGGCGCCCGCTGTGGGATGCCTGGATGATCGTCTTCAGCCTGGGCGGCATGGTGCTCAGCGTCAGCGGCGTCGTGCTCGGCTGGCGCCGCCTGCGGTAGTTGCCGCCAGGCTGCGATCGAGCATGTAGGAGCGGGCTTGCCCCGCGATTGCGCCGTATCAGTCACATCGCATCGCGGGGCAAGCCCGCTCCTACACAGATATGCCCTCAAACCATAAAGCCCTCTACAACCGAAACACCAACGCCTTGAGCCCACCCACCGGATCGACATCAGCAAACTCCGGCGGGTTGGCCAGCCGCTCGACAAACTTGAGCCCCGGCGCCTCTTCTGCCATCTCCTCGATCAAAAAACCGGGCCCGATCCCCGGATCATTCACACACGCAAGCACTGTTCCCCCGGCGGTCAGCAACTCAGGCAAGCGCCGCAAAATCTTCCGGTAATCCTGGGTCAACACAAAACTGCCCTTCTGGAAGCTTGGCGGATCGATGATGATCAAATCATAGGGTCCGAACTTGCGCACCTTGCCCCACGACTTGAACAGTTCATGCCCGAGAAAACTCACCCGCCCCAGGTCATGCCCGTTGAGCCGGTGGTTATCCCGCCCCCGGCTCAGGGCCGAACGCGACATGTCCAGATTGACCACCTGCCCGGCCCCGCCAGCAACCGCCGCCAGCGAAAAGCCACAGGTATAGGCGAACAGGTTCAACACCCGTTTGCCCGCCGCCTGCTCCCGCACCCAGCGCCGGCCATAACGCATATCGAGAAACAGCCCGGTGTTCTGCTTGAACCCCAGATCCAGCTGATAACGCAGGCCGTCTTCATCGATCAGCCAGTGCTCACTGGGCTCACCCAGCAACCACTGCCCCGGGCTGTCAGGCAGGTAGCGGTGCTGGATGAGAATCGCCTGCGCCGTCCAGCAAGGCGCCTGAGCCAGACTCAGCAGCATCTGCTCAAGGGCCGGCAACTGCCCGGCTGGCGGCTCGCGAAACAGCGAGACCAGCAACACGCCCTGCAGCCAGTCCACGGTGATCTGCTCCAGCCCCGGCCAGCAGCGCCCACGGCCATGAAACAGGCGCCGGGTTTCGGCCGGCGCCGGATCGAGCGCGGCAAGCAAGTGGTGGTGAAGGGTGTCGATCACAGAAGTCATGGGCAGATTCAACAAGAGTAAAGCTGGCTATTCTACCCTGCCCGCCGCCAGGAAACGGCAGCAGCATCTACACTGCCATTCCCACCCTCTGTGCTGGACAACCATCATGAGCGAGAAACCCACCATCGTTCTGGTCCACGGCTTCTGGGGCGGTGCCGCCCACTGGAGCAAGGTCATCCTCGAACTGTCGCGCCTCGGCCACCGCAACCTGCACGCCGTGGAAATGCCCCTGACTTCCCTGGCCGACGACGCCGAACGCACACGCAAGATGGTGGCCGGCATTCCCGGCAAGGTGCTGCTGGTCGGCCATTCCTATGGCGGTGCGGTGATTACCCAGATGGGCAACCAGGCCAATGTCGCCGGCCTGGTCTACATCGCCGCCTTCGCCCCCGACGACGGCGAAAGCCCGGGCAGCATCACCGGGCAGAAGCCGCCCGAAGCCGCCGCCAACCTGCAACCGGACAGCGATGGCTACCTGTGGATCAAGGCGGACAAACTGCATGAGAGCTTCTGCCAGGACCTGAGCCTGGACGAAGGGCTGATCATGAGCGTGACCCAGAAAGCCCCGCTGGCCAGCACCTTCGGCGACACCATCAGCAACCCGGCGTGGAAGCACAAGCCCTGCTGGTATCAGCTCTCGACCCATGACCGGATGATTCACCCGGACAACCAGCGATCCATGGCCAAGCGTATGAACCCCAGAGAACTGCTGGAGCTGGACGCCAGCCATGCCTCACTGGCGTCCAGGCCCGCCGAAGTGGCGGCGCTGATCGACCGGGCAGCCGTCAGTCTGGCTTGACCTGCGCAGCCTTGATCGCCGGTTTGAACCACCAGCCTTGCTGCATACCGGCCGCGGCCAGCAGGATCGCGGCCACGCCCAGCCATTGCAGCATCTCCAGGCGATGGCCAAAGGCGAACCAGTCGACGAAGATCGCCGCGATCGGGTAGATGAACGACAAGGCCCCGGTCAAGGCGGTCGGCAGCTTCTGGATCGCGCCGTAGAGCAGCACATACATCACCCCGGTATGGACGATGCCCAGGGTCACCAGGCTGGCCAGCGCGCCGGCGTCGGCGGGCAGGCCCGAGGTATTGGCCCAGGGCGCCAGCAAGAGCACGCCGGTGCACACCTGGATCAGCGCGATCAAGTGCGGCGGCGTACCGCTCAGGCGCTTGATGATCAGCGCCGCCACGGCATAGAGGAAGGCCGCGCCCAGAGCAAGTGCGATGCCCACCAGGTAGTCATCGCCGCTGCCGCTTTGGCTGCCATGGGCACTGACGATCGCCAGCATGCCGAGAAACGACACGGCCAGCCAGAACAACTTGGGCACGGTGATCTTCTCACCGAGGAACAGCGCCGCCAGCCCCACCAGCATGAACGGCTGGACGTTGTACACCGCCGTGCCGATGGCGATCGAGGCCCGTGAATAGGAGGCGAACAACAGCACCCAGTTACCGACGATCGCCACGCCACTGAGCACCGCCAGGGCGAAGGTGGTGAGGGTCAGGATGCCGGGCTTGAGAAAGCCCATGGCCAGGCAGATCAGCAGCAAGGTGCAGGCACCGAACACACAGCGCCAGAACACCACATCCAGCACCGGCTGCCCGGATACCAGCACGAACCAGCCGATGGTCCCCGAGATCAGCATCGCGGTGACCATTTCCAGCGAACCACGGCGTATTGAACTGTCCATCACTCACCTCCTTGACGATGGGCAAATTATGACCTGTGTGACTGGGGTCATTCCAGCGGATAAAACAGGCTAAGCTGACAATCTACCTTTACTATCAAGGCAGATTTAGCAATCTACCTAACGAGGCAGCGATGACCGACGATATCGACCAGTTGTTGATCCAGGCGCTGATGGAAGACTCGCGACGCTCGCTCAAGGCGTTGGCACAGCTTAGCGGGCTGTCCGCCCCCAGTGTCAGCGAGCGCTTGCGGCGTCTTGAGGAACGCGGCGTGCTCAAGGGCTACACCGTGGAAATCGACCCGCGCTGTTTCGGCTACCAGTTGCAGGCCATCGTCCGCGTACGACCGTTGCCGGGCCAGTTGCAGGAGGTGGAGCGGCAGATCATGGCCATCCCCGAGTTCACCGAGTGCGACAAGGTGACGGGGGATGACTGCTTTATCGCTCGCTTGCATGTACGTTCGATGGAACAGCTCGACACGTTGCTGGACAAGCTCAACAGCCACGCCGAGACCAACACCGCGATCGTCAAGAAGACCCCGGTGAAGCGGCGCCTTCCCCCGATGGCTTGATTGCCTGATGGTGTAGCCGCTGCCGCCAGGCTGCGATCGGTCGCGAAGCGACCGTAAAGCCTGGCGACCTCGGTGCGTCAGGTACAACGAGGTGCCCGAGTTGCGACTGCTGCGCAGTCGATCGCAGCCTGGCGGCAGCGGCTACAACATGCAGCTTTATTGCACCGGCTCGCTCGAGGGCTTGGCAATCAACCCCTTCAGCTCACTGGTCATCGGAAACTCCAGGTTCAGGCCCTTGGGCGGAATCGGCTGCTCGAACCAGCGCTGGTAGATGCCCTCGATCCGGCCACTGCGGTAGACCTGCGCCAGCGCCTCGTTCACGGCCGCCAGCAACGGTTCATCGCCCTTGCGCACCATGCAGCTGTAGATCTCCTTGGACTGCGCCTCGCCGACCACCACCCAGTCGTGGGGATCGCGCGCCTTGGCCCGCTCGCCATAGAGCAGCGCGTCATCCATGTAGAACGCCGCGGCACGGCCGGACTGCAGCATCATGAACGCTTCGCCATGATCCTTGGCGCTGATCACGAAGGCGCCGAGGTTGTGCTCAAGGTTGTAGTTCTTCAGGTACTTCTCGTTGGTGGTGCCCGCGGTGCTGACCACATTCTTGCCCTTGAGGTCATCCAGCCCCTGGATGCCACTGCCCTTCTTGGTCAGCAACTGGCCCTTGACGAAAATGAAGCCGTAGGAAAAATCCACCTGCTTCGCACGCTCGGCGGTAACACCCGTGGTACCGCATTCCAGGTCGACCGTGCCGTTCTGCACCAGCGGAATCCGCGTCTGCGAGGTGACCAGGTTGTAGCGCACCTTCAGGTCCGACATTGCCAGCTTGCTTTGCAGGTGTTTGACGATTTCCCCGGCCAGGTCGACCGAGTAGCCCATGGGCTTGCCGCTGTGGTCACCGATATAAGAAAAAGGAATGGATGAATCCCGGTAGCCCAGGGTGATGCTGCCCGAGTCGGCGATTTTCTTCAGGGTACCGGTGAGCGGCGCGGTGTCGGCCAGGGCCGAATGGGCAAACAACAACGACAGGGCAAGCAGAGCGGGTTTGAACATGACGATCTCCTAGCCGCGCACGGCGATGACAGTGATTTCCACACGCACGCCGGGGCGCGCCAGTTCAGCCTGCAAGGTGGTGCGGGTCGGCGCAAGACCGGGTTCGAGCCAGGCCGACCAGACCTCGTTCATCGCCTCGAAATCGGCAGCGATATCCTTGAGGTAGACAGTCGCGCTGAGCAACTGGCGCTTGTCGCTGCCCGCCTCGGCCAGCAGCGCGTCGATCTTGTCCAGCACCTCGCGGGTCTGTTCGCGGATTTCGCGGGCCTCAGTCGGCACCTGGCCGGACAGGAACACCAGTTGCCCGAACAGGGCAGCGGCGCTCATGCGCTCGTTGCTGTGCAAACGGGTAATCGACATCGGGACACTCCTTGCGGTTGTTGTTCTTGTGAAGGTCAGGCGGCCCGGGGGGACAGCCCGTGCAAGTCGATCGATGGCGCGCGGCCGGCGATCAGTTCGGCCAGTAGCGCACCACTGGCACAGGCCAGGGTGAAGCCCAGGGCGCCATGACCGAGGTTGAGCCAGAGGTTGCGGTAACGCGTCGCCCCCAGCAAGGGCACGCCACTGGGGGTCGCCGGGCGCATGCCGGCCCACTCGCGGGCATGGCTGTAGTCGGCGGCATCGGGGAAGGTCGCCGCCGCCAGCTGACGTATGCTGGCCAGCCGCGCCGGGTCCAGGGATTCGTCGAAACCGACGATATCGACCATGGCGGCGACGCGCAGCTGATCCTCAAGACGCGCATAGACGATCTTGCGGTCGTAGTCGGTAATGCTGGCTTCCGGCGCCTGCTGGCCGGCCAGGATCGGTGCGGTGAGGCTGTAGCCCTTGAGCGGATAGATCGGCAGTTGCAGGCCCGGCAGGCCAAGGCTGGCACTGCGATGACCGGCGCACAGCACCAGACGCTCCACCGTCATGACCTGTCCGCCCAGCTCCAGCGCCTGGATCGCGCCATCCGCATGACGGATGCCGGTGACAGGCTGGCCCAGCATCAGCCGGCACTGGCCGGACGCCTGCAGGCGCTCGACCAGGGCCAGGCAGAAACGATGGCAGTCGGCGACTTCCTCGTCGGCGGTGAACACCCCGCCAATGAACGGCGCACCGGCCAGGGCCGGCTCCAGCGCGGCGATGTCCGCAGCACCGAGCACCTGCTGGCCGTGCGGGTCGAGCAGATGACTGCGCGCATGGGCGAAGCTGGCCGGGTTGCGGAACGTCACCAGTTTGCCGTTGCGCCGCCAGGCAAAGCCCTCCAGCCGGTCGGTTTCACGCCACTGTGCCAGGGTCGCCTGGCTGTGCAGGGCCAGGCGCAACAGGTGGGCGGCATTGCTGCGGTTGACCGAGGTCCGACAGGCCGCCATGAAGCCTGCCAGCCAGCGCCACTGGGCCAGGTCCAGGCGCGGGCGCAGCTTGAGCGGCGAATCGCTGCGCAGCAACCAGCCCAGGGCTTGCAGCGGTACGCCGGCATCGGCCAGCGGCGAAACGTAGCGATAGGACAATTGTCCACCGTTGGCAAAGCTGGTGCCGGCTCCCAGGGTGTCCCGCGCCTCGACCAGGTCCACCGCAAAGCCTTCGCGTACCAGGGCATAGGCCGTTGCCAGACCGATGACGCCGCCGCCGATGACTGTTACCCGCTGTGCCATGAGTGTTCATCCACCAATCCGAAGGCCTTCAGGTTAGGGCCGGTGACAGCCGCCGGATAATGAATAAAAATGGGCCGGCCATAAACAAAGGTTATGGGGTCCAGCATGCGTTTGCGTCACATTGAAGTGTTCCAGGCCATCCGCCAGACCGGCTCGATCAGCGGCGCGGCGCAGTTGCTGCACGTGACCCAGCCGGCGGTGTCGAAAATCCTCCAGCACGCCGAAGCCCAGCTGGGCTTCCCGTTGTTCCTGCGGGTGCGGGGCAAGTTGCAGATCACGCCCGAGGCCCTGGCCCTGGAGCGTGAGGTGGACAAGGTCAGCGACAGCGTTGAAGGCGTGCGCCGCCTGGCCGCCAGCCTGCGGCGCCAGCCGGGCCTGCAATTGCGTATCGGTGCCACGCCAGCCCTGGCCCTGTTGCTGCTGCCACCGGTCATCAGCCAGTGGTCCGAGCGTCATCCGCAGTCCGAATGCGAGCTTTCAAGCCTTCACAGCCGAGAGTTGGTGCAGCAGTTGCTGATGCGCGAAATCGACGTCGCCCTGACCTTGCGCCACCCCGACCACCCGGGCCTGACCGTGCAGCCCCTGGCCCATGGCGTGCTGATGGCCCTGGCGCCCAAGGGTTACTGGAGCGAGACGGACCTGGGCTCACCGCTGGCGGTGGAAGCCCTGGCCGGTGCGCCGTTGATCGGCCTGAGCAGCAGCGACCCGCTGGCCGCGCAGGTGGGCAGTTACCTGAAGAACCTGGAACCGGCGCCGCGTATCGGCATTCGCGTGCAGACCTACTCCCTGGCCCGGGCGATGGTCGAGTCCGGCGCCGGGCTGGCGCTGATCGACCCCTTCACCGCCCTGGGTTCGCAGCACACGGTGGTGCGCCCCCTCAATCCACCACTGCCCATCACCTTGTATGCCCTGACCCGGGCCAACGAAAGCCATCCGCACACCCTGGACGACCTGTTGCAGTTGTTTGGCCAGCATGCCCGCGAGCAAATTGCCCGGGTGCCTGCCCTGCCCCGTCCTTGAGCCTGGGCAGTCATCAGCTCGGGCAGCTGTGCTCGCCGTTGTTCAGGCCCTGCTTGTAGTTGCGGCTGAGCAGGCTGGCCTTGCCATCGTGCCAGGTCAGGGTCAGCACGTAGAGCGAATCGAAGTCTTCACCGTCCCAGTCCTCGGTGATCACCCGCTTTTCGCCCAGGGCTTTGCCGGCCACGGTATTGATCAGTTCGGGCAAGTAGCCGTGGGACCAGGCGGTGTAAACCGTGGCGTTACGGTACTTGTCCTGCAGCAGCTCATCGGCCAGTGCGGCGGTGTCATTGGCGCCAAAGTCGATGTTCACCGGCAGGCCGAGCTTGATGGCGCTGGGGCTGATGGTCATCAGCGGGCGGATGTAGCTGTAGGCGTCGTCCTTGCTGCCCTCTTCCACATGGCGGGACGGATCGGCGGCAAACACGTAGTCGGCCTTGCCGAATTTCTCCGGCAGCAAGGTGGCCAGGTCCAGGGCGCGGTTCAGGCCCTGGCAATTGAGCTGGCCAAGGCCTTCGCCAGGCTTTTCGGCATGGCGCAGGAACACCAGGGTCTGGGTACCGTCCACAGGCTCGGCACGGCTTTCAACCGCCTCGACGGCCAGCAGCGCGGCACCAGCGAGCAAGGCCAGTGAGCACAGGACAGGGCGGTGACGTTTGAACAGGGTGGGCAACTTCATGAAACGGGCTCTTTACGGCAAAAAGGGGTGTGGCTGACCCGCCGTGACACGACGCGGCCGAAGCCGCGGGTGATCCCTGTCTGTCGTACCGTCCGTGGTGCGGGCTATCTGAGAGTGCGATAAACCCGATTGGTTCGATCCCTGCCTGCTCGATCCCGAGCACCTGTGATTGTACTGCCTTGATATTGCCGAATTACGACCGTCGATCAGTCGTCGCGGGTGAGGACTTCCAGCAGCTCGATTTCGAACGTCAGGTTCGAATGCGGGGTGATCGCGCCCATGCTGCGTTCGCCGTAGGCCAGATGCGAAGGCACCACCAGCTTGCGCTTGCCGCCGACTTTCATGCCCATCAGGCCCTGGTCCCAGCCTTTGATCACCCGACCGGTGCCGATCACGCACTGGAACGGCTTGCCGCGATCGTAGGACGAGTCGAATTGGGTGCCGTCATCCAGCCAGCCGGTGTACTGGGTGGTGATCAGGGCGCCTTTGACGGCCTCCTTGCCCTCACCCAACTGGATATCGATGATTTGCAGCTCGCTGCTCATGCTTGACCTCGTGGTATGTGTATCAACGCAGCCTTTTCGCAGGATCGCGCATTTTTTGCAAGGCGCTATCAGGCTGGGGCAGGCGCTTGCGCCCTGGTGGGCCCATGTTGGCGCATCGACCAGCAGACACCGCCTATCACCAGCACGATCGCCGCCGCTTCCAGCAGGCTCGGCCCGCTCTGGCGCCAGATGAAGGCATACAGCAAGGCGAACAGGGTTTCGAAGACGATCAACTGGCCGCTCAGGGTCAGCGGCATGCGCCTGGACGCGGCGTTCCACAACAGCGCTGCCAGCCACGAGCCGAAAATCGCGCAACCCAGGCTGTAGAGCCAGAACAAGCCCCAACGCTCGGTCGGCGCATCCACCTGCAATTGGGCGGGTTGCCAGAGTGCAAGCGCCGCCACCAGCACCAGGCTGAACAAGCCGGTCATCACCCCGCACAGCACCGACCACTGGTGGCTGTCGAAATGCCCGCTCAGTTTCAGGCAACGGCTGTTGTGCACCGCGTACCAGGTCCAGCAGGCCAGGGCTCCAAGGGCATAGAGAACGCCGATGATCTTGTCGCCCACAGGGCCCTGTTCGACGGCGAAGGTCTGCAGGTTGATGCACAGCATGCCCGCCAGAATCAGGGCCAGCGGTGCGAACAGTTGCTTGAGCGCCACCCCGCCGCTGTCATGCCGACCATACAGGGTGATGGTCAGCGGCAAGACCCCGACGATGAGTGAAGCCGGTGCCACGCCCAAGCGCTGGATGGCCGCCACCAGGCAGATGAAATACAGCAGGTTGCCGATCAGTGCCAGGCGCCCGAGCATCCACACATCCTTGAGGGTCAGCCGCCCCAGGGCCTTGCGCATAGGGATGGCGAGCACCAGGGTCACCGCGCCGAACAGCACGAAGCGTGCGCAACTGAGCAGCACCGGGCTGAACTCGGGCAACAGTTGCGGCACCATCAGTACCAATCCCCACATCGCGCCAGCTATTCCGGCATACGCCACACCCAGTCTCACGTGCCTGCTCCTGTTCGAAGAAGTGCGCAGGCTATCCCTTGCGCAGGCGCCGGACAAAAGATCATTCGGCATGCAGGTATTCCTGTAGAGAATACCTTCCCTGCGCAAAGCATCGATCCTATGATGCAGCCATTCCCCAGACCGGACAGTCAGCATGAGCCGCTTCAGCCGTCACCTCCCCCCGCTCGACACCCTGATCGCCTTCGAGGCGGTGATGCGCACCGGCAGTTTCACCCGCGCCGCCAGCGAGCTGTACCTGACCCAAAGCGCCGTGAGCAAGCAGATCAAGCTGCTGGAAGAGCACCTGGGGGCAGTCCTGTTCGAACGCCGCGCTCGTGGCATCGCCCCGACCAGCGCCGGTGCCGAGTTCAATGCCATTGTCGAACCCATGCTCGAACGCCTGCTGGCCAATGTCCTGCGCCTTAAAAGCGGCCATGGCAGCCGCAATGTCAGCGTTATCTGCACCCATGCGGTGGCCCAGTACTGGCTGTTTCCACGGCTGCTGCGCTTCAACGAACAGCACCCGGAGCTGACCGTCAACATCCACGCCAGCAACGAGATCGGCGAAAGCGACATTGCCCACTACGACTTCGGCATTCTCTACGGCCACGGCCAATGGAGCTCGCTCAAGGCCGACAAGCTGTTCGACGAAACCATCTACCCCATCGCCAGTGCCCGGCGGGTATTGCCCGACGTCAGCTCATTGAGCGAGCTGCAGGCCCTGCCCTTGATCCAGCTGGATGCTTCGGCCTGGAACTGCCTGGACTGGCAGGACTGGTTCGGCCATCAGGGCCTGGCGTACAAAGCGCCGGCCGATGCGGTGACCTTCAACCAGGTCAACCTGGTGTTCGAGGCGGTGATGCAGGGGATGGGCGTGGGGCTGGGCTGGGAATTCATGGCCCGCGAGCGCATCGAGCAGGGTTCGATCCGCCAGGTATCGCCGTTCGTCGTGCACACCGGGCAAGCCGACTACCTGGTGCACGACAAACAGGCCAGTTGCTCGCCGGCGGCGCAGGTGTTCGCCGCCTGGCTGTTGGCGCTCAGTTGAACAGGGCCTCGACTTCGGCGCCGGTCATGGTTTTGGTCTGGTTGGCGAAGCAGTAGTACTTGGGTTTGCTGTCGACATACACCTGCAGGTCGAAGACCCAGTCGGTATCGCCGTCCAGCACCCCGACCGACACCGAGTCGAATTTTCCGTTTTTCAGGCGGTACAGCAGGTGGGTGCCGCACTGACCGCAGAAGCCGCGCTCGGCCCACTCGGAAGAGTCGTAGAACTTCGGCGTTCCGGCGGTGAATTTTACCGGGTCCGCACAGTGCACCGAGAACAGCGGCCCACCGGCCCATTTGCGGCACATGCTGCAATGGCAGGCATCGACGCTGGCGTTTTCCAGGTTGACGCTGAGTTTGACGGCGCCGCACAGGCAGCTACCGTGCTTTTCCAGGGACATGGTCAAAGCTCCTTGCTGAGGTAGGTAGCGGCTGAGTCTAGTAGGAGCGAGCTTGCCTCGCGAGGCGATGTGACTGACATTCCGCTTTCGCGGGGCAAGCCCGCTCCCACAGGCTACGCCGTCACCGGGGTCAGCACCGGTTCGCCGGCAAAGAAGGCCTGCAGGTTCTTCAACACCAGCGCCACGGTATCGCGCGCCGCATCCGGCGACTGCCCGGCCACGTGCGGTGTGAACACCACATTGCCCAGGGTTTTCAGGGCATCCGGCACCGCCGGTTCGTCATCGAACACGTCCAGCCCGGCACCGGCAATGGCGCCATTGCGCAACGCCTCGACCATGTCGGTTGTGCTGACCACGCTGGCACGGGCGATGTTCACCAGAAAACCGTCCGGCCCCAGCGCTTCGAGCACGGGCTTGTCGATCAACTGGCGGGTGTTGGCGCCGCCGGGCGTGGCGACGATCAGGAAGTCCGAGGCCTGCGCCAGCGCCAACGGGCTATCGCAGTAGGTGTACGGTACATCGCTGCGCGGTGTGCGGTTATGGTAGTTGACCTGCATGTCGAAACCCAGCGCCGCGCGCCTGGCAATGGCCAGGCCGACGGCACCAAGGCCGAGGATACCCAGGCGCTTGCCGCTGACCGAGGGACTGATGACCCGGTTCCACTCGCCACGCCGGGTCGAGGCATCGGCGCGGGGGATGTCGCGCACCACCGCCAGCAACAGGGCCATGGCATGGTCGGCCACTGCCGTGGCATTGGCGCCGGCGCCATTGGTGACGGTGATCCCACGCGCCGCCGCGGCAGCCAGGTCAACCTGCTCGTAGCCGGCGCCGATCACACAGATGATCTTCAATGCCGGCAAGGCCGCGATTTCATCGGCGGTGAGCCCCAGCGGGCCACGGGTCAGCACTGCATCGATCTCGCCGCCCTGGCGGGCGATGGCATCGGCGCGCAAGGCCGGGGTCTGGGCGCGAATCAGGCGAAAGCCTTGTTGCTCCAGCAAGGGCAGGTAATCGTCGACTGTCTCTACCAGCACCAGTACCGTCTGTGTCATTTCATGCTCCCGGGCAAAAGGCCAGGGCGCATTATGCGGACTTCGACCTACTGCGCGAAAGCCCGGCCCAGACCGCCTGGCACGCCACTGCTGTCGGTTTCCTGCCAGGGCCCGTTGAGGTTGGTCGACCAGCTCCAGCCGTTGTTCCAGCGGTAGTAGGTGCGCTGGCGGTAAAAGGTGTTGGTCTGGCCTTCAAGCACATAGACGCCCAGGCGCGGGTCCCAGTGGCTGGCCCCACCCGGTGGTGGCGCGAAGCTGGCCGAGGTGCGCGGCATCGGCTTTGGCGCCGGGGTCACCGCAGGTTTGCTCGGCACCGTGCTCGGGCGCGGTGCCGGCTTGCTGGAGGGCACCGGCGGCAGCTTTTCGATGGGCGGTGTGGTGGGCTCGTAAGGCTGGTGAACAGTACACGCACTCAGGCCCACGGCCAGGGAAAGAAGGGTCAGGCGTGCGATGCTGTTCATAAGGGGTCTCTTACTTGTCCGGGCTATCGATGGTCAGCTGCTGGGCAGCGGTGGTGCTGCTGGCCAGCGGACTGCTGTGACCGATCCACTCACCCTGGGTCGGCTGGCCTGCGCGCGAGACGCGTGCAACCAGTTGGACTTCAGGAAAGCTGGACAGTTTCATGTTTGGCATCATTGCGTCGCTGTCGCTGAGTTCGACCTCGATCGGCAACTGGGCCACGGTCACCCGCTTGGCCGCCAGCGGCATCGGCGGGCCTGCACTGGCGCGGGCGAAGATGAATACCGTGTCGTCGGGTTTGACCTTGTCCTTGAGCGCGGCCGCCAGTTCCACCCGCACCTTGAGCCGGGGCCCGGCAGCCACGGCCGGGGCGGCCTTGCCGTCACCGGCCTTGAGCTTGTCCCGGGCGCGCTCGATACCGCCCTGCAGGGCCGCGCGCGAGGCGTCGCCTTCGGGCAGTTGCACCAACAGGCGATTCCAGTAGTCGATGGCCTGCTGGTAATGCTCGGATTCGAACGCGGCGATACCGAGCAGGCCCAGGCTGGTAACCTCGTTGGGGTCGGCCTTGAGCGCTTCGTCGGTCAGGCCCTGCAGCTGCTCGCTCCACTGTTTGCCGTTGGCAAAATACAGCGCCTGGGCCCACTGCCCGAGCAGCTCCGGCTGACGGCCGGCCAGGTTGGCGGCTTTCTCGAAGACCTTGGCCGCATCCGCCGGGCGCTCCTGGGCCATGTAGGCACGGCCGAGGAAGTACAGGCCTTCGGCCGAATCCGGCTGGGCCTCGACGGCACGTTCCAGGCGTGTGGTCATCTCTTCCATGGAGTGCGGCGCATTGGCGAATTCCTGGGTCAGCGCAACTTCCTCGCTGGCGCCGAAATGCAGGTACAGGCCCAGGCCGATCAGCGGTACCAGCAGCGCCGCCAGCAGGGGCAGCGGCTTGCCCAGGCGACCCAGGCGCTGCGGCTCGGCATTCTCGGTGTCGGCCAGCAATTCGCGGGCGGCTTCGTCCCGGCCCTTGGCCAGTTGCGCTTGGTCGAGCACGCCGGCCGCTTGCTGGGCGCTCAGCTCAGCGACCCGCTCCTGGTACAGGGCGACGTTCAGGGCGGTGCGGTCTTCTTCCGGTTGCGCACGACGGCCACGCAACACCGGGATCAGCAGAAAGCTCAGGGCCACCAGTAACAGCAGGCCTGCGGCAAGCCAGAAATCAGTCATGGGTCTGTTCTTTATCCAGCAATTTGGCGAGGCGCTCGCGCTCCTCGGGGGAAAGGTCGACAGGGCCACCGGTGCTCTGCGCACGGCGCTTGCGCACGATCAGCGCGAGCAGGCCGAAGCCGCCCACCAGCAATACGCCCGGGCCGAACCAGAGCAACCAGGTGCGCGCTGTCAGCTCGGGCTTGTAGCGGACGAAATCACCGTAGCGATCGACCATGAAGTCGATGATCTGCTGGTTGCTCTTGCCTTCGCCGAGCATGCGGAAGATCTCCCGGCGCAGGTCGGCGGCGATCGGCGCATTGGAGTCGGCGATGTCCTGGTTCTGACACTTGGGACAGCGCAGTTCCTTGGTCAGGTCGTGGTAACGCTCGCGTTCGGCGTCATTGGCGAACTGATAGGTGTCGATGGCCGCCTGAGTCACCCCGGCAAGACCCAGCCCCAGCACCGCGGCGGCAAGCCAGCGCTTCATGGTTTGGCCTCGTCGACAAGCCCCTGGTACAGCGGCGCCAGTTGTTCACGCCAGACCGTGGCATCGACCACACCGACATGCTTGAAGCGGATGATGCCCTTGGCATCGATCACGAAGGTTTCCGGCGCGCCGTACACCCCAAGGTTCAGGCCGAGGCTACCCTGCTCGTCGCGGATGTCCAGCTGGTAGGGGTTGTGGAACTCGGCCAGCCACTTGAGCGCGGCGGCGTTGTCATCCTTGTAGTTGACGCCATGGATGACCACGCCCTGCTCGGCCAGCTTGTTCAGGTACGGGTGCTCGACCTTGCACGACGGGCACCAGGTGGCCCAGACGTTGACCAGGGCCGGCTTGCCGATCAGGTCGGCCTGGGTCAGCGGCTTGCCGTCCACCGACTGCAGGGAGAACGCCGGGAACGGCTTGCCGATCATCGCCGAGGGCAGTTCGGTGGGGTCCAGGAACAGGCCCCGGTAGAGAAACACCGCCACCAGCAGAAACACCGCCAGCGGCAGTACCATGATCCAACGCTTCATGCAGTTGCTCCAGACATGCCCAGTACTTCACGCACCCGGGCTTTGACCTTGACTCGATAACGTCCATCCATGGCCGCCAGCAGGCCACCCAGGCCGGTCAGCAGACCACCCAGCCAGATCCAGCGCACGAAGGGTTTGACATGCACGCGCACGGCCCAGGCGCCGTTGTCCAGCGACTCGCCCAGGGCGACATACAGGTCGCGGGTGAAGCCGGCGTCGATACCGGCCTCGGTCATCATCGACTGCTGCACGGTGTACAGGCGTTTTTCCGGGTGCAGCACGCTGATCTCGCGACCGTCCTCGACCACCCGCACCGTGCCCTTGTCGGAGGTGAAGTTCGGCCCCTCGAAGTGTTTGGCGCCTTCGAAGATGAACTGATAGCCGGCCAGTTCCACCGACTCGCCCGGTGCCAGGCGCAGGTCGCGCTCGGCGCTGTTGTTGCTCGACAGCACCACGCCCAGGGCGCAGACCGCCAGGCCCAGGTGCGCCAGGTGCATGCCCCAGTAGCTGCGGTTCAGACCGCGCAAGCCCTTGAACAGGCCTTTATGGCGGGTCTTGTCGACGATGTCGCGCACGCCGGCCAGGACAATCCACGCCGCCAGGGCGAAGGTGGTCAGCACCGGCCAGTCGAAATCATCCACCAGCAGCCCGCCGACAGGCGCCAGCACGGCGCTGGCGATCAGTACCGGGGTGAGCATGCCGGCCAGCCAGCGGGTCGGCGTGTCTTTCCAGCGCACGATCACGCCAATGGCCATGACCACCATCAGCAGGGCCATCAGCGGAATGAACAGCGCATCGAAGTACGGCGGTCCTACCGACAGCTTGGCGCCGGTCAGGGCGTCGAGGATCAGCGGGTACAGGGTCCCGAGCAGGATCATCGAAGCGGCGACCACCAGCACGATGTTGTTCGCCAGCAGCAGCGTCTCGCGCGACCACAGGGCGAAACCGACCTGGCTCTTGACCACCGGCGCGCGCAGGGCGAACAGGGTCAGCGAACCACCGACCACGAACAGCAGGAAGATCAGGATGAACACGCCGCGCTCGGGGTCGGAGGCGAAGGCGTGCACCGAAGTGAGCACCCCGGAACGGACCAGGAAGGTACCCAGCAGGCTCAGGGAGAAAGCGGCAATGGCCAACAGCACGGTCCAGCTCTTGAACACCCCGCGCTTCTCGGTGACGGCCAGGGAGTGGATCAGCGCCGTGCCCACCAGCCAGGGCATGAACGAGGCGTTTTCCACTGGATCCCAGAACCACCAGCCACCCCAGCCCAGTTCGTAGTAGGCCCACCAGGAGCCCAGGGTGATGCCGATACCCAGGAAGGCCCAGGCGACCAGGGTCCAGGGCCGCGACCAGCGGGCCCAGGCGGCGTCCAGGCGACCGCCGAGCAAGGCGGCGATGGCAAAGGCGAAGGCCACCGAGAACCCCACGTAGCCCATGTACAACATCGGCGGGTGAACGATCAGGCCGATGTCCTGCAGCAGCGGGTTGAGGTCGCGACCGTCGGTCGGTACCTGCGGCAGCAGGCGCATGAAGGGGTTGGAGGTAACGATCAGGAACGACAGGAAGCCGACGCTGATCATGCCCATCACCGCCAGCACGCGCGCCAGCATCACCTGCGGCAGTTGCCGGGAGAAGATCGACACGGCGAAGGTCCAGCCGCCGAGGATCAACGCCCAGAGCAGCAGCGAACCTTCGTGGGCGCCCCATACGGCGCTGAACTTGAAGTACCAGGGCAAGGCACTGTTGGAGTTGCTGGCGACGTAGGCGACCGAGAAGTTATCGGTCATGAAGGCGTGGGTCAGGCAGGCGAAGGCAAACGCCAGGAAAGCGAACTGCCCCCAGGCCGCCGGCCGCGCCAGGCTCATCCACAGGCTGTCGCCGCGCCAGGCACCGAGCAACGGCACGATGGCCTGCACACCGGCAAAGCAGATCGCCAGGATCATGGCCAATTGGCCGAGTTCGGGAATCATCAACGCCGCGTTCATGGCTTGGCTCCGGCATCGGTAGCCGCCTGGCCACTCTCCTTGAGGGCCTTGGTCACTTCCGGCGGCATGTACTTCTCGTCGTGCTTGGCCAGCACTTCATCGGCCACCACCACGCCTTCGGCATTGAGCTTGCCCAGGGCGACGATGCCCTGCCCTTCGCGGAACAGGTCAGGCAGGATACCGCGGTAGGTGATCGGCACCGACTTGTTGAAGTCGGTGACCACGAAGCGCACGTCCAGCGAGTCGCCGGAGCGTTGCAGCGAGCCCTTCTCGACCATGCCGCCGGCGCGGATGCGGGTATCGAGCGGCGCCTCGCCGTTGGCGATCTGGGTCGGGGTGTAGAACAGGTTGATGTTCTGCTGCAGGGCGCTCAGGGCCAGGCCCACGGCAATGCCCACGCCGGCCAGCAGGCCGAGGATGATGAACAGGCGCTTCTTGCGTTGCGGATTCACTGGTTGCTCTCCCGGCGCAGACGGCGCGCCTCTTCTTGCAGGTAACGGCGCCGGGCCAGCAGGGGCGAAGCGACGTTGACGGCCAGCACCAGCAGGCAGATGCCGTAGGCCGACCAGACATACAGGCCGTGATGGCCCATGGCGAGAAAATCGCTGAAGGACGCGAAGCTCATCGTGCCACCTCCCGACCCAGGCTGTTCAATACCTCCTCCCTGACCCAACTGGCGCGTGCTTCGCGCTTGAGCACTTCAAGGCGCATGCGCAGCAACAGCACGGCACCGAAGAAGCAGTAGAAACCCAACACCGTCAGCAGCAGCGGCAGCCACATTTCGGCGGGCATGGCCGGCTTTTCGGTGAGGGTGAAGGTGGCGCCCTGGTGCAGGGTGTTCCACCACTCCACCGAGTACTTGATGATCGGGATGTTGATCACCCCGACGATCGCCAGCACCGCGCACGCCTTGGCCGCGCTCTCACGATTGCTGATGGCCTGGCCCAGGGCAATGAGACCGAAGTACAGAAAAAGCAGGATCAGCATCGACGTAAGGCGTGCATCCCAGACCCACCAGCTGCCCCAGGTCGGTTTGCCCCAGATGGCCCCGGTGACCAGCGCCACGGCGGTCATCCAGGCGCCGATGGGGGCGCCGCACTGCAGGGCGACGTCGGCGATCTTCATCTTCCATACCAGGCCCACCACCCCGGCCACGGCCAGCATCACGTAGCAGGACTGGGCCAGCATGGCGGCCGGCACGTGAATGTAGATGATGCGAAAGCTGTTGCCCTGCTGGTAGTCCTGGGGCGCGAAGGCCAGGCCCCAGATCACGCCGATGCCGATCAACAGGATCGCGGCGACCGCCAGCCACGGCAGCATGCGGCCACTGATGGCATAGAACCACTTGGGCGAACCCAGTTTATGAAACCACGTCCAGCTGATTGCGCTGCTTTTCATCACGGTACATCCAGGGTCTTTGCTGGGCGATGCCCAGACCTCATTATTCGCCGACGCTGATCTTCAGGCCAGCCGCTATTGCAAAGGGTGCCAGGGTTACTGCCAGGGCGGTCAGGCTACCAAGCCAGAGCAGATAACCGGTCGCCGACATAGCTTGCAGTGCCGCCTGCAAGGCGCCACTGCCCAGGATCAATACCGGGATATATAACGGCAAAATCAGCAAGGCCAGAAGCAGGCCACCACGCTTCAAGCCGACCGTCAGGGCCGCACCCACGGCCCCCAGCAGGCTCAGCACCGGTGTGCCGAGCAGCAAGGATGCCAGCAGCACCGGCAGGCACGCCGAAGGCAAACCTAGCATCAGTGCCAGCAAGGGTGCCAACAATACCAGCGCCAGACCGGAAAAGGCCCAGTGTGCCAGCACTTTTGCCAGCACCAGAAGAGGCAGGGGGTGCGACGAAAGGACCCACTGCTCCAACGATCCATCCTCGAAATCACTGCGAAAAAGCCCGTCCAGCGAGAGCAGAACCGATAAAAGTGCCGCGACCCAGACCAGTCCAGGAGACAAGGTTTGCAACAATTGAGTTTCGGGACCGACCGCCAGCGGGAACAGCGCAACGACAATGGCAAAGAACACCAGCGGGTTGAGCAACTCGGCCGGACGCCGGCACAACAGACGCGCCTCGCGGCGCAACAACAGAACAAAAACACTCATGCCGCCCACTGCCCCAGGTTGAGTTCACGGTAACCGGAGGGCTTGTGCGTCAAGCTGTGGTGGGTGGTCAGGACCACCATGCCGCCCTGCTCGCAATGCTCGGCCAGGTGCGCTTCCAGTTGCGCCACGCCCTGCTTGTCCAGGGCGGTGTAGGGTTCATCGAGGATCCACAGCGGCGGGCTGTCCAGGTACAGCCGGGCCAGGCCCACGCGGCGTTGCTGGCCAGCGGAAAGGGTGTGACAGGCGACATCTTCGAAGCCACGCAGCCCCACGGCGGCCAGGGCTTGCCAGATCGCCCCGGGCTCGGCCGGACGGTGCAAGGCGCAGAGCCAGGCGAGGTTTTCTTCGGGCGTCAGCAGGTCCTTGATCCCGGCGGCGTGACCAATCCACAGCAGTTGCCGGGCCAGTTCACTGCGCTGCTCGGCCAATGGCTGGCCGTTGAGCAGGATCTGTCCGGCGGTGGGCTGCATCAGGCCGGCCAGCAGGCGCAACAGGCTGGTCTTGCCGCTGCCGTTGGGGCCGCTGATCTGCAGCATGTCGCCGGCGCACAGCTTGAATTCGAGGTGCTCGAACAGCAAGCGCCAGTCGCGCTCGCAGGCCAGGCCCACGGCTTGAAGAAGTGGGGTCACAGTTTCGCCTTATGCTTGGGATGCCTGTCTCAAGTCGACTCGGGCCTTGCCGATACACTGGCAATGGCAACACCGCCCGGCCGCTCTGTATGCTGCGGCCCAGGCAGGTCCGGGCCGCAGCGTGATCGGCCGGCATTATACATGCGAAGTCCTACTGTAAAGAGGGCTATTTCGACAGGTTGTATACAATGACAGCTGACATCGGCAGTCTCGGCTCACAAGCGCCGACTTCACCCGCGCCACGCCCGGCCAACCCGACCGGCGAGCTGCTAAGGCTGTTGCAAGCGCAACCGGGCCTGCTTGCGCCCGGCGAAATCGCGCGGGCCGAGGTGGTGTCGTTGCGCCAGATGGGCCAGGATTTCCAGCTTTTGCTCAGGCTGACCCAGGACAGCGGCAAACAGATCAACGTTCAGGCCACCAGTAGCCAGGCCATGCCCCAGGGTAGCCAGTTGGCGGTCAGCCAGACCTCCAGCAGCAACCTGAACATTGCCCTGCAGCAGGTCGTCGCCAGCAATGTGAACAGCTTGACCCGCATCGACACCGTCAGCATGCCCGTCGGCAGCCTGCTGCAAGGCAAGGTGCTGACCAGCCAGGCGCTGCCGCAGACGTCTGGCCAACCGGTGCAGTATCGCTCACTGGTCGGGCTGCTCGGGGCCAATAACGGTACCACCCTGACCCTGGACAGCCCTCGCCCCCTGGCCATTGGCAGCCTGCTCAGTGCCCGGGTCACCGGCGAGCAATCCTTGCAGTTCCTCCCGTTGAGCGGCCGCCAGGATCAACTGGCCATCACCCAGCAACTGGGCGCCCAGCAAAACCGCCAGGCGTCACTCCAGGGACTGCTGGCCGCGCTGCAACGTCTGCAGGGCGACAGCCGTCAACCGGATGAGCTGCGCGCGAGTGTGGACAAACTGCTCGCCAGCCTGCCCGACCCAGGCCAGCTCAGCGACCCCAAGGGCCTGGCCCGGGCGCTGAACAACAGCGGCGTGTTTCTCGAAGCCAAGCTGTTGGCAGGCCTGCCGCAAGCACTGGCACCCGACCTCAAGAGCCAGGTCACCCGCCTGATCGCGCAATTACTTCCCAGCCTGCCCGGCAATGCCCCGTTCAACCCGGCGATAGCCGCCAGCAGCCTGGCGCAGGTGATGCCCGGCATGGTGCGCACCGCGCTGGGCATGCTTGGCCAGGTCAGCCCGCGCCCTCACCCGAGCGCCTTTCCCCTGCCCTCGCGCCTGCTGAAAAACCACGACGGCGAAGACAGCCTGGAACATTTGCTACGCCTGGCGGCAGGGGCCCTTTCACGCCTGCAGACCCATCAACTGGCCAGCCTTGAACAAACCGGCACCACGCCCGACGGCGCGCTGCAGACCACCTGGCAACTGGAAATCCCTGTGCGTACCGGCCAGGAGTTCACGCCCCTGCAACTCAAGCTGCAGCGTGAGGAAACCCGCGAACAGCAAGACGATCCGGAGCGCGAACGGCGTGATCCACTGGCCATGGCCTGGCACATCGAACTGTCCTTCGACCTGCACCCGCTGGGGCCGCTGCAAGTCCAGGCACAGATCAACCAGGGGAAACTGAGCAGTCAGTTCTGGGCCGAGCGCCCGGCGACTGCACAATTGATAGACAGTCAGTTGGGCAACCTGCGCGAACGCCTGCTGGCGCGCGGCCTGAATGTTGGCGACCTGCATTGCCACCCGGGCACGCCACCCCAGGGTCCGCGAACACACCTGGAACAACGTTGGGTGGATGAGAACGCATGATCGACAACACGCCGCGCCAGGCCATCGCCCTCAGCTACGACGGCGACCAGGCCCCAACCTTGAGCGCCAAGGGTGAGGACGCCCTGGCCGAAGCCATCCTCGCCATCGCCCGCGAACACGAGGTGCCAATCTACGAGAATGCCGATCTGGTGCGCCTGCTGGCGCGTATGGAGCTGGGTGAGCAGATTCCCGAAGCCCTGTACCTGACCATCGCCGAAATCATTGCGTTTGCCTGGCAACTGCGTGGCAAGGTGCCTGATGACTATGTCGACGAGGGATTGCGAGAGCGGGATATCACCCCTGGCAACCAGCGCCTTTCAGCGGACTCAGCCGCGTTGGAATAGCACTATGTAACGCCTCCCCCCTCCTTGATGGCAGGAAAGTGAGTACTCACGTCACCTCAAGGAGCTCCCTATGTTCTGGTCAACCAAAGACTCCATCCAACCACTGTTCAGGTACCTGCGCCCATCAGTTGCCGACTTCCCTCCCGCCCCGCAAGTCCGCAACTTTGTCAGCCCTGGCGTCTTGAAGTTTGTCCGCGAGACATTGTCCGCGTTCCCCCGGCCCGATCGCGAGGCGGCCAGGGTCATCCGTCGCTGGGCCAGTCAACACGGCCAGGACATCGACCCTGACCAGGTCGACGCCGTCACCTTGCACTATCAGAAGCGCGGCCAGCGCTGGATCGCCCGGGTAGTCGAACGCATGAGCATGACTCAAGCGCTGCTGAACAACTGGCAAGGCGAAGGTCTTCCACTGTTCGGAGGTGGATATGGTCTGCCCTGGGCAACCTCTCCCCTGCCAGAACATCCAATCCTGATCGATCCACAACTCGAGGATGGCAATTGGGAGCCCGACGGCGCCTATCAAATCTATAACGGACTGTTCAAACGCAGCGCCTCGAACGACTACGGACGGCATAACCTCGTCAGCCTGCCAGCGCAGGGCTTCACTGAGTTCATCTGGGCCGAAGACTTTCACACCGCTTACCGCAAAATGCTCGATGCATTCTGGCTTAAGGGCTTGTCCCGATACCGCCAATGCGCCCAGATCAGTTTCATCGCCGCCAGCAACAAGCAGGTTCTCGAAGATTCCCTGAGTAACAAAGGACAGGCGCTAGCCCTGCAGGCAGCCGGGGTCCGACCACGACCGCGACATGTGACTGTCCACGCGCTCAATGTCTACGGGTACAGCAGCACGTCGTTGCTTTACGCCAGAAACAGCCAGAGCGGCCTGATCTTGTTGTACATCCCAGGCAACAGCTCACCGCTGCATGAATTCTCGAACGAGCGGCAAATGAAGAGCTGGTTCGCCACCCAATGCAAAGATCCGGATGCCCGTGATCAGTTGCTCCATCACTTTGCGCCTGCGGACCTTCCCGACGGGCTCAGCTACTCTGGCGTGGAAACCGCACTACAAGGGTTGGCTGTCTTCCCCCACAGCTTTCATCTCTCGCCGAACCGTCCTGGCTTCACCACCTCAGGCCAATGGGACCCACAGACCTACATCGATTACCGGGCTGAAACCTACAGCCCGGCCCTCCACGGGGACATGTTTCAAATCCTTGCTGAACGACAAAAAGCGCGAGCCTACGCCGATGCAGACGCCCTGATCACAACGCGGGGACAACTCAGAAAAGCAAAATGGCGCGGCTATCTGGTCAACGCCCTCGCCATCCTCGCACCCTTGGCATTGGCCCACCCGCTACTGGGTGTGCTGTTCGCCGCAGCGAGCATCGCCCAGTTTGGCCTGGGTGTCGATCAGCTGATCAATGGCCGTAGCGCCGAAGCAAAAGCCGAGGGTATCGAAGCGCTATCCTATGGGCTGCTGAATGCCTTGCCGAGCGGTGCGTTCAAGCCCTTTCGCGCCTGGCGTCTGTTCGAACTCAAAAGTCCGCAGTTCATTCGACCACGACGCATCAACAATCATCTGGGCTATCCCCTGAGCGGCGACCCGGCACTTGCGGCGCAAGCCCTGTCCCCGCTGCAGCAAGCGTTTGAATTCCCCACACGCTTTGCCAGCCTGGACGCTGAAAGCCCTGTCGGACGGCTGATCCACCGGTTCAAAGAAGGCAATGGCACACGGCTCAAAGCGTATCTTCACCCTGAGACCGAAGAGTGGGTGGATGTTGAATACGATGCAGCAACCAATCTGTTCGTGCATACCCAAGGCACCGACACCGCCTACTACAAGGCTGAAGAATGGCCCGTCGCGCTGAACAGAGTCGATACACCTCCCGCCCCCGACAACGTCACGCCTGCGCAACGCCAGGCAACCCTTCAAGGGTTAGGCATTGACCTGCAACAACCACTCGACCTTTCCGGCTTCCAGGCCATCAAGCGGAGTCAGATCCCTAAACAGGTGTCGTCCCTCTGGATCGGTAACGCGCGAATGGGTGAACACTACCTTCAGGCAATCGAACAAAACGCCAGTGTGCTGGCGGGCAGTCAATTCAGGTATCAGTTGTTTCTCGGTGGCGACGCCTCAGCCTATGAGCACAATCTGCGCACCCTGGTTGAGCGGGCTCCGGGGCTGGAGGTGCTCAAATTGGAAGAGCAGCCATTCTTCAAGGCGTTCGAGGGCAGCAAGTATTACCCTCAGTATGAGGCCGCAACCGATGCTCGATCGGTCGCCAGGAACTACTCGTCCGCCTCGGACATCCTGCGTTATCGCCTGCTCAGGCATGAGGGCGGAATCTATCTGGATTGCGATGACTTTCTGGATATCCCGGGAAAGTCCCCCGCCGAAGTGAGGGAGCAACTGGAGCAGCTGGAGCTGAGCACCACGGCAAAGGGGTTGATCCTGAACGAGCCGATGTCCAGCGCCCTCCTGGGAATGGACAACGAGTTCAATACCAGCCTGATTGGCAGTCATGCCGGCAATCCGACACTCGACGCCATTTCGGACGAAATACTCCTTCGGTATGAGCAGTTCGAACCTGATTTCTACACGGCTTCGGAAGGCAACCCGGTTGAAAGAGACCTGGACTACGCCAGGCGCCTGAACTTTCTGACCGGCCCGGACGTGCTGAACAGCATCGTGGATCGCGAGCTGCCCTGGTTGCAGCAACTGCGCGAAGCCTACAAGATTCTGATGCTCCCTATCCGTAACCGGAGCCTGTTGATGGACGTCGAGTACTTCGAAAAGGTCCTCCTACCGCGCTTCATGCCGTTGGATGACATGGTGATCGTTGGCGCCGAACACAGTTGGTTAAGCACCTGAGCACCAGCGGCACGATACCTATCTAACACACCCCCGCGCCCGCCAACATTGACCATGGTCGTTCCTTTCTCCTGACAGAGACGACCCACGATGAGCAAGACGTTCCTGAGCCCCAAGGCGATCAAGTTCGCCCATGACACCCTGCAGTCCTTTCCCCGCCCCGATCATGCCGCAGCCGAGGCATTGCGTACCTGGATGCGCTCCCACGGGCTTGATCTGGACCCCGACAAGGTCGATGCCGTGACCCTGCACTATCAGTTCCATGTACACAGCTGGGTCGGCTACGTTGCCAACAGGATGACCATGACCCAGGCCATGCTGAGCAACTGGCAAGGCGAGCATCAGGACTGGCTTGGCCATGGTGCGGGGTACCCCTGGCCTTCGCAGCCGATCCCCCAGGCAGTCACCATCCTCGACCCGAAACACCTGGAGGGCATTTTCGACTCGACCAAGGACTTCTATGTGTACAACGGCCTGTTCCAGCGCACCGACCCACCCGTTTACGGCTGGGACAACCATGTCAGTCTATCCGCCGAGGACTTCATCAATTTCGTCTGGTACAAGGACTTCCACATACCCTATCGACAAATGCTCGACGAGTACTGGAAACAGGGCCTGGAAAATTATCGGCACGCGGCACAGATTGCCTTCGTGGCAGCCTGCAACAAGCAGATGCTCGAAGGCAGCCTGTCCGAGGCGGCGCGCCAGCTCGCCTGGCAAGTGGCAGGCCTGAAGCCGCGCGAGACCAAGGTGCAGGTGGCGCCGTTGAACATCTATGGCTACCCGGCGACGTCATTGCTGTGCATCAAACATCACGCCAGCGGCCTGACCCTGCTCTACATCCCGGGCAACAGCTCGCCACTGCATGAGTTCGCCACCGAGTCGCTGATGAAGACGTGGGTCGCGCAGCAGTGCAAGGACGCACGCAAACGCATGCAACTGATGCAGCACTTTGCCCCGCAAGACCTGGCGGACGGCCTGGATTTCAGTGGACTGGAAACAGCATTACAGGGGCTTGGCGCGTATCCACATAGCTACTTGCGCCCAGCAGATCGCCCTGGCTTCACGACCGACGGCCTTTGGAACCCGCAGCAGTACATCAACTACAAGGTAGCCACCTACAGCCCGCCAATCGAGGGCGATGTGTTCCTGGCCATCGCCCAACGCCAGCAAAGCCGCTCATACGAGGATGCCGATGCCATCATCACCACCGACGCCAGCATCAACAAGACGCGCTGGCGCGGTTACATGGCCAGCGCCCTGACCATTCTGGCGCCACTGGCGCTGGTCTCCCCCTGGCTGGGCCTGCTGTTCGCCGCTGGGGGGATCGCCCAGTTCGGCCTCGGCCTCGATCAAGTCATCAACGGCAAAACGGCCGAAGAGAAAGCTGAAGGCGTGCAATACCAGGCCTATGGCCTGCTCAATGCACTGCCGCTGGCCCATGCGCCCTTTGCCGAGGACTGGCAATTGTTCGAGTTCCGAAGCGCATCGTTCGTGCAACCGCGCCTGATCAACGATCAATGGGGTTACCCGCTCAGTGGCGACCCCGCGCTGGCTGCCAAAGCGTTAAGCCCGCTCGAAGAAGCGTTTCAACTGGACATGAGCGCGCTTGCACTTGACTCTGCGGACAGCGCCGTTGCCGATGCAGTGACGCGAAACATAGGGCCCGATGGCAGGGTGCAGTTAGAGGCCAGTTTGCTGTATGACGAAAACATGCTTGCCCAGAGAGACGTTTACTATGACGCCCGAACCAACCTCTTTGCCCATGCAGAGTCGGGTGTCTGGACTTTCTACTCCCCTGAAGCCGAGAGTCCTGGACTGGTCAAAGCACAGGACCTCCCCTCCGCGGACAGCGTCACCGACCTGAGCCGCCAGCAACGCCTCAGGGCCCTCGGGATAGACCTGCAGCTGCCAGTGGATCTATCCGCCTATTCAGAACTCGTACGCACGGAGATTCCGAAGACATTCTCCAGCGTGTGGATTGGTAACCGGAAGATCGGCGAAGCGTACTTGGAGGCTATCAGCCACAACACCGAGGTGCTGGCAGACACCTCCTATGAGTATCGCCTTTACCTCTCCAGCCGTTCCCCGGAGTATGCGCACAACTTACGAACGCTCGAGCAGCGGGCGCCGGGTCTCAAGGTGCTTGAACTGGAAGACCAGGCCTTCTACAAGGACTTCCAAAACAGCAAATACTTCGAGCAGTACCGTGCGGCGACGGATGCGAGTTCCCCAGGTGTCAACTATTCATCGGCCTCCGATATCCTGCGTTACCGCCTGCTCAATGCCGAAGGAGGCATCTACCTGGACTGTGACGATCGACTGCTGGCGCACGCCAGAGGCGCCGCAGAGGGTACGTTGGTGGGCATCGACCAGGTTTCATTGAGCACCACCCAGGACGGGCTGCTGCTCAACCCTCCCGTGGTCAACCCGCGCCTGGGCATGCTCATCAAGTACAACACCAGCTTGATCGGTAGCCATGCGGGCAACCCGACCCTCGATGCAATCTCGGACGAAATCCTGCAACGCTACCAAGGTAACCGCGACTTCTACCGATCGCGCCCTGCCGCCAACGACACGGAAAAACTCTACCAATACTCGCTTGAGCTCAACCGGATGACCGGCCCTGGTGTCGTGAACGACGTCATCGATGCAAAACTGGGCTGGCTGAAACAGCTTCGAGAACTATGTGCCTTCCTGACCTGCCCTCATGCCAATGGCGAACAGGTGATCGACTTGGCACACTTCCTTGAGCTCGAGGGGCAGTTACTACCGTTGCGTGATCACACGCAAATCGGTTCGGTCCACAGCTGGCTGAGCACCTGAGGGTGCTCAACCGCGCCGCTCAAGCGCGATGCACCTTGCTCATCAGCTCCGCCTCGGCCTGGGTCAGGCCGCAGGACTGGGTCAGCTCATCGACGCTCGCGCCCATGCCCACCAGCCGCGCCGCCTGGGCGAACGACAGGCTGTTGGGGTCACGCTGTTCAAGCTGCAACAGCTTGTCCGGCAGGGGCGCTACCACCGCGCGCAGCTCGTGCAGGGCTTCGCCCATGCGCACGCTGCCGTTCTGGTAGTCATCCAGGCGCTTGGCCAGGTCCTTGATGCGCTGGTCACGCAACGCATCACCCTGGGCCTGTTGCGCGGCCAGCTCGCGCTGGCGCTTGCTGTAGTTCAGGAAGTACCACAGGCTCAGCGCCCAGAGCAGCGCCAGAAATATGACTGCTACCTCGAAGATCAACTCAGATGTTCTCCAGCTCGGACCACTCTTCCTCGGTCATCATCTTGTCCAGCTCGACCAGGATCAGCAGCTCGTTGTTCTTGTTGCACACGCCCTGGATGAACTTGGCCGATTCTTCGTTACCGACGTTCGGCGCGGTCTCGATTTCCGACTGGCGCAGGTAAACCACTTCAGCCACGCTGTCGACCAGGATGCCGACCACTTGCTTGTCAGCCTCGATGATGACGATGCGGCTGTTGTCGGTGATTTCCGTCGGCATCAGACCGAAGCGCTGACGGGTGTCGATCACGGTCACCACGTTGCCGCGCAGGTTGATGATGCCCAGCACGTAGCTCGGGGCACCCGGGACCGGGGCAATTTCGGTGTAGCGCAGGACTTCCTGCACCTGCATCACGTTGATGCCGTAGGACTCGTTGTCCAGTTTGAAGGTTACCCACTGCAGGATCGGATCTTCGGAACCTTGCGCAGACGACTTTTTCATTCCCCTATCCCTCAAAATCCGCCTTCGGCGGTGTGCTCAGTGCGATCGCTGGTGCGACCGTTCATTTATGGGTGGCGTGCAGCTGCTTGACCGCACCGCTGGCGATCAAACCGGCCAGTTCGGCGACGTCGAGCAGTGCGCACATGTGTTCGATGACCGTGCCGGCCAGCCACGGCCGCTGGCCGCGCTGGCTGCGCCATTTGATCTCGTTCGGGTCCAGGCGCAGCGAACGGCTGACCTGATGCACCGCCAGGCCCCACTCGTAGCCCTGGACCGAAATCACGTATTGCAGGCCCTGGCGAAAATCCTCGCGGTAGCGGTCAGGCATGACCCAGCGCGCGGTATCCAGCACTTTCAGGTTGCCGGCCTGGCTCGGCAGAATGCCCAGGAACCAGTCCGGCTGGCCGAACAGCGGCGTCAGCTCTTGCCCTGCCAGTGAATAGATCGAGCCCAGGCACACCAGCGGCACGGCCAGGGTCAGCCCGGCGACATCGAACAGCAGGCATTCGAACGGCTCGGCGGCCCAGGCCGGACGACCATCGACGGTGGCCGGCGGCACGGGCTGGTCGGGTGCCGGTGGCAGGTGGACCTCCACCAGCGGTTCCACATGAGCGGGCGGCTCGGCGACAACGTCAAGCGCAAGCGGCTCGGCAACCGGCGCGGGCATGGCAACCGGCATCAACGCCGGACGCACCGCAGGCACGGGCTCGGCAAAGGGCAGCGCTACGGCCGGGGCCGGCACAGGCTTTTCCTGTCGCGCTACCCGCGCATCGCGCACCTGCTCTTCGAGCACGGCGGCCTGAAATTCGTCGATCTCGATCTCGGGCTCGGGCTCGACCCGTTCAAGCTCCTCGGTGGCTTCATGCAACAGGCCGTCAAGGTAGGACTGCAGGGCCAGTTGCGGGCCGGTGGCCAGCTTTTGTGGAAGGCTCATCAGGCCACCTGCTGGGTGATGTTATGGGTCAGCAGGTGCTTGAGCAGGGCCCGGTAGGCCACCACCCCTCGGCTCTTGCCGTCGAACTGCGACGGCGTCTGCCCGGCCCGGCTGGCGTCGCGCAGGCGGGTATCCACCGGTATGTAGCCTTGCCAGATGGTCTCGGGATAAGCGTCACGCAGCACCCGCAAGGTGCCCATCGATGCCTGGGTGCGGCGGTCGAACAAGGTCGGCACGATATGGTAGGGCAAGGCTTGCTTGCGCGAGCGATTGACCATGGCCAGGGTGCTGACCATGCGTTCCAGCCCCTTGACCGCCAGGTACTCGGTCTGCACCGGGATCACCAACTGCTGGCTGGCCGCCAGGGCGTTGACCATCAGCACGCCGAGCAAGGGCGGGCTGTCGATGATGGCGTAGTCGAAGTCCTGCCACAGCTGCGCCAGAGACTTGGCGATCACCAGGCCCAGGCCACTCTGTCCCGGCGACTGGCGCTCGAGCACGGCAAGGGCGGTGCTGGACGGCAACAGGGAGATGTTCTCGTCGCTGGTGGGCAGCAGCAACTGGCCCGGCAGGCCTTCGGGCACACTGCCCTTGTGCAGGAACAGGTCGTAGCAGCTGTGCTCCAGCGTATCCGGGTTATGCCCGAAGTAGCTGGTCATGGACCCGTGCGGGTCCAGGTCGACCACGACCACACGCTTACCCGCCTCGGCCAGCAAGCCGGCCAGGGCGATGGAAGTGGTGGTCTTGCCGACGCCACCCTTTTGATTGGCTACTGCCCAGACTCTCATTACGTCGCTTCCTCCCACCAGGGCGACCTGCCCTGCCGGGAATGGTTATGGGTTCGGTGACGGAGGATTGACGCGATTGCCTCCCACCGTCGGTGATAGCGCTGGCGGTGCAGTTTGTGTGCCAGCCCGCTTCAATGCCGCGTCCGGTGTGGCGTTGGCGCTCCCGCTGGCGGTCAGGCTGCGGCGCACTTCCAGGTTGCGCGAGATCACCAGCACCACCCGGCGGTTGCGTGCCCGGCCTTCGGCGCTGGCATTGCTGGCAATCGGCTGGAATTCGCCGTAGCCGACCGCGGCCATGCGCGCCGGGTTCACCCCGTCCATCGCCAGCAAACGGACGATGCTGGCGGCCCGCGCCGACGACAGCTCCCAGTTGGTCGGGTACTGGGCGGTGCGAATCGGCAGGTCGTCGGTAAAGCCTTCGACATGCACCGGGTTGGCGAACGGCCTGAGAATCCGCGCCACCTTCTCGATGATGTTGAACGCCACGTCGCTGGGCATGGCATCGCCACTGCCGAACAACAACGAGGAATTGAGCTCGATCTCGACCCACAGTTCGTTGCCGCGCACGGTCATCTGGTCGGACTTGATAAGGTCGCCGAAGGCATCGCGCACATCGTCGGCAATGCGCTTGAGCGGATCGATGCTGGCCTGCGCCAGCCCCGCATCGACCTGCTCGCTGTCCTTGATCAACGGCTCGGCCGGTTTGACGCTCAACGGACGCTCATCACCGATGGGGATCGGCTTCAGGCTGCGCTCGGGGTCGTTGAACACCCCGATCAGCGCCTGGGAAAGGATCTTGTACTTTCCTTCGTTGACCGAGGAAATCGAGTACATGACCACGAAGAAGGCGAACAGCAAGGTAATGAAGTCGGCATAGGACACCAGCCAGCGTTCGTGGTTTTCGTGTTCCTCGGGTTGTCGACGGCGCGCCATGCGTTACTCCATGAAGCCCTGAAGCTTCAGCTCGATCGAGCGCGGGTTCTCGCCCTCGGCGATCGACAGCAAGCCTTCCAGGAGCATTTCCCGGTAGCGCGACTGACGCATGGCCAGGGCCTTGAGCTTGTTGGCGATCGGCAGCAGGATCAGGTTGGCACTGGCCACGCCATAGATGGTGGCGACAAAGGCCACGGCGATACCGTTGCCCAGCTGTGACGGATCGGCCAGGTTGCCCATGACATGGATCAGGCCCATCACTGCGCCGATGATACCGATGGTCGGCGCATAGCCGCCCATGCACTCGAACACCTTGGCCGCCTGGATATCCCGGCTTTCCTGGGTGTAGAAATCCACTTCGAGGATGCTGCGGATGGCCTCGGGTTCGGCGCCATCGACCAGCAACTGCAGGCCCTTGCGCGCATAGGGATCCGGCTCGGCATCGGCCACGCCTTCCAGGCCCAGCAGGCCTTCCTTGCGCGCGGTCAGGCTCCAGTTGACCACCCGGTCGATGCCACCGGCCAGGTCGATACGCGGCGGAAAGAGAATCCAGCGCACGATCTGCAGCGCCCGCTTGAAGGCGCTCATGGGCGTTTGCAACAGCGCCGCGGCCAGGGTACCACCGAGCACGATCAGGGCCGCCGGGCCGTTGATCAGGGCCGTCAGGTGGCCGCCTTCGAGGAAGTTGCCACCGACGATGGCAACGAACGCCAGGATGATGCCGATAAGGCTCAGGACATCCATCAGACGCACGCCTCGACCAGGTGCTTGCCGATCTCGTCCAGGCTGTAGACCGCATCGGCCAGGTTGGCCTTGACGATGGCCATGGGCATGCCATAGATCACGCAACTGGCTTCATCCTGGGCCCAGACCGTGCTGCCGCCCTGCTTGAGCAGGCGCGCGCCTTCACGACCGTCGGCGCCCATGCCGGTGAGTACCACCGAGAGCACCTTGTCGCCGTAGGATTTGGCCGCGGAGCCGAAGGTGATGTCCACGCATGGCTTGTAGTTCAGGCGCTCGTCACCTGGCAGGATCTTCACCGCACCGCGTCCGTCGACCATCATCTGCTTGCCACCGGGTGCCAGCAGAGCGAGGCCCGGACGCAGCATGTCGCCGTCCTCGGCTTCCTTGACGCGGATCTTGCACAGCTTGTCCAGGCGCTCGGCAAAAGCCTTGGTGAAGGCTGCCGGCATGTGCTGGATCAGCACGATCGGTGCCGGGAAGCTGGCCGGCAGCTGGGTCAGGACCCGCTGCAGCGCCACCGGCCCACCAGTGGAGGTGCCTATGGCCACCAGCTTGTACGGCTTGCGCTTGGGCGCCGGCGAGGTCGCGGCCGCTGCACGCACCGGCGCGCTGGCGCGCGGCGCGGGGCTGGTGCCCAGGCTGCTGACGCTCGGCGCTGGGTGCGCGGCCGGCTGCGGTGCCGGCGCGGGACTGGCGTAGGCACTGGAGCGACGGTTGCTGCGGGAAATGGTATGGACCTTTTCGCACAACAGCTGCTTGACCTTCTCCGGATTGCGGGAGATGTCTTCGAAGTTCTTCGGCAGGTAATCGACGGCCCCGGCATCCAGGGCATCGAGGGTTACCCGCGCGCCTTCGTGGGTCAGCGAGGAGAACATCAACACCGGGGTCGGGCAACGCTGCATGATGTGACGCACAGCGGTGATGCCATCCATCATGGGCATTTCGTAGTCCATGGTGATGACATCGGGCTTGAGCGACAGTGCCTGGTCGATCGCTTCCTTGCCGTTGGTCGCGGTGCCCACGACCTGGATAGTCGGGTCCGCTGAAAGAATTTCCGAGACACGGCGGCGGAAGAAACCGGAATCATCCACCACCAGGACCTTGACTGCCATAAACACTCCATTAGGGGGCGCGGCGTGCGGGCCGCGCCACCAGAATCAAATACGCCGGGCAGCGTAACGCTTGAGCATGCTCGGTACGTCGAGGATCAGCGCAATGCGCCCGTCACCGGTGATGGTGGCGCCCGACATGCCCGGCGTGCCCTGGAGCATCTTGCCCAGCGGCTTGATGACCACTTCTTCCTGGCCCACCAGTTGATCGACGACGAAGCCGATCCGCTGGGTGCCCACCGAAAGGATCACCACGTGGCCCTCGCGCTGCTCTTCATGAGCGGCGGAACTGACCAGCCAACGTTTGAGGTAGAACAACGGCAAGGCCTTGTCGCGCACGATCACCACTTCCTGGCCGTCGACCACGTTGGTGCGCGACAGGTCCAGGTGGAAGATCTCGTTGACGTTGACCAGCGGGAAGGCGAAGGCCTGGTTGCCGAGCATGACCATCAGGGTCGGCATGATCGCCAGGGTCAGCGGCACCTTGATGACGATCTTCGAGCCCTGGCCCTTGGCCGAGAAAATGTTGATCGAGCCGTTGAGCTGGGAAATCTTGGTTTTCACAACGTCCATGCCCACGCCACGACCGGACACGTCGGAGATCTCGGTCTTGGTCGAGAAACCCGGGGCGAAGATCAGGTTGTAGCAGTCCGACTCGCTCAGGCGATCGGCCGCATCCTTGTCCATCAGGCCCTTCTCTACCGCCTTGGCGCGCAGCACGTTGGGATCCATGCCCTTGCCGTCGTCGGAAATCGACAACAGGATATGGTCGCCTTCCTGCTCGGCCGAGAGCACCACCTTGCCACCCCGGGCCTTGCCCGACGCTTCGCGTTCTTCAGGGGTTTCGATGCCGTGGTCGACGGCGTTGCGCACCAGGTGCACCAACGGGTCGGCCAGGGCCTCGACGAGGTTCTTGTCCAGGTCGGTTTCTTCACCGACCAGTTCCAGGTTGATCTCTTTCTTCAACTGCCGGGCCAGGTCACGAACCAGGCGCGGGAAGCGCCCGAAGACCTTCTTGATCGGCTGCATGCGGGTCTTCATCACCGCGGTCTGCAGGTCGGCGGTGACCACGTCCAGGTTCGACACGGCCTTGGACATGGCCTCATCGCCGCTGTTCAGGCCCAGGCGCACCAGGCGGTTACGCACCAGCACCAGTTCGCCGACCATGTTCATGATCTCGTCCAGGCGCGCGGTATCGACCCGCACGGTGGTTTCCGCTTCGCTGGCGGCCTTGTCGGCAGCCGGGGCGGCCTGTCGGGCCGGCGCGGGCGCAGCCGCCTTGGTCGGGGCGGCGGCAGGCACTGGTGCGGCGGCAGGCTTGGCCGCAGCCGGTGCGGGTGCAGGTGCGGGCTTTGCAGCTACAGCCGCAGTTGCAGCCGGAGCAGCGGCAACGCTGTCGGGCGCGAACTTGCCCTTGCCGTGCAGTTCATCGAGCAGCGCTTCGAACTCGTGCTCGGTGATGTGATCGTCAGCAGCGGCCGGCGCCGACGCCTGGGCCGGTGCCGCAGCCGCGGGCAAGGCGTCGACGGCGAAGGTACCCTTGCCATGCAACTGGTCGAGCAGCGCCTCGAACTCGTCGTCGGTGATCTCGTCGCTATCACTCTGGGCGGCCACGGGCGCAGGCGCCGGAGCAGCCAGCCCCTCGGGAGCGAACTGGCCCTTGCCGTGCAATTGGTCGAGCAGCGACTCGAACTCGGCGTCGGTGATTTCGTCGCTGGCGGCGGCAGGTGCCTGCACCTGTGCTTCAGCTTCGGCCTTGACCGCGTTGAGCGAGTCGAGCAACTGTTCGAATTCAGTGTCGGTGATGTCTGCTTCGGCTTGCGCCTCGGGCGCGGCCTCGACCACCGGCTCAGGCGCCGGTGCCTGCTCGGCGCCACCCGGCTCGGCCAGGCGCGACAGCGCCGCCAGCAGCTCAGGGGTGGCCGGGGTGATCTCACTGCGCTCGCGCACCTGGCCGAACATGCTGTTGACCGTGTCCAGGGCTTCCAGGACCACGTCCATCAGCTCGGCGTCGACGCGACGTTCACCCTTGCGCAGGATGTCGAAGACGTTCTCGGCGATATGGCAGCACTCCACCAACTCGTTGAGCTGGAGGAAGCCGGCGCCCCCTTTTACAGTGTGAAAACCGCGAAAGATCGCATTGAGCAGGTCGGCATCATCGGGACGGCTTTCCAGCTCGACCAGTTGCTCGGACAGTTGCTCAAGAATCTCGCCGGCTTCTACCAGAAAATCCTGGAGGATTTCTTCATCGGCGCCGAAGCTCATTAAACGTGCTCCCTAAAAACCCAGACTGGACAGCAGATCGTCGACATCGTCCTGACCGGACACGACGTCTTCACGCTTATCGGCATGAATCTGCGGACCTTCACCCCGAGTCGGATGTTTTTCTTGATCTTTTTCAGCACGCAGCTGCTGGTGGTCATGTTCGATACCGGCAAAACGGTCGACTTGACTGGCCATCAGCACGAGCTTGAGCAGATTGCTTTCTACTTCGGTGACCAGCGCGGTGACGCGCTTGATCACCTGACCGGTGAGGTCCTGATAGTCCTGAGCCAACAGAATGTCGTTGAGGTGGCCGGCGACCTTGCGGTTACCCGCCTCGCTGCGCGTCAGGAAACTGTCGACGCGCCGGGCCAGCTCGCGAAACTCAGGCGCCGCCACTTCGCGGCGCATGAAGCGCTGCCAGTCGACACTCAAGGCCCGGGCTTCGTCGCTCAGCTCGTTGAGTACCGGCGTGCTGGCCTCGACCAGGTCCATGGTGCGGTTGGCCGCACCCTCGGTCAGCTTGACCACATAGGACAGGCGCTCGGTGGCGTCGGTGATCTGCGACACTTCCTCGGCCTGCGGCATGTGCGGGTCGATCTGGAAACTGACGATCGCGCTGTGCAGCTCGCGGGTCAGTTTGCCGACTTCCTGGTACAGGCCACGGTCTCGGGTCTGGTTCAGCTGATGGATCAGTTGCACCGCGTCGCCGAATTTGCCTCGCTCAAGGCTGTCGACCAGCTCCTGGGCATGTTTTTTCAGCGTCGACTCGAACTCGCCCAAGGATGAATGTGATTGCTCCATAGCGCCCCCGTGGCGAGTCTTAGCTGTTCACGCGCTCGAAGATCTTCTCGATCTTTTCTTTGAGCACCTGTGCGGTGAACGGCTTGACCACATAGCCGTTGACGCCGGCCTGGGCCGCTTCGATGATCTGCTCGCGCTTGGCCTCGGCAGTCACCATCAGCACCGGCAGGTGCTTGAGGCGTTCATCGGCGCGCACTTTGCGCAGCAGGTCGATACCGGACATGCCAGGCATGTTCCAGTCGGTCACGAGGAAATCGAAATGACCGCTTTCGAGCATCGGCAACGCGGTGTTGCCGTCATCGGCTTCCTGGGTGTTGGTGAAGCCCAGGTCGCGCAGCAGGTTCTTGATGATCCGCCGCATCGTCGAGAAATCGTCGACGATGAGGATTTTCATGTCTTTGTTCAATTAGACCTCCAAGCAGTCTTAGACGCGCTCAGCGCTGAACGCGCATTCAATCAATTCGGGTAATGCATTTCGCGACTGCATCGAACCTGCGTTCAACGCGCCCGCCATTCTCCCAGGCGACTGCGCAGACGCGCCGCGCACTGGCTGTGCAACTGGCTGACACGTGACTCGCTGACCCCCAGCACCTCGCCGATTTCCTTGAGGTTCAGCTCCTCGTCGTAATACAGCGCCAGTACCAGACGCTCGCGCTCCGGCAGGTTGGCAATGGCCTCGGCCAGGGCCTTCTGAAAGCGCTCGTCTTCCAGGTCGCGCGAAGGCTCGAGCTGGGCACTGGCGCCATCCTCGTGCAGGCCTTCATGTTCGCCGTCCTGCAACAGGTCGTCGAAGCTGAACAGGCGGCTGCCCAGGGTGTCGTTCAGAATCCCGTAGTAATCATCGAGACTCAATTGGAGTTCGGCAGCAACCTCGTGATCTTTAGCATCGCGGCCGGTTTTTGCTTCAATGGCGCGAATCGCGTCACTGACCATGCGGGTGTTGCGGTGCACCGAACGCGGTGCCCAGTCGCCCTTGCGCACTTCATCGAGCATTGCCCCGCGGATCCGGATACCGGCATAGGTTTCGAAACTGGCACCCTTGCTCGCGTCGTACTTGTTGGCGACTTCGAGCAGGCCGATCATCCCGGCCTGGATCAGATCCTCCACCTGCACACTGGCCGGCAAGCGCGCCAGCAAGTGGTAGGCGATGCGCTTGACCAGGGGCGCGTAGCGCTCGATCAATTCGTATTGGGCATCGCGTGAAGCCTTGCAGTACATCCGGTATCCGCTGGCATTCATAGCACAGGTCCCGCACTCGTCGGCTGCACCAGGCGCTCGACGAAAAACTCAAGGTGGCCACGCGGGTTGGCAGGCAGCGGCCAGCTGTCGACCTTCTGGGCAATGGCCTTGAACGCCAGCGCGCACTTGGAGCGCGGGAAGGCTTCATAGACCGCACGCTGCTTCTGCACCGCCTTGCGCACGCATTCGTCGTACGGCACCGCGCCGACGTATTGTAGGGCCACGTCCAGGAAACGATCCGTGACCTTGGTCAACTTGGCGAACAGGTTGCGCCCTTCCTGCGGGCTCTGCGCCATGTTGGCCAGGACGCGGAAACGGTTCATGCCGTAGTCGCGGTTGAGCAGTTTGATCAGCGCGTAGGCGTCGGTGATGGAGGTGGGCTCGTCGCACACCACCAGCAGCACTTCCTGGGCCGCGCGCACGAAGCTGACTACCGAGTCACCGATACCCGCAGCGGTGTCGATCACCAGCACATCGAGGTTGTCGCCGATTTCGCTGAAGGCCTGGATCAGACCGGCGTGCTGGGCCGGCGCCAGGTGCACCATGCTCTGGGTGCCGGAGGCAGCCGGCACGATGCGCACGCCGCCCGGCCCCTGCAACAACACGTCGCGCAGTTCGCAGCGGCCTTCGATCACATCGGCCAGGGTCCGTTTCGGGGTCAGGCCCAGCAGAACGTCGACGTTGGCCAGACCCAGGTCGGCGTCCAGCAGCATGACCCGACGGCCAAGCTCTGCCAACGCCAATGACAGGTTTACCGACACGTTGGTCTTGCCGACGCCACCTTTGCCGCCAGTTACGGCGATCACCTGTACGGGATGCATGCTACCCATGTTTGTTCATTACCTTGTCTTGCTTAGACCGAGGCCACATGAACGGCTGCGCTTTCAACACCTGAAAAATGCATGGCAGACCATCTATGCAGATACTTTGCAACGTCTTCACAATCACCTCAGCCGACACGTTTGCCGGAGCTGTGGTAGAGATCAGCGAACATATCGGCCATGGCCTCTTCGCTGGGCTCGTCCTGCATCTGCACGCTCACGGCGCGGCTGACCAGCTGGTGGCGGCGCGGCAAGTGCAGATCGTCAGGAATGCGTGGCCCGTCAGTAAGATAGGCCACTGGCAGTTCATGACTGATGGCCAGGCTCAGGACTTCGCCCAGGCTGGCCGTTTCATCGAGTTTGGTCAGGATGCACCCGGCCAGTCCGCAGCGCTTGTAGCTGTGGTAGGCGGCGGTGAGCACCTGCTTCTGGCTGGTCGTTGCCAGCACCAGGTAATTCCTGGCGGCAATGCCGCGACCGGCAAGGGTCTCCAGCTGCATGCGCAGGGCCGGGTCGCTGGCCTGCAGGCCGGCGGTATCGATCAGCACCACGCGCTTGCGCAGCAGCGGCTCCAGCGCCTGGGCCAGGGACTGGCCCGGGTCGACGTGGGTCACCGAAACGTTGAGGATCCGCCCCAGGGTCTTGAGCTGCTCCTGGGCACCGATGCGGAAACTGTCCATGCTCACCAGGGCCAGGTTCTGCGCGCCGTACTTGAGCACGTAACGCGCCGCGAGCTTGGCCAGGGTCGTGGTCTTGCCCATGCCGGCCGGGCCGACCATGGCAATCACCCCGCCCTCTTCGATCGGCTCGATTTCCGGCACCTCGATCCGCCGTGCCAGGTGCGCGAGCAGCATGCGCCAGGCATGGCGCTGCTCATCGATACCGACGGTCTGGTCGAGCAGTTCGCGCGCCAGCGGACCGGACAGGCCGATACGCTGCAGGCGCCGCCAGAGGTTGGCCTGTTGCGGCT
Organism: Pseudomonas sp. NPDC090755; assembly: GCF_044769005.1. Lineage (NCBI taxonomy): Bacteria > Pseudomonadati > Pseudomonadota > Gammaproteobacteria > Pseudomonadales > Pseudomonadaceae > Pseudomonas > Pseudomonas sp. NPDC090755. The sequence continues at coordinate 8,422 of NZ_JBIVXC010000014.1, read as the reverse complement.
GGTTGCCTTGCAGCTGGCTCCAGGCCAGGGAGCCGAGTTGAACTTCGAGCAGCTCGCGCAGACCGCTGAGCTCCGAGCGCATGGCATCGAACAGGCGTGGGTCGACCGGCGCGGCAGGCGCAACAGCCGGGGCGACAGGCTCGTCGACATGAGGCTCGACCAAAGGCTCCGAGGCGGTCAGCGGCAGCCCGGCAAACAATTGGCGGTTGCCGTCCTCGCTTTCGCTGCGACTGCCGAGTTCGGCCTGGGCGGTGACGATGCGCGACTGGGTCTTGCGCAGTTCGACTTCGAGCTCGACATTCGGAACCCGTGGCGCCAGGGCGGACAGCTTGTAGTCCAGCGCAGCCGTCAGCTCGACACCGCCAGCAATCCGTCGGTTGCCGATGATGGCGGCGTCAGCCCCCAGCTCATCTCGAACCAGCTTCATGGCCTGACGCATATCGGCGGCGAAAAAACGCTTAACTTGCATAACCCACTACCTCAGCCGTTGGGGCCTACTGTGGCAACGATGGTGACTTGCTTGTTGTCAGGTATTTCCTGATACGCCAAAACATGCAAATTCGGTACAGCCAGGCGGCCGAAGCGCGACAGCATTGCCCGTACCGGTCCTGCGACCAGGAGGATCGCCGGCTGCCCCTGCATCTCCTGACGCTGGGCCGCTTCGATCAACGAACGCTGAAGCTTTTCGGCCATGCTCGGCTCCAGAAGAACACCGTCTTCCTGACCTTGCCCGGCCCTTTGCAGACTATTGAGCAAAATCTGTTCCAACCTTGGCTCAAGGGTGATCACAGGCAGCTCGGACTCAACGCCGACAATGCTTTGCACGATGGCGCGACACAATCCGACGCGCACCACGGCGACCAGCGCGGCGGTATCTTGACTCTTGGCCGCATTGTTGGCGATTGCCTCGGCAATGCTGCGGATATCGCGCACCGGCACCTGCTCGGCCAGCAGCGCCTGCAGGACCTTGAGCAGGCCCGACAACGAAATGACACCCGGCACCAACTCTTCGGCAAGTTTAGGTGACGCCTTGGCCAGCACCTGCAGCAGTTGCTGGACCTCTTCGTGGCCAATCAGCTCGTGGCAGTGCTTGTGCAGGATCTGGTTCAGGTGGGTGGCGACCACCGTGCTGGCATCGACCACGGTGTAGCCCAGCGACTGCGCCTGGCTGCGCTGGTTGACGTCGATCCACACCGCTTCCAGGCCAAAGGCCGGGTCGCGGGCGGCGATGCCGTTGAGGGTACCGAACACTTGCCCGGGGTTGATCGCAAGCTCCCGATCCGGGTAGATCTCTGCCTCGGCCAGGATCACGCCCATCAGGGTCAGGCGGTAGGCACTGGGGGCCAGGTCGAGGTTGTCGCGGATGTGCACCGTGGGCATCAGAAAGCCCAGGTCCTGGGACAGCTTCTTGCGCACGCCCTTGATCCGCGCCAGCAACTGGCCGCCCTGGTTGCGGTCCACCAGCGGAATCAGGCGATAGCCCACTTCCAGGCCGATCATGTCGATCGGGGTGACGTCGTCCCAGCCCAGTTCCTTGGTTTCCAGGGCGCGCTGTGGCGATGGCAACTGGTCCTGCTGGCGCTGGACCTCCTCCAGGGCCTTGACCTTGGCCTGGTTCTGCTTGCGCCAGACCAGGTAGGCACCACCACCGGCCAGCAGGCCGAGGCTGATGAAGGCGATATGCGGCATGCCCGGCACCAGGCCCATGACGATCATCAGGCCGGCCGAAACGGCCAGGGCCTTGGGCGAATCGAACATCTGCCGGTTGATCTGCCTGCCCATGTCCTCGGAACCGGAGGCACGGGTCACCATGATCGCGGCGGCGGTGGACAGCAGCAGTGATGGCAATTGCGCCACCAAACCGTCACCGATGGTCAGCAACGCATACACCTTGCCGGCGTCGGCGAAGGCCATGTTGTGCTGGAACATGCCGACGGCCATGCCGCCGATCAGGTTGATGAAGAGGATCAAGAGGCCTGCGATGGCGTCACCGCGGACGAACTTGCTGGCACCGTCCATCGAACCGTAGAACTCGGCCTCCTGGGCCACCTCGGCGCGGCGCGACTTGGCCTGGGCCTGGTCGATCAGGCCGGCGTTGAGGTCAGCGTCGATGGCCATCTGCTTGCCGGGCATGGCATCGAGGGTGAAGCGCGCGCTCACCTCGGAAATCCGCCCGGCGCCTTTGGTCACCACCACGAAGTTGATGATCATCAGGATCGCGAAGACCACGATACCGACCACGTAGTTGCCGCCGATCACCACCTCGCCGAAGGCCTGGATCACCTTACCAGCGGCGGCGTGACCATCGTGACCATGGAGCATCACCACCCGCGTGGAGGCCACGTTCAGGGCCAGGCGCAACAGGGTCGCCACCAGCAGGATGGTCGGGAAGGCGGCAAAATCCAGGGGCCGCAGGGCATAGACGCAGACCAGCAGGACCACGATCGACAAGGCGATGTTGAAGGTGAAGAACACGTCGAGCAAGAACGGCGGGATCGGCAACATCATCATTGCCAGCATCACCAGCAGCAGCAACGGCACGCCCAGATTGCCCCGACCCAACCCGGCCAGGTTGTTACGGGCACTGCTGATTAACTGAGAGCGATCCACCGGTATTCCTCGTTGAGCTCAAGCAAAACTTTGACGCGAACGACGTGCGTTGCGCTGCTCTTTGCAAAAAGCTTTCCAACTTTGGAAATTGAGGTGACTGGATCGCGGGGCAAGCCCTATCCTACAGCACCTGTAGGAGCGGGCTTGCCCCGCGAAAGGAACTCAATCGCGACGCAGGTCCGGCGGAATCGGCGGCTCCTTGAGTGGCTCGGGCGCCTTGCCCTTGCCGGCCTGGTACTGGCGGATCTGGTAGACGTAGGCCAATACCTGGGCGACGGCCAGGTACAGCCCCGCAGGAATTTCTTCTTCGAGCTCTGTGGAATAGTAGATCGAACGCGCCAGGGCCGGCGATTCGAGCACCTGGATCTTGTGCTCCCGGGCAATTTCGCGAATCTTCAGGGCGAGGAAATCCGCGCCCTTGGCCAGCAGCAGCGGCGCAGAGCCCTTCTGCGGATCGTACTTGAGGGCCACGGCATAGTGGGTCGGGTTGGTGATGATCACGTCCGCCTCCGGAACCGCCGCCATCATCCGCCGCTGCGCCGCCTCACGCTGCAGTTGGCGAATGCGCTGCTTCACTTCCGGCTTACCCTCGCTGTCCTTGTACTCGTCGCGCACTTCCTGCTTGGTCATCTTCAGCTTGTTCAGCGCCTGCCACAGCTGGAACGGTGCATCCACCGCCGCGATCAACAGCAAGCCCGCCGCCATCCACAAGGCGCTCCAGCCCACCACCTGGACACTGTGGATAATCGCCTGCTCGATGGGCTCGTTGGCGATGGCCAACAGGTCGTCGCGGTCCGAGGCCAGCACCGCCAGGGCCACCAGCAGGATCACGAAAAACTTGGCCAACGCCTTGATCAGCTCGACCAGCGCATGCATGGAGAACATGCGCTTGAGCCCCGACAGCGGGTTCATCCGGCTGAACTTGGGCGCCAGGGTGCCGGCGGCGAACAGCCAGCCTCCCAGCGAAATCGGGCCGATGATTGCCGCCAGCAGCAGCACCAGCAGCACCGGCTGGGTAGCCAGCAACGCCATCTTGCCGGAGGCGAGCAGGAAGATCCCCATCGAGCGCTCATCGATCAGCACCTCGCGCGACAGGCTGAAGTTGATGCGCATCAGCTCCATCAGGGTTTCGGCCAGGCCACCGCCGAACGCCAGCAACGCGCCGGCACCGGCCAGGGTCACGGCGACGGTGTTGAGCTCCTTGGAACGGGCGACCTCGCCCTTCTCACGGGAGTCCTTCTTGCGTTTCTCGGTGGGGTCTTCTGTCTTGTCCTGACCGCTTTCGCTCTCTGCCATGCTCAGCGCGCCCGTGCCAGTTCACGCAACCACTGCAACGCTTCGGTGGCCAGCGACTGGTAATGAGGAAGAACGTCGGCCAGGCCGACCCAGAAAATCAGCAGACCCAACACCAGGGTCAGCGGAAAGCCGATGGAAAAGATGTTCAACTGCGGCGCGGCGCGGGTCATGACGCCAAAGGCGATATTGACCACCAGCAGCGCGGCGATCACCGGCAGCACCAACAGCAAGGCCGCACCGAACACCCAGCCCAGGCGCCCGGCCATTTCCCAGAAGTGATTGACCAGCAACCCGCCACCAATGGGCAAGGTGGTGAAGCTTTCGGTCAGCACCTCGAACACCACCAGATGGCCATTCATGGCCAGGAACAGCAAGGTCACCAGCATGGTCAGGAACTGGCTGACCACTGCCACGTTGACGCCGTTGGCCGGATCGACCATGGAGGCGAAGCCCATGCCCATCTGGATCGCAACGATCTGCCCGGCCACCACGAAGACCTGGAACAACAGCTGCAACGACAGCCCAAGCAACGCGCCGATGATGACCTGCTCGGCAATCAGCAGCAGCGCACTCAGGTCCAGGGCATTGACCTCGGGCAGCGCCGGCAAGGCGGGGACGATGACGACGGTAATCGCCACCGCGAAGTACAAGCGGATGCGCGCCGACACCAGGGTGGTACCGAATACCGGCATGGTCATCAGCACGGCGGCAACGCGAAACAGCGGCAGGATGAAACTGGCCACCCAGGTGCCGATCTGTGCGTCGGTCAGTTCGAGCATCGACGACTCAACCGATCAGCTGCGGAATGCTGCCGTACAACGACAGGATGTACTCCATGAACTTCTGCACCAGCCAGGGGCCTGCCACGATCAGGGTGATCAGCATGACCAGCAGGCGAGGCAGGAAGCTCAGGGTCTGTTCGTTGATCTGGGTGGCGGCCTGGAACATCGCCACCACCAGGCCCACCAGCAGGCTGGGCACCACCAGCACAGCCACCATCAGGGTGGTCAGCCACAACGCATCGCGAAACAGGTCGACGGCCACTTCAGGGGTCATGGGCTACTTCTCCTTGCGGCGTCAGACACCGCCGAAACTGCCGGCCAGGGTACCCATGATCAGGGCCCAGCCATCGACCAGCACGAACAGCATGATCTTGAACGGCAACGAGATGATCAGCGGCGACAGCATCATCATACCCATGGCCATCAGCACACTGGCCACCACCAGGTCGATGATCAGGAACGGAATGAAGATCATGAAGCCGATCTGGAAGGCGGTCTTGAGTTCCGAGGTGACGAAGGCCGGTACCAGGATGGTCAGCGGCGCCTGCTCGGGACTGGCGATGTCGGTGCGCTTGGACAGGCGCATGAACAGGTCCAGGTCGCTCTGGCGGGTCTGGGCCAGCATGAACTCCTTGAGCGGCACCTGGGCCTTGGCGATCGCTTCCTGGGCCACCATCTGCTCGTTCAGGTAGGGCTGCAGGGCATCCTTGTTCACCCGGTCGAACACCGGGGCCATGATGAACATGGTCAGAAACAGCGCCATGCCGGTGAGGATCTGGTTGGACGGCGTCTGCTGCAGGCCCAGGGCCTGGCGCAGGATGGAGAAGACGATGATGATCCGGGTGAAACTGGTCATCAGGATGACGAACGCCGGGATGAAACTCAGCGCCGTCATGATCAACAGGATCTGCAGGCTGACCGAGTATTCCTGCTGGCCGTCGGCACCGCTGGACAGGGTGATCGCCGGGATCGACAACGGGTCGGCAGCCACGGCCAATGGCGCTGCCAACAGCAACAGCAGCGTCAACATCATGCGCAATGCGCCCATCACGACCTACCCTTCTGATCCTTGCCCATCAGCTCCATCAGGCGCTGGGCGAATTCTGGTGTTGCCTGGCGGGCACCGGCAGGCACTTCGACCGGTTCGGCCATGACATGCAGGGCCTCGATCGAGCCGGGCGTATGACCGATGAGGATCTGCTCCTTGCCCACCTGGATCAGCAACAGGCGATCCCGTGGTCCCAGGGCGCGACTGCCGAGGATCTCGATCACCTGGCCGTTGCCGGGCGCTGCGTTCTGCACACGGCGCAACAACCAGGCCAGAAAGAAGATCAAGCCCAGCACCAGCAGCAGGCCCAGCACCAACTGGGTCAGTTGTCCGGCCGCGCTACCACCGGCGCTCGGCGCCACCACGGCAGCTGCCGGCTGCGCGGTGGCCATGGCCACATCGACGTAGAAGGCGGCCAGCAGTGCCAGGCCGCGTCGCAGGAGCCGGCTCACTCAGCGCAGCTTCTTGATGCGTTCGCTCGGGCTGATCACGTCGGTCAGGCGGATGCCGAACTTCTCGTTGACCACCACCACCTCGCCATGGGCGATCAGCGTGCCGTTGACCAGCACGTCGAGCGGCTCACCGGCCAGGCGATCCAGTTCGATCACCGACCCCTGGTTGAGCTGCAGCAGGTTGCGAATGTTGATTTCGGTGCTGCCCACTTCCATGGAAATGCTCACCGGGATGTCCAGGATCACATCCAGGTTCGGTCCTTCCAGGCTGACGTTCTCGCTGTTGCGCGGCGAGCTGCCGAACTCTTCCATGGGCAGGCGGTTGTTGGCCGTCGAACCGCCGCCGACATCCGCAGCCAACAAGGCATCGATATCGGCCTGGCCGGCATCACCGGTCTCTTCCAGGGCCGCAGCCCACTCATCGGCCAGGGCCTGGTCGTCTACGGAGGTGAAGTCGTTTTCGTTAGCCATTTTGTCCTCGACGGGCAATCAATTCGGAGTGGGAACCGGCGGCGCTGCTCAGCGGCGCTCGATCGGATCGATAATCTGCAGGGCCAGGGTGCCCTTGTGCGAGCCCAGCTTGGCCTTGAACGACGGCACGCCGTTGGCGCGCAGAACCAGGTGTTCGGGCATCTCGACCGGAATCACGTCGCCCGGCTGCATGTGCAGGATGTCGCGCAGCTTCAACTGGCGACGGGCAACCGTGGCGCTGAGCGGCACGCTGACGTCCAGCACGTCTTCGCGCAGGGCTTTTATCCAGCGCTCGTCCTGGTCGTCCAGGTCGGACTGGAAACCGGCGTCGAGCATTTCGCGCACCGGCTCGATCATCGAATACGGCATGGTCACGTGCAGGTCGCCGCCACCGCCGTCGAGTTCGATGTGGAAGGTCGAGACCACCACCGCCTCGCTCGGGCCGACGATGTTGGCCATGGCCGGGTTGACCTCCGAGTTGATGTACTCGAAGGTGACCGGCATGATCGCCTGCCAGGCTTCCTTGAGGTCAATGAAGGCCTGGTCCAGCACCATGCGCACCACGCGCAGCTCGGTCGGGGTGAATTCACGCCCCTCGATCTTGGCGTGACGACCGTCACCGCCGAAGAAGTTGTCCACCAGCTTGAACACCAGCTTGGCGTCGAGGATGAACAGCGAGGTGCCGCGCAGCGGCTTGATCTTCACCAGGTTCAGGCTGGTCGGCACGTACAGCGAGTGCACGTACTCGCCGAACTTCATCACCTGCACGCCGCCTACCGCCACGTCGGCGGAGCGGCGCAGCAGGTTGAACATGCTGATCCGGGTGTAGCGGGCAAAACGCTCGTTGATCATTTCCAGGGTCGGCATGCGTCCGCGAACGATGCGGTCCTGGCTGGTCAGGTCATAGCTCTTGATGCTGCCCGGTTCGGCGTTGCTTTCGGTTTGTACCAGCCCATCGTCGACGCCATGCAACAAGGCATCGATTTCATCCTGGGACAGCAGGTCCTGCACGGCCATCGGTGGCTCCTACTGCAATACGAAATTGGTGAACAGCAACTGGTCGACGACCGGTTTGCCGACTTCCTTCTGTGCCACTTCCTGGACGCTGGCGGTGGCCTTCTGGCGCAGCATCTCCTGGCCCACGGGGCTGGCCAGGGTGTCGAAGCCCTGCCCGGAGAACAGCATCACCAGGTTGTTGCGAATCACCGGCATGTGCACTTTCAGCGCGTCCAGCGCGGCCTGGTCGCGACCCTGCATGGTGATGCTCACCTGCATGAATCGCTGACGACCGTTCTGGTTGAAGTTGACCACGAAGGCGGGGGCCAGGGGCTCGTAGATGGCCGCAGGCTTGAGGTTGCCGGCCTGCGCCGGATCGGCGACCGACTTGTCTTCTGGCTTGTGCAGGAAGAACCAGGTGGCACCGATCGACAGGCCGATAGCCAGCACGAATGCCAGCACCAGCAGCAGGATCAGCTTGAGTTTGCCTTTAGCGGCGGGGTCTTTCTCTACGTCGCTCTTCGCCATGCCAATATTCCGTCATTCATCGGAGAATTCAGTCACATGGCGTGGGTTGAGCAAGTGTTATGCCAACCTTGTTTGTGTGGGAGCGGGGGGGGGGGCGGGGGGGGGGGGGGGGGGGGGCCCCCCCCCCCCCACGGGGGGGGGGGGGGGGGCCCCCCCCCCCCCCCCCCGACGCCACCACCAACGCGGCCCCCGACGGGCAGAACCCGCCGCACCACCACCCACCCCACGCAACGAGAAAC